>NZ_CP138990.1:2502580-2832621 GCF_044594915.1 Winogradskyella sp. R77965 | reverse complement strand
ATTATTATTTCAAATATAAATCATATTCTGAAACGAGCTAGCAGAATAATATAATGATTCTATCAAAACCAAAAGCCTAAATTGAAAAACCAATAACCATTACCAGTATCGGGAGAATATGTATATTTTCCTTCTAAAGGACCTAAAAAAGTTTCTAAAGAATAACCAATGGCATAACCACTATAATCTGGTGAGCTAAGCCATTCTCCTGATTCAAAAATACCATCTTCTATATTGGCATAATTTGCCGCTAATAGAATATGGTGCTTTTTAAAAATTTCGTAGTCTAATGTAAATGTTGCCTTTACAAAGCTATCACCAAAAAGGGATAAATAATCATAACCATAGAATGACTGAAAATTATTAATAAAATTATTACCATAGCCTCCTAAACCAAATCCTAAGGTATTTGTAGAAGTATCACCTATTTTAAAGCCTCCATTAGCTTCAGTTTTCAAAGCCACTTTATCATTTAGACTAAATGCATAACCTATATCTGCTTTTGCTATAGAAAATTGTTTAAAATCTTTATTAAAATTAGAGGCATCTAAGTATAGATGAAAATCCCCATTAAAGTAGAATCCGTTTTTTGGAAAATGAACGTTATCGTAATCATCAAAAATTAAATTTCCGAATAAGCCAAAATAGCCTGTATTTTCAAAAATAATTTCATCATCCTGGTTATCTTCAGTAATAGTCTCTGATGTTATTTTAAGACGCTTATATTCAGCACCTAATCTCAAAGCAAAATCCTTTCTAAAAATAGTTTGTAAATATACTTGGTTCGTAAAATCCGAAAGTTCAACATCTATTTTATTTAATCCTATCAGCAAAGGTGAATCTTCCTCTAAAGCGATCAAAGGGTTTATATTCTTATTAAAACTGTTGTAACGAGATTTTAAACCAATACTGATATAAAATCCCTTATCAATAAAATAATCAAAATTATATCTCGAGTGATCACCCAAAACTACATCTAGAGAAGCAATATCATTATTAAACAGTAAACGCTTTTTAGTGAGATTAGCAAGTGCTGCACTTTTATACAAACCATCATAATGCACACCAAGTTTAAGAAAAGTTGTGGTTTCTGACTCTCTTATTTCACCCAATAGATTATAACCAGAATCATTTGTGCTAGGCTCTAAGTTATATCTAAATGTGTCGAAATTATTTGTAGCAATTAGGTTGTTTATTCTTTTTTTGAAATCGGTATAACTAATTTTTTCTTCATCCTTAAATTTCAGCTTTCCTAAAAGGTAAGATCTTGTATATTTTTCATTACCGGAAATATTTATAGCATTGATTTTTATACTATCTAGTGGCATAACAATCTCCTTCTCAACGTTAGATTTCTGTTGAAATTTTATGCTTTGTAATTTTATAATGTTAGTCTTTGCTGCAGCTTCACCATTTGCGATAATATCCTCTCCTTCATTAAATGAAATTACCGAGAAATTAGTAATATCTGGTTTTATATAAATATCCGTAAGTGGCTCTTTATTTTTCATTGCATTAATAGTGCGAAAATTATTAATCTGTGATAAAATATCTAAAGCTGATTTCAATGTTTCACGATCTTTTAAAGCATCTTGTACATCTACTCCAATAATAATATCCATGCCTTTGGCTCGCAACTCTTCTACTGGAAAATTATTGGTAACTCCTCCATCTATTAAAATTCTACCATCAATAACTACAGGTTGAAACAAGGATGGTAAAGCTCCACTTGCAGTTACAGCTTCAGCCAATTTCCCTTTATCCATAATCAAGGATTCACCTGTTTCTATATCTGTAGCAATACAGAAAAATGGAATAGGAAGTTTTTCAAAATCCCTTATCTCATTTACAGGTAGCATTAATTGGTACAGCAAATTATAAACGTTTTGCCCACGAGATAAGGCAGAAGGTAAACTAATACTAAAATTATCAAAAGGTAAACTTACCGCATATTTCTCGGCATTTTCGCGTTCGTAAAATGGTTTTGCAGCTCTTGGAAAGTTATCATTTATCAACTCATCAAAATCTTGAGTTTTAAACATAGCTTCTAATTGTTTACCTGAATATCCTGAAGCATACAATGAACCGATTATAGCGCCCATACTAGTACCAGCTACATAGTCTATTTTAATACCAAGACTATCAATCACTTTTAAAACACCAATGTGAGCAAAGCCTTTAGCACCACCACCACTTAAAACTAACCCTACTTTTTGCTCCTTTGTTTCTGTTATTTCTTGAGCTTGTAAAAGATTAAAGCTTATACAGAAAAGAATTAGAATATAAATTACAGATTTACTTTTAAACCTAAGGTCATATTTTTGGGGCAAGTTCACTTTATTCTTTATGGTAATAGTTATATATTTTATTTGCTCTAGACACACCTACAACAGCTTCAAGTTCATCTAGTTTTGCATTTGCAATGCGCTTCACAGTCTTAAAACTTTTCATTAAATCAATAATTGTTTGTTCACCTACTCCAGAAATATTTTCGAGCTCTGTGGTTAATGCTCCTTTACTTCTTCTATTTCTATGATGCTCAATACCAAAACGATGCGCTTCATTTCGCAATTGCTGAATAATTTTGAGTGTTTCGCTTTTCTTATCTAAATATAATGGAATTGGATCGTCTGGATAAAATAATTCTTCTAAACGCTTTGCAATTCCGATGATCGCAATTTTTCCTCTTAATCCTAGAACATCTAAACTTTTTAATGCTGAAGATAATTGTCCTTTTCCACCATCAATGATAATAAGTTGTGGTAAAGATTGTTCTTCTTCAACTAAACGTTTGTAACGTCTGTATACGACTTCTTCCATAGATGCAAAATCATCTGGACCTTCAACCGTTTTTATATTAAAATTACGATAGTCTTTTTTACTAGGCTTTCCGTTTTTAAAAACCACACAAGCGGCAACAGGGTTTGTGCCTTGAATATTCGAATTATCGAAACATTCTATATGTCTAGGCTCCTCAGACAAACGCAAATCAGCTTTCATTTGTGCCATGATACGATTAGCATGGCGATCTGGATCTACAATCTTAATTTGCTTAAGTTTATCCATACGATAATACATGGCATTACGTCTCGATAAATCTAAGATATTTTTCTTATCTCCAAGTTTCGGAACTGTTATCTTTAATTCATGTCCTAAATTGACTTTAAAAGGCACATAGATTTCTTTTGAATTTGAATTAAAACGTTGTCTGATTTCGGTAATTGCAAGTTCTAATAATTCTACATCAGATTCCTGTAGTTTCTTTTTCATCTCCAATGTATGAGATCTAATAATGGAGCCATAACTTAATTGTAAAAAGTTGACATAAGCATAGGTTTCATCGCTTACAATAGAAAACACATCAACATTACTAATCTTAGGATTTACAATGGTTGATTTGGCTTGGTAATTCTCTAGAATTTCTAATTTCTCTTTTATTTTTTGTGCATCCTCAAACTGCATGTTTTCTGCATACTGCTTCATTTGTAGTCTGAATTGTTGCAACGAGTCTTTAAAATTTCCTTTTAAAATTTCTCTGATTGCTGTAATATTAGAATGATATTCTTCTTCAGTTTCATAACCTTCGCAAGCTCCTTTGCAATTTCCTAAGTGATACTCTAAACAAACTTTGTATTTACCAGCTTTAATTTTTGCCTCAGACAAATCATAATTACAAGTACGCAATTGATATAAACCTTTTATTAAACCCAATAGTGTCTTTACAGTTTTCATACTTGTATATGGTCCAAAATATTCTGAACCATCTTTAAATACACGACGCGTTGAAAATACTCTCGGGAAACGTTCTTTTTTTATACAAATCCAAGGATAAGATTTATCATCCTTTAGTAATACATTATACTTTGGTTGATATTTCTTTATGAGATTGTTTTCAAGAAGTAAGGCATCGTTCTCAGTCTCAACCACGATATGTTTTACGGAAACTATATTTTTAACTAAAACTCGAGTTTTGCCGTAATCATGATGCTTAGTAAAATAACTACTAACTCGCTTTTTTATGTTCTTAGCCTTGCCAACATAAATTAGCTTTTCATCAACATCAAAATACTGATAAACTCCAGGCTGATGAGGAAGTGTTTTTATTTGTATCTCTAAGGTAGTTTCTGGCATCTATTCAAAGGTAAATAAAAGTTATAAGTGTATAAAGTTTGACTAACTCTAAATACTTTTTAACTTTAGGCACTTTAAGTACTTACTATGAACATTGTCATTCTCTCAAGAAACGAAAACTTGTACTCAACAAGACGCCTTATTGAAGAAGGTGAAGGTAGAGGTCATGATATGGAAGTTATTGATCCACTAAGATGTGATATAATCATTGAAAAAGAAAAGCCAACGGTTTATTACAAGGATCGTTATTTAGATTATGTTGATGCTATTATACCAAGAATTGGAGCTTCTGTTACCTTTTTTGGTTGTGCAGTGGTAAGACAATTTGAAATGATGAATGTTTTTACCACAGTAACTTCAGATGCTATCATTAGAAGTAGAGATAAATTGCGAAGTTTTCAGCGCTTATCTAAAGCTGGTATTGGGATGCCAAAAACAGTTTTTACCAATTACTCACGAGATGTTGAAGAGGTATTGGCACATGTTGGTGGACCACCTGTAATTATAAAATTATTAGAAGGCACTCAAGGTTTGGGTGTTGTTTTAGCAGAATCAAAAAATGCTGCTGAATCTGTGCTTGAAGCTTTTAATGGGTTGCAAGCTAGAGCATTAGTGCAAGAATATATTGAAGAAGCTAAAGGTGCCGATTTAAGAGCACTAATTGTAGATGGACAGGTTGTAGGCGCCATGAAGCGCCAAGGAAAAGATGGTGAGTTTCGTTCTAATTTACATAGAGGCGGAAGCGCTAATCTAATTAGACTCTCAGAAGATGAATTAAAATTAGCAATTAAGGCCGCAAGAGCATTAAAACTTCCTGTCTGCGGCGTAGATATGCTTCAATCTTCAAGAGGACCTTTAATTATGGAAGTGAATTCTACTCCAGGTTTAGAAGGTATTGAAGGTGCAACCCAGAAAAATATCGCAAGAGCAATTATTACATTTATTGAGCGCAATAGAAAGTAAATTGATTAACAAATAAAGAGATTCCTGCTTTCGCAGGAAATATTATGAGTGAAAAAGAAGTATTACATATACTAGGTGAAAAAATTGAGCTTGGAAAAAGTGCAAAAGTGAGCTTTAATGTTGCTAAGTTGCATACGCAGAATACTATTGATGTTCCTGTGATCATAGAACGCTCTAAAAAACCTGGTCCAACAGTTTTAATAACCGCTGGCATTCATGGTGATGAAGTTAATGGTGTAGAAATAGTGCGCCAAATAATCGCAAAAGGGATTAATAAACCTAAAAAGGGCACTATCATTTGTATTCCTGTAATTAATGTTTTTGGGTTTATTCATATGGATAGAGAGTTTCCAGATGGTCGCGATCTTAATCGTGTGTTTCCTGGTATAAAAGGTGGCTCTTTGGCGAGTAGAGTAGCGTTTAAATTAGTTACAGAAATTTTACCACATGCAGATTTGGTATTAGATTTTCATACAGGTGGAGCCGATCGCTTCAATTCTGCACAGGTACGTATTATAAAGGGTGAAAAAATTCTAGATGACTTGGCTAAGGTTTTTGGTGCACCTTTTGTCTTTTATTCTAAAAACATCAACAAGTCCTTCAGAAATACGTGTTATAAGTTAGGTGTTCCTATTCTTTTATTTGAAGGTGGTAAATCATTTCATATAGATAATACAGTGACTAACACAGGTGTTAACGGTGCCAAAAGAGTGCTACACCATTTAGATATGCTGAATAGAAAATTTAAAGTCTCCGATCCAAAAAAATCATGTGTTTATATTACAAATAGCAGATGGATAAGAGCCAATTATTCCGGAATGTTTAAATCCACAATTGCCATTAATGCTGAAGTAAAAAAAGGCGATGTCATTGGCAACATTACAGATCCTTATGGAAGTTTCAACCATTTTGTTAAAGCACCTAATGACGGTTATATTTTTAATATTAATGAATCACCGATTATCTATCAAGGAGACGCCATTTTTCATATTTCTACTAAGCTAAAATCGTGACCAAAAAAGAATTAAGACTTAAATATAAATCTCTTCGAAAAGTGCTTTCGCAATCTCAAATTGAAGATTACAGTTTAAATATTGCTAATCAATTATTAAAGCTTAGCATTTGGGATTTTTCCTTTTATCACACCTTTTTAACCATTGAAGAGCAAAAAGAAATTAACACGGATTATATTCTCAATATTTTAGCTGGTAAGGATAAAAACATCGTCATTTCTAAAAGTAATTTCGAAGATTACTCTATGACGCATTATCTATTAACAGACCATACAAAACTGAAGAAAAACAAATACAATATTCCTGAACCTGTTGATGGCATAGAAATTCAGTCTTCAAAAATGGATGTGATTTTTGTACCTCTTTTAGCTTATGACAAAGTGGGTCAAAGAATTGGTTATGGAAAAGGATTTTATGATCGTTTTTTATCTGAATGTAACCCTGAAGCATTAAAAATTGGTCTTTCTTTTTTTAATGCTGAAAGCGAATTTTCTGACTTTAATGCAAACGATGTTAAGTTAGACTATTGTATAAATCCAGATAAAATATACAAATTCTAATTCATGTAAATAATCGATAAAAAGCAATAATATTAGATTAAATGTAAAATTTTGTATATTGCATACTCAAAATCTTAGAATAGACTCCTAAATCTAATTCTTATATTTTATCTAATATGACAGAACCTGCTCTGAAAAAGAACATTATTTCTAATGATAAAATTTGTTATTGGGAATTAATTAATAATACAAGCCATTGGTCTGAAGCATTTATAAAAGAGCTTGGTTATTCGAAAAAGAAAGTTTTTACTACAATAGAATTTTTCTTAGATCATATCATCCATGAAGATTATCGAGCGCCTTTTAAAGATAATTTTTATAACCTCGTTAGGCATGATGTTGATTTTAAACAAAATATTTTACTCAAGAACAAAAACGGAAAATATTTAGAATATATATGTAAATCCAATGACGAGATTGTAATCGATACTAATATAGATTCAAAAACTATCTTCTTTTTTAAGACGAAATTAATTACCCACAAAAAAGTTAGAGTTGATAACTTTTATTACCAAGAAACAGCTACCATGACCTCAACTGGAAGTTGGTACGTAGATTTTGAAAAAAAGAAAAGCTATTGGGATAACATTACCAGAAAAATTTTAGAATATCCAGATGATTATATTCCATCACTAAAAATGGGTTATAAACTATATGCTGAAGAACATCAGACATTGGCTTCTAACGCTTTTTTTGAATGTGGCATATCAGGAAAACCATTTGATATTGAAATACTAATGGTTACTGCAAACAATAGAAAATTTTGGGCCAGAGCAATGGGAAAGCCAGTATTTAATGATGATGAAGAAATTATTGGTTTAAGAGGTGTGTTTCAAGATATTGATGATATTAAGCAAAAAGAAATTAATTTAGAAAGAACATCAGAAATTATAGCCTCTCAAAATTCAAGATTATTCAATTTTGCACATATAGTATCCCACAATCTTAGATCACATTCTAGCAATCTCTCATTAATTGTAAATTTAATCAACGATGTTGACAAGGAAGAAAAACTAGAGCTTATTGAAAATATCAAAGATGTATCCCAAAGTTTAAATACAACCATAGAACATTTAAATGAGGTTGTAACTATTCAAACCAATGCGCAGCAAGCTAAAGAAACAGTGAGTTTTGCAACTACATTGAAACAAGTTTGTACATCAATAAATCAAATTATAAAAGCCAGTAATACCACAATAGTTTCTGATTTTACTAATGCTGAAGATATCAATTATATACCAGCATACATGGATAGTATTCTATTAAATCTAATTACAAATGCTATCAAATACAAACACAAGGATAGAGATCCAATTATTAAAATTAGGACTTACTTAGACTTTAAAGACAATGACAGAGTTGTTTTAGAGATTAAAGACAATGGGTCTGGTATAGATTTAGAAAAATTCGGAGATAAACTTTTTGGAATGTATAAAACATTTCACTATAATAGGGATGCTAGAGGTATTGGTTTATTTATTACAAAAAACCAAATCGAATCTTTAAACGGCGAAATAACTGTTGAAAGTGAACTTAATAAAGGTACAACTTTCACTATTAAATTCTAATCGCAATGGACAAAAAAATAGAATTAGCTTGTATTATCGATGATGATAATATCTATGTAAATCTGGTAAAAAAAATCATTGAAACTAAGAAATTATGTGATCATCTTCTCATATTTAAAGATGGAAAAGAAGGTATTGAATATTTTGAAGCCTTACTTCAGAATTTAGAAGAAAAAAATATCCCAGAAGTTATTCTTTTAGATATTAATATGCCTATTATGGATGGTTGGGAGTTCATTGAGCGATTTACAAAAATTAGAAATAAGTTTAATACTCCTATTACGCTATATTTAGTAAGTTCATCTATTGACATAAGAGATATTAATAAAGCAAAATCATTATCTACCGTAAAAAATTACCTCATAAAACCTGTAAAGATTGATGAGCTAGAAGCTGTTTTTAATAAATCAGCTTAGGCATTAAAAGCCTTCTTATTAAACACAATTAAAATTCCAATACCTGTACTAATAGCCATATCTGCTATATTAAAAACTGGGTCAAAGAAAGAAAACGATTTTCCACCAAAAAACGGCAACCACTCTGGTAATGCACCACTCCAAATAGGAAAATGTAACATATCTACCACATTACCATAAAATATACCTGCGTAACCACCTTCTTCGGGTAAAAAAGTAGCGACTTGCATTTGACTATCACTAAACAAAACACCGTAAAAAACTGAGTCTATAATATTACCCAAAGCACCAGCAAAAATAATAGCAATAGCAAAAACTAAGGTTTTAGATTTCTTCTTTTTTGTAACATCTATTAACCAAAACGCAATGCCTGTTACTGCTACAATTCTAAATAAGGTTAAAATAAGTTTTGCTGATTTATCTGAAATTAATGTCGTAAAATCGCTCAATTTTGTTCCCCAAGCCATACCATCATTTTCTATAAACGAAATCTTAAACCAAGAAAATACTGTAACGTCATCATGCAAAGCAAAATGTGTTTTTATGTAGATTTTACTGATCTGGTCAATCAATAAAATAAGAACGATAATAAGTGATGCTTTTTTTAAGGACATACAATTTCCCATGAAATGGGAATCTTTTTAAGATTCAACTAAGTGCAACAAAAGTAAAAGATTATTCTTGTTTGGCAACTGTAATATTCCCATTAATAGTCTTCAATTTCCAAAGAGATATAAAACTAGAGAATTTGTCTATACTTACAATGCCATTATTAGAATTAGCCTTAATTTTTGCGTTTTTAGTAACAACGTCTATATCTCCACCTAAAGTATTTATAGTAGCTGTTTTAGCTTCTCCTTTTACCTTACATTTTCCTTGAGATAGTTCGATAAAAATTGTCTCAAAATTACCATTTAGATCCACATTTGCTATATCGCTAATAATATGAAAAGAGAGTTCTTCTGGCACTTCAAGGTATAACATTGCAGCAATGACTTTATGTGCATTTCGTTTGTCATCTGGTATATCTGTAAATGAGACATGCTCTAAACTTAGCTGTAATGTCTTATTCTCCTCTTTTAATAGAATCTGATAATCGTTCTGATATTCTCCATCTAATATCGAGGTCACTTTTATCTCATCTGTTTTAACAGCTAAAACTGTAATATTAAAAATTTGATTTCCATTTATTGAAATGGTTTCAATTTGCTCCGCAGATACTATTTTTTCAAGTTTGTTTTGAGCTTGGGAAAATATAAAGCTAAAGATTAAAATAAAGACAAGTTGATATCTGCTAAATTTTAAAAAACTAACAGATTTATAAAAGAAAAACCTCGTAAAATGATTACAAGGTTTTAAGATTTTATTTCTATTCAAAATAAAATTATTCTTTGATGAGATCTCTTTTTTCAAGGAGATATTATTGCATATTCTTGGCTTCAATACTTAAAGTAGCATGAGGCACTAATTTTAAACGCTCTTTATTAATAAGCTTACCTGTTACACGGCAAACACCGTATGTTTTATTCTCAATACGAATAAGCGCATTTTTTAAATCTCTTATAAATTTTTCTTGTCTAATGGCTAGAGCAGAGTTAGCTTCTTTACTCATTGTTTCACTACCTTCTTCAAAAGCTTTAAAAGTAGGAGATGTGTCATCAGTTCCATTGTTATGGTCATTCATGTAAGCACTTTTTATAAGTTCTAAATCGTGCTCAGCTTTCTCAATTTTTGTCTGAACTAATGCTCTAAACTCTTCTAAATCTTTATCTGAATATCTATTTGTTGTATTTGTTGCCATCTATTTTTAATGTTTTTGAATAAACAATTTGGTATTGACTTCATCAAAAGCAATTTCTATACCATTGTTTACATTGTCCATAATTTGTAAATCTTCCGTCAATGTTTCTGACTTAATATATTCTTCATTCGAAACGACTGCTGCTTTAACTTGTTCATCATTTTGAAGTTGTACGTCTATTCTATCAGTAACTTCAAATCCTGAATCTTTACGTAAATTTTGAATACGATTAACAAGCTCACGAGCAATCCCTTCTTTACGTAATTCTTCATTGATTGTAACATCTAAAGCTACCGTTAACGCACCTTCGTTAGCCACAAGCCATCCTTCTATATCTTGAGATGTAATCTCCACATCATCAAGACCTAAAGTAATATTTTTTCCGTTAATTTCAACGTCAATATTACCATTTTGCTCGATTTTTTTAATATCATCAGCATCAAATGCATTTACTGCACTGGAAATCAGCTTCATATCCTTGCCAAACTTTGGTCCTAAAACTTTAAAATTTGGTTTTATTTGTTTTACTAAAATGTCTGAAGCATCCTCTAAAAGCTCTATTTCTTTAATATTAACTTCATGTTTTATTAAATCTGAAACTGCAGATATTTCATCTTTCTGTTGCTGATTATCAACAGGAATCATAATTTTTTGAAGTGGCTGACGTACCTTAATTTTCTCTTTAGCTCTCAACGATAATACCAATGAAGATATTGTTTGTGCGTTCTCCATTTTTCGTTCTAGAACCTTATCTATAGCAGATTTATCTACTTTAGGAAATTCAGCTAAGTGTACACTTTCAAAAGTCTCCTTCTTAGTTACGACATTTAAGTCTAAATACAAACGATCCATAAAGAATGGTGCAATTGGCGCTCCAAGCTTGGCAATCGTTTCCATACATGTATAAAGTGTTTGGTATGCCGATATTTTATCTGCTTGGTAATCCCCTTTCCAGAAACGTCTTCTGCTCAAACGCACGTACCAGTTACTTAAATAATCTTGTGTGAAATCTGAAATTGCTCTAGCAGCTTTTGTTGGTTCGTATTCTGCATAATAATCATCCACTTTTTGAATCAAAGTATTCAATTCTGAAAGAATCCAACGATCAATTTCTGGTCGTTCTTCTATTGCAATATCGGCTTCACTATAGTTGAATCCATCAATATTTGTATATAATGTGAAGAATGAATAGGTATTATAAAGTGTTCCGAAGAATTTACGACTTACCTCAGCAATACCATCACTATCAAATTTTAAATTATCCCATGGGTTAGCATTACTAATCATGTACCAACGTGTAGCATCTGCACCATATTTAGATAAGGTTTCAAAAGGATCTACAGCATTTCCTAAACGCTTAGACATCTTTTGTCCATTTTTATCTAAAACCAATCCGTTTGAGACTACATTTTTATAAGCAACAGAATCAAAAACCATTGTCCCAATAGCATGAAGTGTATAGAACCAACCACGTGTTTGATCAACTCCTTCTGCGATAAAGTCGGCAGGAAAAGCTTCCTTTTTATCAATGAGATTTTTGTTTTCAAATGGATAATGCCATTGTGCATAAGGCATAGAACCAGAATCGAACCAAACATCTATTAAATCACTTTCGCGTTTCATTGGTTGTCCAGATTCAGAAACCAAAACGATTTTATCGACTACATTTTTATGTAAGTCAACCGTTTCATAGTTTTCTTCAGACATATTACCAACTTCAAACTCTGCAAAAATATCTTTAGACATAATACCTGCTTCAACAGATTTTATGATTTCTGCTTTCAATTCGGTAATAGAACCTATACATAATTGCTCTTTTCCGTCTTCTGTCCTCCAGATTGGTAAAGGGATTCCCCAAAAACGGGAACGAGACAAATTCCAGTCATTTGCATTAGCTAACCAATTACCAAAACGGCCTTCACCTGTTGATTTTGGTTTCCAGTTAATAGTTGTGTTTAACTCATGCATTCTACCTTTTACATCAGTAACTTTAATGAACCAAGAATCTAATGGGTAATATAAAATTGGTTTGTCTGTTCTCCAACAGTTTGGGTAACTGTGCTTATATTTTTCAACCTTGAAGGCTTTATTTTCCGTTTTTAATTTAATAGCAAGTTCAACATCTACCGAACGCTCTGGAGCCTCTCCATCTTCGTAATATTCGTTCTTCACGTACTTACAACCAAACTCACCTAACTCAGGTCTAAATCGACCTTGTAAATCTACAAGGGGTACTAAATTACCATTGTCATCTTTTACTAATAATGGTGGAATTTCTGGTGTGGCTTGTTTTGCAACTAAAGCATCATCTGCACCAAAAGTTGGCGCTGTGTGTACAATACCTGTTCCATCTTCTGTGGTTACAAAGTCTCCTGAAATAACTCTAAAGGCATTTTGTTTATTTTCAAACTCACAACCAAAATCTAATATTTGCTCGTAAGTAATGCCAACCAAATCTTTTCCTTTGAATTCTTTAACTACATAAAAAGGAATCTTTTTATCCCCTTCCTTGTAATCTATTAGTTCTGGCTTAGTTTCAACTCTTTTGAATTTTCCATCAAATTGTTTTCCGACTAAATTCTTTGCCAAAACCACATTCATTGGTTTAAATGTGTATTGATTATAGGTTTCTATTAAAACATATTCAATCTTTGGACCAACTGTTAATGCTGTGTTACTAGGCAAAGTCCATGGTGTGGTCGTCCAAGCTAAAAAGAAAATATCGCCTTCATTTTGAAGAAACTTTGGTAACGACTCTTCATTTGCCTTAAACTGCGCTACAACTGTTGTGTCCGTAACATCTTGATACGTCCCTGGCTGATTTAACTCGTGCGAGCTCAAACCAGTTCCTGCTTTTGGTGAATATGGCTGAATAGTATAGCCTTTGTATATTAAATTTTTATCATAAATCTGCTTCAATAACCACCAAACACTTTCCATATATTTGGATTTGTATGTAATATATGGATCATCCATATCTACCCAATACCCCATTTTTTGTGTGAGATCATTCCAAATATCTGTATAACGCATCACGGCTTTTTTACAAGCTTCGTTATATTCTTCTACTGTAATTTTTTTACCAATATCTTCTTTGGTAATACCAAGTTCTTTTTCTACTCCAAGCTCAATCGGTAAGCCATGCGTATCCCAACCTGCTTTGCGTTTTACCTGAAAACCCTTCATGGTTTTATAACGTGGAAAAATATCTTTAATAGCACGTGCTAAAACATGGTGTACTCCAGGTAATCCATTTGCAGAAGGAGGTCCTTCAAAAAAGACATAAGGTGGTTTTCCTTCTCTTGTGGTAACACTTTTATCGAAGATGTTATTTGCCTCCCAATAATTACCGATTTCCTCAGCAACTTTTGGCAAGTTAAGTCCTTTATATTCAGGGAACTTTGTACTCATTATTCTGATTTCTTTTCGAGGTGCGAAAATAATGAATTTTAAGGAAATAGTTAAACGATTTACAGGCTATGTATCTAAAGCCAATTTTTCATTTTTTTTGCTTAAAATATTTATAGAATAATTTATGATTTGTTGATGGAAAAAAAGGATTTACAAATATTGATTTCTCAGAGCCATTATCGAGATAAGTTATTTTTCCATCTTGTATATTTTGAATTTTAGACAGCTCAATTTTCGATTCATCTTTGAAATAGAAATGATCTTTATCGAAAGTGATAATCTTGGTTCTAAATAATTTTCTTGCAAAAACTAGATAATTGAAAATCTCAAAAATTAATCCTGCAATTAGTCCTGTCCATTCCTTAACTATAATGGAATATATAATAATTCCAAGTGCCATAATCACTAAGTAATAAATACTGAATGCGAAGAATTGCCCTAAAGTCGAGGATAGTGGTTTTCTCTCCATTATTTATTTTTTAAAGGAATTTTAAACCAAAAACCCAACTAAATCTTCAATCTTAGAAATCAATTGAATTTTTATGACCGTATTCTTCAAAGCAATTTTATTATACTTAGATACAAAAATGGTTGAAAACCCTAATTTCTCAGCTTCAAGGATACGTTGTTCCACGCGTTGAACTGGTCTAATTTCTCCTGATAAACCAACTTCTGCAGCAAAGCAGTAGTCGCTTTGTAAAGCCACATCTTCGTTTGATGATAATATAGATGCGACGACCGCTAAATCTATTGCAGGATCATCAACAGTAATGCCACCTGTAATATTTAAAAATACATCTTTTGCTCCTAAGCGGAAGCCTGCTCGTTTTTCTAAAACAGCCAATAACATATTTAAGCGCTTGGCATTAAAACCTGTGGCGGAACGTTGCGGAGTACCATAAACTGCAGTACTCACTAAAGCCTGTACCTCAATCATTAAAGGTCGCATACCTTCTAAAGTAGCTGCTACGGCATTACCAGATAGTTCACCGTCTTTTTCTGAAATAAGAATTTCTGAAGGATTAGATACTTCTCGTAATCCCGAACCTTGCATTTCATAAATTCCGAGCTCGTTAGTAGAACCAAATCGGTTCTTATTAGCTCTAAGAATTCTAAAAACATGGTTGCGATCCCCTTCAAACTGAAGAACTGTATCCACCATATGTTCTAGTATTTTAGGCCCAGCGATATGACCATCTTTTGTAATATGGCCTATTAATAAAACAGGTGTTGACGTTTCTTTAGCAAATTTAATAAGTTCAGTTGTACATTCTTTTATTTGAGAAATACTTCCTGCAGAGGATTCTATATAATCGCTATGCAAAGTTTGAATGGAATCAATAACCACGATATCTGGCTCCAAAGCCTCAATTTGCTTAAAGATATTTTGAGTTTTAGTTTCAGTTAGAATGTAGCAATTATTGCTATTAGGATTAATGCGTTCTGCACGCATTTTTATTTGTTTTTGGCTTTCTTCGCCAGACACATAAAGTGTTTTATATTGTAATTTTAATGCAATTTGAAGGAGTAATGTACTTTTTCCTATTCCTGGCTCACCTCCTAAAAGGGTTAAAGATCCATGAACCATTCCGCCACCCAAAACGCGATTAAATTCTGCATCTTGCATATTTAGTCTTGCTTCTTGTGAGGTATCAATTTCGTTGATTTTTAAAGGTTTTGAAACTCTTTTAGACGTAGAATTTGGCGATTTCCAATTGCTCTTTTCGGGTTTTTGAACGACCTCTTCTGCTATGGTGTTCCACTCCTTACAAGAGGTACATTGTCCTTGCCATTTGGCATATTGACTACCACAGTTTTGACAAAAAAAAGTTGTTTTAATTTTAGCCATGTTCACTTCCTGACTCATCAGGAATAAATTTTAATTTTTTGGAACAGCTAAATTAAGATATTTTTAGTTGATGTCTTTAAACCAACTTACAATTGCTAAAACTTTTAGTGCAGCTAATTTTGAAGGTAAATTAGAAAACAAGAAGCCTTTAAATTTGCGATATAACGACTCAAAAAAGTAGTCAGTTGATATCATATTTTTTTTACTTTTCTTCATTTTCGACCTCCTCCTCTTCTTCTATTAGTTCTTCTAGTTCTTCATCTTCCACATCAGCCACCAATACTAAAGTAAGCTCCTCAATTTTAGTAGCTATATAGTCTTTGTCAATGTTTGTGGCATCACTTAATATTAGTGCAGACTCGTAAATTTTCTTTGCTTTTTTAGTTTTACCTCTCATTTCGGCAGAATGTGCCATATAATAAGTACCTAACATTGTTTCTGGGAATAGCTTATTTGCCAGTTTTCCTAATTTATCTAGTGACTTGAAGTCTTCACGATCCTCAGCTACTTTAGCTACTTTTTCGAGCTCTTTTTCGCTAATTTCTTTGGTAATACCAAATAATCTTTCAATTCTTTTATATCTGTTTACTAAGTATTTATCTAGAGTTCCATCATAATTAAAGACTTTCTCTTCAAGTTCTTTTTCTCTTAATGGATTGTATATTTCAAAAATCTTATCAAACGATCTAGCAATTGCTCCACTAACAAGCGTGTAGTGCGTTTCATCTTCGAAATCATCAAAATAATAGGTTACATTTTGGTTATCAACTTCGCTTAAAAGCACGTTTGTTGCCAAAATCTTTTCACGTACTTCCGGAATATCCTTTTCTGATGTTGCCATGTAATAAAAAACGTCGTCCTTAAAAACGGTCAAACGCTTAGATATAAAATTTCTTAAGGAACCTTCAAAATCAGGACTGATACATACATAGGCATGAAACGGTGAATCATCCTTAAAAAGATAAGAATTAACGAAACTACCCATAGCATCATGACCTACAGCTACTTTAAATCTACTTGTATTGTATTTATTGTCAATATACGTTAACAGCTCATCTGACACAAACTCATGAAATCTTAATCCTGAATCCGTAGGCAAACCTGTTAAAGCATCATAAAAACTATCATACATGCGTTCTTCACCTTGCATAATACCTACAACAATAGAGCTTGGCATATCATCAAAATAGGTTTGAAAATCTATTTGACCTGCAACTGGCTCAAAGAGGTAATCTCCATCAAAAACAACGACCACAGGATATTTCATTTCTGCATTTTTATCGTAATTTTTAGGGAGCTTAATTTTTATTCTTCTCACCGAATTAAGACGTTCGGATGAAATTTCTTTATAAACTGTCTGCGCAATAGAAGGCACACAAATAAGGCAAGTAATAACTATTAAAATAGCTTTTCTCATAACTAAGTAGGTTTAATATGGGAGAACAAACATACTAAATTATCGGTAAGCTGTCAATTTTTTTCGATGAAATGCACTTATTCTTTCATTTTTTCTTGGAGATCGTACATTTTTTCGAGCATAATATCCTTATCTATAAACTGAGAAGGTTCCAATAGTAAACCAGATTTATAACGTTGTAAGGCTCTTTTGAGATTCCCTTCTTTTTCATAATACATACCTAAGTAATAAGCACTTAGCATTGAATCAGGGAATTTTTTCTTTATTAATTTAGCTAATTTCTCAAGCGATTCTAAATCATCTCTTTTTTCACAGGCGGCGGCAATAGCTCTTATATCATTTTCTATTAGTTCTTTTTCAAAACCATAGAAATACTCGATATCGTCATACTTTTTTATAAGATAGTCGAAAGGAGAACCTTCATAGGTTAATACATTATTATTGTATTCTATGTTGTTGATAGGTTTATAGCGTCCAAAAATCTGATTCAAAGCTTTTGGAATGCCTCTTCCTACTAAAGAATAATGATTTGCGTCTTCAAAATCGTCAAACTTATAGTGTAATTTTTCGTTTTGTACAGTTTTTATAATTGAATCACCCTCAATAATTGATTTCCGTAAAGCCTTTACATCTGAATCTGCTGTGGCCAAATAATAAAATGTTTCCCTTTGTACAATAGAAAGTCTTTGATATAATCGATTTTTCATTTCTGGTGCGAAATCTGGACTTAAGGCTATAAAAGCTCTAAAAAGGGGTACATCTTTAAATAAATAGTAGTTTACAAAATTAGCACTTAAGTCATGGCCTACAATAATTCTAAAAGGAGAAGCATTATAATTATCTTCAATATATGGTATTAATTCTGCGGCCATAAATTCATAAAACGAAGCGCCATCATGTGCTGGGAAAAATGATTCGTCATCATAAAAGAAATCATCTTCTCTAGTTTTACCTTGTTTAATACCAACTACAATACAATCTGGAATATCTTCCCAATAGGACTGATAATCAATATTACCGGCAACAGGTTCAAATAGATAGTCACCATCGAAAACGATAATTACAGGATAGGTACGCTTTTCTTCTGGATCATAATTTCTAGGGAGTTGAATTTTTAATTCACGCTCTCCCTCAAGTTTGTAAGAATCAATAGTTTTATAAATTGCTTGTGCTTGCATACTGAAAGTAACAAAGCAAAATATAAATAAGGTGTAAAAATTCTTCATGTTATTGATAGACTAAAATTAAAGCAAGTTAAAAAATATTTCTATAATGTTGTTTTCTTTCTGTTGTATATAGGTAGATAAATTAGAGATAAGCCCCCTAAAACTATTATTACCAAAGTCTGAGTTGACCACATAATCCAACCAAAAGCTCTACTAGGATTTTCTGCTAAACTAAATAGTGAAAATGCAATAACAACTGCCTCTGGAAAAGAACCGATACCTCCATTAGTAGCAGCAATGCTAAAACTAGCAAATATGAAAGCAATCAACACAGCCGCAATTGAGATATTATTTAATTCGGGTAAGGCAAATGTAGTTACATAAAACATTAACACATACATTACCCAAATAAATATAGTATGGAAAATAAAAGCCCATTTTTTCTTCATTTTAAATATACTTAAAGCTCCATCTAATAATCCTGTAAGGAACTCTTTTACTTTTACAGTAAATTTTGAATTACTTTTCTTTATAAAAAAGAATATCGCTAATCCAACTATCATAAACAATAAACCCCCTAATACCATTAATGTGGGATTTAATTTATCTACAAAGTAGTCATAGATAAACTCAAATTCTAAAAAAAGAGCTATGATAATTATTAATAAAAGCATAAAAGTATCTGCAACTCGCTCTGCTACAATGGTTCCTATTCCTTTATCAAAAGAAATACCTTCATAATTAGTTAAAATCGAAGCTCTAGCAATTTCACCTGCTCTTGGAATCGTGAAATTTATAAGATAAGCTGAATACACAGCCATAACACTGTTTGCGAACTTTGGCTTAAAACCTAACGGTTCTGCCATATATAGCCAACGATATGCTCTAGAAACATGACTTAAAATTCCTATAATCACGCCTAAGGCAATCCATGTATAGTCTGCATCTTTAAAATATTGTACTAAAGTAGTTAGCGAAATTTGAGATAGAGAATACCATACCAAAACAACCCCTAAGAGTAAAGGCAAAATAACTTTTAGGATGGATTTTGGGTTTTTCACCTTTCTATTTTAGAAGGTTAGTAGCTTCATCTGGAAACACCAAAGATGGCTTAAACACTTTAGCCTCTTCAATATCCATAAACGCATAGGTAATAAGGATTAAAGTGTCACCTACTGCGACTTTACGTGCTGCAGCTCCATTTAATGTGATTTCACCGCTATTCCTAGGACCAGGAATACAGTAGGTCTCTAAACGTTCTCCATTGTCGTTATTTACAATCTGAACCTTTTCCCCCTGTATAATGTTGGCGGCTTCCATTAAGTCTTCGTCAATGGTAATACTACCTATGTAGTTAAGGTCTGCACCTGTAACTTTTACGCGATGAATTTTAGATTTTACAACTTGAATTTGCATAGGGCAAAGATAATTAATTTAAAGCGATATTGTCTATAAGTCTTATATCACCTGCATATACAGCTATAAATGCTCTATATGACTTTTTTGTTGATTTTCGTTTTGCTGGTTTTAAGGTTGCTATATCGGCAATTATAAAATACTCTAATTCTAAAAGCGGCTGTTTTTTAAATTGCTTTTCAACCCATTCCGTAACATATTTAGCACTTTTTGTGCCAAACTTTGTTTTGGCAGTCTTTAGTGTTTTATATATAAAAGGTGCAATAGTTCTATGTTCTGGTGTGAGTCTAGTATTCCTAGAACTCATTGCTAAACCATCTTCAGCTCTATGTATCTTACAACCGATTATTTTTACTGGAATATGGTTTAACTCTGCAAGTTTCTTAATAATTTGTAATTGCTGAAAATCCTTTTCACCAAAGTATGCATTATCTGGTTTTACAATTTCTAGCAAACGTTTTACAATAGTACCAACTCCATCAAAGTGTCCATCTCTAAAAGCACCTTCCATTTCGTGCTCTAAACCATCAAAGGTGAAAGATTGTGATTTAATGTTATCACCATAAATGTCTTCTACAGTTGGTGCATAAACAATAATTGTTTTGTCACTTACCGTTTTCAGAAGTGCTACATCAGCTTCTAAGGTTCTTGGGTATTTAACTAAATCGTCTTGATTATCAAATTGAGTTGGATTAACAAAAATGCTAACAACTATTATATCATTTTCACTTAGCCCTTTATTAACCAACGATAAATGACCATTATGTAGTGCTCCCATAGTAGGAACAAAACCAATAGTATTGTCATTAGCTTTTAAAGCATCAATATGATCTGATAATTCGGTTTTATTGTAAAAAATTTTCAAGACTCTAACAAAAAATTAACGCGTGCAAACATAATATAATACTGGCAATCTGCACAAAATTTTGTAATTTTGCATGTTTTTTACTTTTAATTTTCAAAAGCAGCAGATTTATGAAAGATAAACGAATATTGTATGTGTCCTCTGAAGTTGTACCATATTTACCAGAAACTGAGATTTCTTCAATGTCGTTTGAAGCTCCAAGAATGGTAAACAAACAAGGAGGCCAGATTCGAATATTTATGCCTCGCTTTGGTAATATTAATGAAAGAAGACACCAGTTACATGAGGTGATAAGGCTTTCTGGTATTAATTTAGTTATTAACGACTTAGATATGCCATTGATCATAAAAGTGGCATCTATTCCAAAAGAACGTATTCAGGTTTATTTTATAGATAACGAAGATTATTTTAAAAGAAAAGCCACATTAACTGATGAGGATGGAAAATTATTTTCAGATAATGACGAACGTGCTATTTTCTTTGCTAAAGGAGTTATAGAAACTGTTAAAAAATTAAACTGGGCGCCAGACATTATTCATGTCAACGGATGGCTAGCATCTTTGCTGCCACTGTATTTAAAAGAATTTTATAAAACCGAACCTTTATTTACTGAAAGTAAAATTGTGACTTCAGTATACAATCAAAGCTTTGAAGGTTCGTTAGATAAAGACATGCTGAATAAAGTTAGTTTTGATGGTATAAATGCTGAAGCAACCAAGCCTTTAGAAAAACCAGACTATACTAATTTAATGAAAATTGCAATTGATAATTCTGACGCCATTATAAGAGGATCTGAAGAATTACCTAATGATTTGGATAGTTATATAAAGGAATTAAAAAAACCTGTATTAGATTTTCATTCTATAGAAGAGTTTGCTGATCCATATACAGAATTTTACACTAATACTGTTCTTAACAGTTAATATTACCTATGAAAAATAAAAAGTTTGCCCTACAAATAATGGCAATGAGCTTAATTCTACTAAGTTTTATTGCATGTGATGAAGATTTTGCAACTTTAAAGTCTGATATCATAAATGAAGAAAATGCTACAAATTTCGACATACTTGCAGAACAATATGATATTATCACCTATACCGAAGCGTTAGGACCTGTACAAACTAATAATCTAGGGCTTAGTACTTTAGGTACATATGATGATGCTTATGGCAGAACAACTTCTAGTTTTTTAACACAAGTTAACGCATCCCCTTATGAGCCAAGTTTTGGTGAAGGTGTTTCAATTGATTCCGTTGTATTGAGAATACCATATTTTAGCAGAGCTACTGATATTGACGAAGATGGAAATATCACTTATGAAATAGATTCAATTATTGGTACTAATAAAATAAAATTGAGGCTTTTTGAAAGTAGTTATTTTATTAGAGATTTTGATCCTACTGGCGACTTTAACGATAGTCAAGACTATTATTCAAACAAATCAGCCTCAAATTCAGAATCAATAAGTATAGCTGCTTTAGAAAGTAAAGAATTAAATTTTATACCTAATCTAAATCCAGAACAGAACAAACATATATCACTTGATGCAGATGGGAACACAGAAATAAGTGAAGATGGATTTACATTGACTAAAATAGAAGGTGTAGGTGAAGAAGCAACAACAGTTGTTACGAGAGAATCACCTGGATTAAGAATTAAGCTAGACACTACCTTTTGGAGAGACAAAATAATTGAGAAAGAGGGTGACGCGGTATTGAGCTCTCAAAACAACTTTACTGAATATTTTAGGGGGCTTTATTTTAAAGCTGAAACTGTAAATGATAAAGGAAGTCTTATGTTATTGAATACGGCATCAGCATCTTCAAGTATCATAATTTACTACACAAGTTTAACCGCCTCTACAACTGATGACGCCAGTGCGACCGAACAGAATACATTTACGCTAACCTTTACTCCAAATAGAATTAATTTTATGGATAATGATTTTACTACTACCATAGAAGATGGTAATTCTGAAACAGGTGATAGCAGATTATATTTAAAAGGAGGTGAAGGCGCATTAGCACGAATAAAGCTTTTTAATGGAGATGACATCGATGAAGACGACAACACTTTTAATTCATTTGAAACATTTAAAAACGAATTTGTAGAAACTGATGAAGATGGTAATTTTGTAAAATCCAAACGTTTAGTTAACGAAGCTAATTTAGTTTTTTATGTAGATCAAGATGCTATCCATACTCCGTCAAACATGCAAGACGACGAACCTAATCGCATTTATCTGTATGAAATAGAGAATAAAGCACCGTTAGTCGATTTTGATCTTGATATAACAAACAGTAGTTTACCTTCGTTTTCCAAATTTAATCATCTTGGACCTTTACAACGTGTAGATGATGAACCTGATGGAAATGGTATTAAGTACAAAATAAATATTACAGAACATATTAATGATTTAATAGTTAGGGATTCTACCAATGTAGAATTAGGACTAGTTGTTTCTTTGAATGTTAATTTAGAAGAAACCCTTTTACAGAGAAAAGTACTAAGTATAGAGGATACAGATTTAACAGCACCAACGAGTTCGATACTATCGCCAAGGGGTACAATATTACACGGTAATAATACTGAAGATGAAAACAAAAAAGTATATTTAGAAATATATTATACAGAACCAAATAATTAAAATTTAACCTATGTGTGGAATTGTTGGATATATTGGCCATCGAGAGGCCTATCCTATAGTAATCAAAGGACTTCAAAGATTAGAATATCGTGGCTATGACAGTGCAGGTATTGCCTTATACGATGGTAACGATATTAAACTTTCAAAAACTAAAGGAAAAGTTTCTGATCTTAAAGAAAGAATAGAAAGTGAAACATCAACTAATGGTACTCTCGGGATAGGCCATACGCGTTGGGCTACTCATGGTATACCAAACGATGTAAATTCTCATCCGCACTATTCTAACTCTGGTGATTTAGTCATTATCCATAACGGAATAATTGAAAATTACGACTCTTTAAAAAAAGAATTGATAAAGCGTGGTTACACGTTTAAATCAGACACTGACACAGAAGTATTAGTCAATCTTATAGAAGATGTAAAGAAAAACGAAGACATTAAACTTGGAAAAGCTGTACAGATTGCACTAAATCAAGTTGTTGGAGCATATGCTATTGCGGTTTTCGATAAAAACAAGCCAAATGAAATAGTTGTTGCAAGATTAGGCAGCCCTTTAGCCATAGGTATTGGAGAAGATGAATTCTTTATTGCTAGCGATGCATCACCTTTTATAGAATATACAAAGAATGCTATATATCTAGAGGATGAAGAAATGGCAATTATTAGAAGAGGTAAAAAAGTGAAAGTTCGAAAAATTAAGAATGATGCTTTAGTAGATCCTTATATTCAAGAACTTCAACTTAACTTAGAGCAAATTGAAAAAGGTGGATACGACCACTTTATGCTCAAAGAAATACATGAGCAGCCGGATGCTATTTTTGATACATTTAGAGGTCGATTGTTAAGTAATGAAGCTATGGTAAAATTAGCTGGAGTTGAAGACAACATGAAAAAATTCTTAGCTGCAGACCGTATTATCGTTGTAGCTTGTGGCACATCTTGGCACGCTGGTCTTGTTTCAGAATATATTTTTGAAGATTTAGCAAGAATACCTGTTGAAGTAGAATACGCCTCAGAATTTAGATATAGAAATCCTGTAATTACAGAAAAAGATATTGTTATTGCCATCTCTCAATCTGGTGAAACGGCTGATACTTTAGCAGCCATTAAACTTGCAAAATCCAAAGGAGCATTTGTTTTTGGAGTTTGTAATGTTGTTGGCTCTTCTATAGCAAGAGAGTCTGATGCAGGTGCTTACACACATGCTGGTCCGGAAATTGGTGTGGCTTCCACAAAAGCATTTACAACACAGATTACAGTACTTACACTAATGGCATTGCGTTTAGCAAGAGCTAAAGGAACCATATCTAGTTCAGAATTTAGACAGCATCTTATAGAACTTGAAACAATTCCAAGTAAAGTTGAAGAAGCACTAAAATCTGACGGTTATGTTCAGACCGTAGCTGATATTTATAAAGACGCAACTAATTTCCTGTACTTAGGTCGTGGATTTAATTTCCCTGTTGCTTTAGAAGGAGCTTTAAAATTAAAAGAGATTTCTTATATACATGCAGAAGGTTATCCAGCTGCAGAAATGAAGCACGGTCCTATAGCACTAATTGACGAAAATATGCCTATTGTTGTAATTGCTACAAAAAAGGGCCATTACGAAAAAGTGGTGAGTAATATTCAAGAGATAAAATCTAGAAAAGGTAAAATTATTGGTATCGTTACAAAAGGAGATAAAAGTGTAAAAGAATTAGCAGACCATGTTATTGAAGTACCCGAAACTTTAGAATGTCTTACTCCATTACTAACTACTATTCCTTTACAATTATTATCATATCATATTGCTGTGATGCTAGATAAGAATGTAGATCAACCTAGGAATTTAGCTAAATCGGTAACCGTAGAATAACAAAACGGAATACAAAAATCATATTATAAAGCCCTAAAATTGATAATTATTCAATTTTAGGGCTTTTATTTTTTTAAAATTTACTATGCGCGCATAATTTTGTGAGAATTTCTTATTGAATTTTCATATATTTAGTTAAATTGCTCACCTAATAAATTAACTAATTCTCTAAAATGAAGACAATCTTAAAGCTTTTCACAATGCTTTTTTGCGTGGCATCTTTTGCACAAACCACAATAAAAGGTAAAATTTCAGACAATACTGGATTGCCATTACCAGGCGCAAATATTGTCGTTGTTGGTACTAGTTCTGGTACAATATCAGATTTTGATGGTAATTACACCTTAACAGTAGATCAGGTACCACCTTTCTCAATTCGTATTACCTACACTGGATTTGAAGAACAAATCATAGAAATAACCACAAACAATCAAACCGTAGATGTTACATTAGTTGAGGGCAATGAATTAGATGAGGTTGTAATCTCTGCCTCTCGAACTCCTGAACGTATTTTTGAATCTCCCGTTACTGTTGAACGTTTTGGGTTGAAAGAAATAAAAAATACCGCTTCCGCAGGTTTTTATGACGGGTTAGAAAATCTAAAAGGAGTTGACGTTAATACCAATAGTTTAACATTTAAATCTGTAAACACAAGAGGTTTTGCTACGTTTGCGAACACACGTTTTATGCAGCTGGTTGATGGCATGGACAATTCTGCGCCAGCATTAAATTTCCCAATAGGAAACTTAGTAGGAATGAATGAAACGGATGTTTTTAGCGTAGAGCTATTACCAGGCGCCGCATCTGCCCTTTATGGAGCAAATGCCTTTAACGGTATCTTATTTATGCGAAGTAAAAGTCCTTTTGATTTTCAAGGTATAAGTGGTTACCACAAACAAGGTATCACCTCTCAAGAAGCCGGTGGTGATAATACATACCGAGATTCAGGTATTAGAATGGCTCATAAATTCAGTGAAAAATTTGCTGCCAAAGTGAACTTTGGATGGTTAAAAGGAACAGATTGGACAGCTGATAACTATGATGGTAAGCCAGGAACAGGCGCTACAAGAGCTAGTCTAGATTATGATGGTTATAATGTATATGGTGATTTAGTTGCTGCCAATTTAAATGTCTTAGCTGGAGGAACTGGTATTGTACCAAATGTTGTAGTAAGTAGAACTGGTTATAATGAAGAAGACTTAACAAACTATAACGCAGAAAGTATTAAAGCAGATTGGGGATTATATTTTAGACCTTGGGAAAATGATTTTGAAATTCAATATGTAGGGAAGTTTGGTACAGGTAATACAATATACCAAGGAACAAATAGATACAATATCAATGGTTTTTCTCAACAGCAACATAAAATTGAAGTAAAGAATGATAACTTCTTTGTTAGAGGTTATGTAGTCTCTGATAAAGCGGGTGATTCTTATGATATGGTTTTTACAGGTGTTAATATTAATAGAGCTTGGAAATCTGATGAACAATGGTTTGGAGAGTATATTAATACTTATGTTGGCGCAACTCTTACAGGTGCAACAGATACTCAAGCACATGCTGCCGCTAGAGCCCAAGCTGAATCAGGACGTTTTGAACCAGGTTCGCCAGAATTTATCGCAGCATTCAATCAAAGTATTAATGATCCAGATTTAACCACAGGTTCAAAATTTCAAGATAATTCAAAATACTACCATAGTGATGCCAATTATAACTTTAGTCATTTATGGGATGTAGTAGATATTCAAGTTGGTGGTTCTTACAGACAATATAGTCTAAACTCTGGAGGAACTATTTACACTGATTTTGATGGACCTATAGATTATTCTGAATTTGGTGTATATACTCAACTTCAGAAAAAGTTTGAATTGAATGAAGACATGGAACTAAAGTTAACAGGTTCTGCGCGTTACGATAAATCTGAGTTTTTTGACGGATTTCTTTCACCAAGAATCTCTGCTGGTTTAACAGTAAACAAGAATCATAACATTAGAGCTTCAGTACAAACAGGTTTTAGAAACCCAACTACTCAAGATTTATTTATCGGACTTAATGCAGGACCAAGAATTTTAGTGGGTTCCTCACCAGATAATTTAGATCGCTATGAAAGAACTTATAATGTAAATCCTGGCGGTGTAGCTTTGGGCCAACCAGCTACGATTTCACAGACAGGTCGTGCAGCTTATGAAAATTCATTTTTAAGATCTTCAGTAGATGCTTATTTAGCGAGTGGTAACAACGTAAACAACAGAGATGCTAGTTTATTGGAAGTTGGTAACTCTGACATTGTTAAACCTGAAAAAATCTCTTCTTTTGAAGTAGGATATAGAGGTAAATTGAACAAAGTAACTGTAGACATGAGTGTCTATTATAACAAATATCAAGACTTTATCTCTGGAGAAGTTGTAAGTGCACCTTTATACGGAACAGTTGGAACTAACGATATTTCGATTGATGCAATTTCAAATCGCGATTTTCAGGATTATCAAACCTATAATAACTCTGAAGCAGATATAAATTCTTATGGTGGATCCATTGGTTTAGATGTAAAAGTTTTGGGTGATTTTGATTTAGGTGGAAGTTATACCTACACAAAACAAGATTTTGATCAAGCTGCATTCCCAGATTTTTTAACCAGTTTCAACACTCCAGAACATAGAGCAAAACTTAGTTTTGGAAATACCGAAGTAGTTAAAAATGTTGGATTTAATGTTGCTTGGAGATGGAGTGACAATTATTTTTGGCAAGCAACTTTCGGAAACGGAGAAGTTCCTTCTTATCATGTTTTAGATGCTCAAGTGAATTTCAGAATACCATCACTTAAGTCTTCTTTTAAAGTAGGTGCGACCAACTTATTAGGCGATGAATATTTTACAGCTATTGGAACTGCGAATATTGGATCTATGTACTATGCATCTTGGACTATTAATAACTTATAAAAAATTGTTTTAAAATGAAAACTATAAAATATATATTTCTTTCTGCCGTCCTATTAGGATTTACTGCCTGTAGTGATGATGAGTATGATTATACTCCAGAGCCAGAGCCGTTACCAGAATTAACTTTAGGTTCTGCTAATTTAACAAACTATGTTGCAATTGGTGCATCTTTCTCTGCTGGCTATTCTGATGGTGCATTATTTACTGCTACTCAACAAAATTCATTTCCAAAAATACTTTCAGAACAATTTGGTTCGACAAGTTTTTCACAGCCATTAATGAATGATAATACAGGCGGATTACTTGTAGGTGGGACTCCAGTAGCTGCGTATCGTTTAATATTTAATGGAGCAGGACCACAACGCTTAAATGAATTTTTTGCTGATTTAGGAGCTCCTGCGCCTCCAATAACAACAGATGCAGTAAATAATCTAGGAGGAACTTTTAACAATATGGGCGTACCTGGTGCAAAAAGCTTCCACATACCATTAAACGGATATGCAGGATTAAATCCATATTATGGAAGAATGGCATCCTCAGCTGGTGCCTCTATATTAGAGGATGCTGTAGCTCAGAATCCAACATTTTTTACACTTTCTGAAATTGGAGGAAATGATGTATTGTCATATGCCACATCTGGAGGTATAGGAGTTGATCAGACAGGAAATTTCGACCCTTCGACATATGGAGGAAATGATATTACAGATCCTAATGTATTCGCTGCATCTTTTAGTGCTCAAGTTGACGCATTAACAGCAAATGGAGCACAAGGTGTACTTGCAAACGTACCATATATAACTAGTTTGCCATTCTTTACGACTGTTCCTAACAACGCCTTGGTTGTTGACGCCGGAACGGCAGCTAATCTTACAGGTTTCTTTCAAGCAGTAGCCGGAATATTTACTGGTGGACTCATTCAACAAGGTGTACCTCCTGCACAAGCGCAAGCTTTAGCTGCGCAATATGCCATTACATTTAACGAAGGTCCAAATAGATTTCTAATTGATGTACCTGTAACTCCAACAAATCCATTAGGTTTTAGACAAATGACCGAAGATGAATTATTATTATTAACTATCAATCAAACTGCATTAGCGCAAGGTTATGGATCTGTAGTTTTAACGCCAGATGTGCTTCAGGTTTTAGGTCTTTTGCAAGCAGGTGGCACTCCGACACCAGAACAAGCTGGTCTTGTCTTAGGAGCTGTTAGTGGTATTGATGATGCTGATGCATTAGACAGTTCGGAATTATTAAGTATTAAAAATGCTACAGATGCTTACAATACTACTATCGCTGGAATTGCAGATGCTAAAGGCTTAGGAATTGTTGATTTTAGATCAGTATTAGAACAAGCATCAACCACTGGTATTTCTGATGGTGACTTTACTTTAACTACTAGTTTAGTTACTGGAGGTCTAGTAAGTTTAGACGGTATTCATTTAACCTCAAGAGGTTATGCTATGATGGCTAACAAGTTTTTAGAAGCTATCGATGCGACTTATGGCTCTAATTTTATAGCAGCAGGTGTTAAAGCCAATACAGGTGATTACCCTACCAACTACTCGCCAACGCTTCAATAAACATACTTTTAATGTTATAACAAAAACACGCTCTTTATGAGCGTGTTTTTTTATTCAAAAAAGCGTGCTATTTTTTAAATAAAACTATATCTTTGCAGCGCGAAAAACTGATGGTTTTTCGTATTCAAATTATTGCAAAACAAAAACATATAAGTAATGTCAAAAGTTACAGGTAAAGTTGCACAAATCGTAGGTCCAGTTATCGATGTAGAATTCGCTGCTGGTTCAGAACTTCCAAAGATTTATGATTCGTTAGAAATTAACAACCAAGATGGTTCTAAATTAGTATTAGAGGTACAATCTCACATTGGTGAAGATACTGTGCGTACTATAGCAATGGACTCTTCTGATGGTTTAAGCAGAGGAACAGAAGTTCACGCAACTGGTGCTCCAATCCAAATGCCAATTGGTGAAGATGTTTACGGACGTCTTTTTAATGTAATTGGTGATGCTATTGATGGATTAGGTGATTTACCTAAAGCTGGTGAGGCAGGTTTACCGATTCACAGACAAGCTCCTAAGTTCGAAGATTTATCAACGTCTACTGAAGTTTTATTTACTGGTATTAAAGTAATCGATTTAATTGAGCCTTATGCCAAAGGTGGTAAAATTGGTTTATTTGGTGGTGCTGGTGTTGGTAAAACAGTATTGATTCAAGAGTTGATTAATAATATTGCAAAAGGTCACGGTGGACTTTCAGTATTTGCAGGTGTTGGTGAAAGAACACGTGAAGGAAACGATTTACTTCGTGAAATGTTAGAGTCAGGAATTATCAAGTATGGTGATGACTTTATGCATTCTATGGAAGAAGGTGGATGGGATCTTAAAAAAGTAGACAAGTCTGCAATGAAAGATTCTAAAGCAACGTTCGTATTCGGACAAATGAATGAGCCTCCTGGAGCTCGTGCTCGTGTGGCATTATCTGGTTTAACAATTGCTGAGTATTTCCGAGATGGAGCTGGTGATGGACAAGGAAAAGATGTATTATTCTTCGTAGATAATATCTTCCGTTTTACACAAGCTGGTTCTGAGGTGTCTGCATTATTAGGTCGTATGCCTTCTGCGGTAGGTTACCAACCGACTTTAGCAACAGAAATGGGTGCGATGCAAGAACGTATTACATCAACTAAAAAGGGTTCTATTACATCTGTACAAGCAGTTTATGTACCTGCGGATGATTTAACGGATCCGGCACCAGCAACAACGTTTGCTCACTTAGATGCAACAACAGTACTGTCTCGTAAGATTGCTGAGCTTGGTATCTATCCTGCGGTAGATCCGTTAGATTCTACATCAAGAATTCTTACTGCTGATATTTTAGGTGATGAGCATTATGATTGTGCACAACGTGTAAAAGAGTTATTACAACGCTATAAAGAATTACAAGATATTATTGCCATCTTAGGTATGGAAGAATTATCTGAAGAAGATAAAATGGCTGTAGGTAGAGCAAGACGTGTACAACGTTTCCTATCTCAACCTTTCCACGTAGCTGAGCAGTTTACTGGTATACCAGGTGTATTAGTAGATATTAAAGAAACTATTAAAGGGTTTAACATGATTATGGATGGTGAATTAGATCACTTACCAGAGGCTGCATTTAACCTTAAAGGTTCTATTGAAGAAGCTGTTGAAGCTGGAGAAAAAATGTTGGCTGAGGCATAGCCGAAGCTAATGCTGAACTCGTTTCAGTATCTCTAAAATATTGAAACTAGAACAAACATTAAAAAGACCCTGAACTAAATTCAGGGTAGTAAAACAAGTTTTACTATGTATTTAGAAATTGTATCACCTGAAGCAACACTATTTAGTGGAGAAGTAGATTCTGTTACTGTACCTGGTGTTAATGGTGAGTTTGAGATGTTAAAAGATCACGCACCAATTGTATCTATTCTTAAAGAAGGGCAAATAAAAGTTGCAGGTTCTGTTACACTCGAAGAAGAAGTTGAAGACAAGTTTACCAAGTCTGATAATGGCGTTTGGTTAGCTATCAATTCTGGTACTATCGAAATGAAAGATAATAAGCTCATCATTTTAGCTGATTGAACTCTTTCAATTATAATATAAAAAACGCGAAGCAGATGATGCTTCGCGTTTTTTGTGTTTAAAAATCAAATCTATAATTCATTTTAAAAGCAATTCCCCAATCCGTCCTTGTTATATCTTGATTATAATTATCGGATATTACTAAGTATATATAGGATAACGGCTTGTATTCCCATTGTAAACGACTATTAATATTAAAATTATCCGCCTGTGTATTGTATTGTACATACGTAGTCCAGTTTAAACGATTATTAAAAAAGATTTCCCCTGTAAATCGTGTAAGATGAAAAGTTTCTTTTCCTAACTCGTTTAAATCGATAGCATTAATATCATAAGATAATTCTAAATTGGCAAATGGTAATAATTGATAGTTTAAATAAACACTTCCTGCAGTACGTCTTCCGCTATAATAATTTCCTTTTTGCACATTAACCTGATATCTAAATTTTTGATTATTAGCCGAATTATAGCCTACTTTCAAAAGTCCATAATTATACTTATTCGGTTGAAGTGGGTTTCCATTACCTAGAGGATCAAAGCCATATTTTAGATCTACAAAGTCATGAGTATAAACATAATATACAGCCGATAAATCTTTGAAGAATAGCGCTGAATTTAAAAAATGTGATGATTGGTTCAGTTTTCCATTTTCATCAAAATAAGTATTATTACTATAGTTTAATATCCTAAAAGAATTCAAAGCTTTAGAATTTTCGTAAAATTTTTCATGTTCAACTCTAGCTGTGGTCTGCGTATAACCTTCTCGCACAACCACATCGTTTATTGCATCGTAATTACTTAATCTGGGTGTAAATCCTAAATCTGTAATATAGTTTTTTCCAATGCTTTTAATCGCCACATTCCATTCTAACCCTCTTTTATTATACCAAATTCCTGCATGATAAAAACTATTCTTTTCTGAAATATCATTATTAAAACTCTTTCCAAAGTTGGCTAAACCAAGCCATTTGTTATTATTAGACTTATAATTAAGATTCAACCCTGTGACGCGATTATAATCATTAATGAATTCAAACCGATCTGTTTCTTGCCTATTAATTAAATATGCCGTTGCTGTCATATTGTTTGATAATTGTTGTTCGCCAACATAAACGCCATAATTTTGCGAAGCAATATCTCCCTCTTTAGCAGATTGTACATTTAAAACACCAATTCTAGTTTTTTGAGAAATATTTCCAGATAATTTTAACCCGAATTGTATATCACTATTGGCTCCAATACGTCTAGAATAGAATGGATTGACTCCATCTACACCTAAATTAGCAAACAAATCTGCATTTTCTAAAAAGAAGTTTCTTCGCTCAGGAAAAAACACAGAAAACCTTGTTAAGTTAGTGACTTGTTGGTCTACATCAATTTGTGAAAAATCTGGATTTATAGTAGCATCTAGTTTTAAAGATGATGTAACATTATACTGCACATCTAAACTCGGTGTAAAAGTGGTTTCGTCTGTATCTTCAACGACATTGTTAGTATAGTTTGTAGTAATCGAAGGTGTAACGGCAAATTTTGAACTTGATATACTCGGTAAGTTTTCTACCGAGAACTTTTCAGTAAATCGTAAATCGAATAACCTATAATTACGCTTTACATTTTTAAGTATGGTCCAAGCGTTCTTTTTAATATCTCTTACATAAAATTGCACCCCAAAAACAGCATTTTCTTTATTAAAGTTTAAAAACTTGAGTGGTATAGCAACTTCATATATTTTATCCTTACCACTTATATTTGTTTTTGCATTCCAGACAGCATTCCAGCTAGTAGAAAAATCGTAACCTTCACTAATTCTTTCTACCAAACCATCTATAAGTGCACCATAAGCATTTACAGAAAAATAGTAAGCATTTTGTTCTTGATTCTGAGTATCTAATACCATCGCAAAACCATCACTTAAACCGATTGGTACATCTCTTTTTAAAGAGCCTACCTGAGACTTATTTTCAGTATCGTGATATACTAAACTAACATAAAGATATTCTCCATTATGAAATAGTTTTACTTCGGTTTGTTGTTCTGCAAGACCTTCATCATTTGGGGCATAATTATAGAAGCCTGTATATTCTGGTAATTGTTCCCAAACTGATTCGTCTAATTTTCCGTCTACTTCAATTTCATATTCTTTATAAAGTATGGTAGATGATTGCGAATAAGAATATCCAATAGCTAAAAGCAATAGTAAAACAGTGTGATTTATAGTTTTCATATAAAGAAATGAGTGGAAAGTTTCGCTCAAAAATACAGTTGATACGAAACTGAATTTAAAAAAGTAGACTAATCCTTTATTTTAGCAAATAGAAAGGGGTTTTAATAAGGATATGGATTTAGTCTATAAAAACACTCTAGTTAGTCGTCTGTAAGGTATGCTTTAGTCGATTTTTCTATTTCTCATCTAGTATAATTGTATTTTTGTTTTTTGTCATGAATTCCTCTCGAAATACATATCATTTTTCTAAAGCTACATTTTTTAAGCATATTATTTTTTGGATCTGTGTGTTCCTATATTTTATGTTCACTTCTGATCTAACTTATTTTGAAGCAGGATATATTCAATTATTTCATTCTACGTGTAAAATTTTAATACCGCAAATCATCACTGCTTATGTTTGTTTGTATGTATTAGTTCCAAAATTTTTAAATACTAAAAAGACAGTTTTATTTATAATATGGTTAGCTATTTTATTAACTACAATGTTCGCTTTATACATTGTTATGCACATGTATTTATACGAACCTAAATATTATGAGTTCTATAGTGAAGTTGCTAAAAAATATGCTGAAGAATCCTATTGGGAACGAATTACAAATTTCTCCCTCTTTTCTGGTAAAGCTATAAAGTTTCTTACACCTACAGCATTATTACTAATGGCTCGTTTTTATAAAAATCAACAGAAGTATCTCAAACTTAATGAGCAAAAGAAAACAGCAGAACTTACTGCATTAAAGCATCAATTAAATCCTCATTTTTTATTCAACACTTTGAATAATTTATATGCATTGGCACTTAAAAAATCTGACCAAACTCCAGAAGTCATAGAAAAGTTATCAGACATGCTAGATTATATGTTATATCGTACAAACGAAACTTTTGTATCGCTTCAAAAAGAAATAGAATTAATTGAAAATTATCTTTCTTTAGAAAAAGTGAGGTACGGAAAACGTGTGAAAATATCTTTTGAAAACACTATTAAAGAAGACGTGAAAATTGCACCGCTCTTATTACTTACTTTTATCGAAAATGCCTTTAAGCACGGCGTAAGTCAGGAATTAAAAAAAGCTTATATCACTATAGTCATTACTGTAGAAAACAATCAAATTCTTTTTTCAATAGAAAATTCTAAATCTAAAACACCTATTGAAAAAGGGAATGAAGAATGTATTGGTTTAAAAAACGTAAAAAAGCAATTGGAGCTATTATATTCAGGTAATTATAATTTAGAGGTTATTGATAAGACAGACTCTTATAAAGTTATTCTAAAATTATTGGCTAAATGAAAGTATACAAATGTTTAATCATTGATGACGAAGAGCTCGCAAGAGAACTCATTGAGACACATCTAGCACAACTCGATGGTTTTGAACTAATCGCTTCTTGTACAAGTGCTATTGAAGCCAGTACTATATTACAACAACAGACAATAGATTTACTATTTTTAGATATAGAAATGCCTGTTTTAAAAGGTATTGAATTTTTTAAAAATTTAATTCAAAAGCCTAAAGTGATTTTTACTACGGCTTATCGTGATTATGCTTTAGATGGATTTGAATTAAATGCAGTAGATTACTTATTAAAACCGATAACGTTTGGTCGTTTTTTTAAAGCCATCGAAAAGTTTTTAAATTCAGAAAATGAAACGATAGAAGTTACTTTAAAAGATAAGAATGTAATAGATAAAGATTTTATATATATAAGAAAAGATCGGAAACAAATAAAAATTAAATTTGAAGACATCCTTTATGTAGAAAGCCTAAAAGACTATATAAAAATCTGTTTGTTAGATAAAAATTATATCACAAAGTATAGTATCTTCTGGCTTTCATAAACAATTAGATAACCGTTTTATTCGCGTACATCGCTCTTACATTGTGAATCAAAATAAAGTATCTGCATATACTAAACACGATATTGAAATAAATGCCATAGAAATTCCTATTGGAGACAATTACAAACAAGAAGTACTAGCTGTATTAGCAGGTTGAATTTATTGTTTTAACCGATTAATTTTTTTCAATTCACTAGAAAAGACTTGAAGCAGTGCTTCGTGTTTTTTATTGCATTTGTTTTACGGCTTCCAATTCTACCTTTAATTCTTGAAACATCATCATTATACTACTTAATTTCAATTCCTTTTCATCATATTCTTGGGTATTAATACAACAGGTGAATTCCCAAAGCTCTAAAATAGTTTCTTTAGAAACTAAATAAGGTTGATACGATTTGTTATCAGAACTTAATAATAAATCAGTTCCACTATCATCCGTTGTATAAACACGTTTATACACCAATCCATCATCTTTGGTTAAGACGACATACGTTCTACCACTCTTAATATCACCAATATCCTCTAAGAATTTTGCCACTACAAAAGCACCATCTTTAACAGGTAACATAGAATCACCTTTTATAGGAAACGCCCTGTGTGTACCTGTTGGTAAAAATGGGAGTTTTATTTTCTGAAGCTGTTCAATATATTCTGGGTCATCGTAGCCAGATAAATAACCTGCAGATGCTTTTGCTGGTATAATTTCAATTAAATCTTCATTGTCTTCATTTACCGTTACAGGAAACAACACGCGCTTATTTCCTACTTCTATAAACGAAGTATCTTTTGCTTTACGCAAATCTTTACGCACCAAAATATCTATAGGAATATCAAAGTAATTTGACAAATCGATAAGTCGTTCTATTGGTGGTTCACTTCTCCCCTCTTCATAAGAACCAACTACAGAACGTGTCCATTTAAGGTCATCCGCAAAGCGTTCTTGAGATAGTTTCTTTAAAGACCTGAGGTGCTTTATATTAGCTTGTATGGGTTTCAATCTAATTAATTTTAACAATAATTACTACAAATGTAAGCAATAAAAACTACATATAGTAGCTAATTTTGTTAACCTATGTATTTAAACTGTCATACATATTATAGTCTACGCTACGGCACCATAAAACCTGAGCAATTGCTTGCTATTGCTTCAGAAAATGGTGTGCAAACTTTAGCACTTACAGATATTAATACCACCTCAGCATGTTTAGATATTGTTCGTCTATCGAAAAAATATAAAGTAAAACCGGTTCTTGGTGTCGATTTTAGAAACAAGGCGCAACAAGAATTTATTTTAATTGCAAAAAACAATCAAGGTTTTCAAAATATAAATGAATATCTGTCTCTATTTCTTCATAATCATGATTTAAAAATTCCTGAACGTCCCGAAAAAGTTTTAGACGATTGTTTCGTGATTTATCCGTTTCAAAAGGGAAAGAATTTCAAATTACAATCCAATGAGTTTTTAGGTATTTCGCCAAAAGACCTTAACCATTTAAAATTTTCAAAATGGAATCAATTTCGAGAGAAATTAGTAGTACTAAAAACGGTGTCTTTTCAAAACAAAAAAGGGTTTAACACACATCGTTTACTACGTGCTATTGATAATAATACGTTATTAAGCAAGCTTCCGAAGTCTGAAGAAGGTAATGAAAACGACGTAATGTTGCCCTATAATGAATTGTGCGAAACGTATGCTGAATTCCCAAAACTCATCAATAATACTGAGCAACTGTTAAACAATTGTTCCATAGATTTCAATTTTGAAACTAACGAGCCAAAAAATCAAAAATGTTTAACTGAAAATGAAATTTCGGATTACGAGTTATTGGAAAAACTGACCTACGATGGTATTCCTTATCGCTACGGAAATAATATTGAACAGAAGGTTTTTAAACGTATTGAAAAAGAGCTCGATATCATAAAGAAAAAAGGCTTTGTCTCCTATTTTTTAATCAATTGGAAAATTTTGGAATACGCACGTAGCAAAGATTACTATTACGTTGGTCGTGGAAGTGGAGCCAACAGCATTATCGCGTATTTATTACGAATTACAGATGTAGATCCTATTGAACTCGATTTGTATTTTGAACGTTTCATCAACCTATTTCGGCAAAATCCACCAGATTTTGATATTGATTTTTCATGGAAAGATAGAGATGACATTACACGATTTATATTCGATAATTTTGAGAATACTGCACTTATCACAGTGTACAATACTTTTAAATTTAAAGCTTCGGTTCGCGAATTAGGTAAAGTGTTTGGTCTTCCAAAATCTGAAATGGATATGCTTACCAGAGGAAAATACAATGTAAATCAACTTGATGAATTATCTCAACTCGTCATTAAATACGCAACCTACATCCAAGGATTCCCCAATTATTTAGGGATTCATGCAGGAGGCATTTTAATTTCAGAAAAGCCAATTCATTATTACTGTGCCACATTTATGCCACCAAAAGGTTTTGCTACCACACAATTTGATATGGTTGCTGCAGAAGATATTGGACTTTATAAATTTGATATTTTAAGTCAGCGTGGTTTAGGAAAAATAAAGGATGCTGTAGAAATCATCGACCAAAACTATACAGAACAACCACCAATTGACATTCATGATATTAAAGGATTTAAGCAAGACAAGCGCATAAAAAATTTACTGAGAAACGCCAAAGCCATTGGCTGCTTTTACGTTGAGTCTCCTGCTATGCGAATGCTATTAAGAAAACTTCAGGTCGATGATTATTTGGGTTTAGTTGCGGCAAGTTCCATTATTAGACCTGGTGTTGCAAATAGTGGTATGATGCGACAATATATTTTGCGTCATCGTCATCCTGAAAAACGAAAAGAAGCGCATCCTGTATTACAAAGCATTATGCCAGAAACCTACGGAGTTATGGTATATCAAGAAGATGTGATTAAAGTAGCGCATATTTTTGGAGGTCTGGATTTGGGCGAATCAGATATGTTGCGTCGTGGCATGTCTGGGAAATTCCGTTCAAGAGAAGAATTTTTAAAAGTAAAACAAAAGTTTTTTGACAACTGTGCCAAACGAGAAGAAGTTTACAAAGTAGTTGCAGATGTTTGGAGGCAGATTGAAAGTTTTGCAGGTTATGCCTTTGCAAAAGGGCATTCTGCTTCTTATGCTGTAGAGAGTTACCAAAGTCTATTTTTAAAAGCCTACTATCCATTGGAATATATGACAGCCACTATCAATAATTTTGGTGGTTTTTACAGTACCGAACTCTATGTCCACGAAGCTAGAATGCACAATGGCAACATTGAAGCTCCATGCATTAATCAATCATCTGTCGAAGCGATTATTAAAAGTAAAACCATCTATTTAGGCTTTATGTTTTTGCAGTCTTTAGAGTCTAAAGTCATTAATCGTATTCTGAATGAACGTGTTAAAAATGGTACGTTTCAATCATTGGATGATTTTATAGAACGTGTCCCAATTTCTATTGAGCAGATATCTATTTTAATTAAAATAAATGCCTTTCGGTTTACAGGAGTTAACAAACGTGAATTGCTTTGGGAAGCGCATTTAAAAATCAGTAAAACCATAATTCAAGAACATGTTATTAATTTATTTAGAACTGAAAAAATTAATTACAATACGCCCGAATTACCAAGTACAGCTTTAGAAACTGCTTTTGATGAAATGGAATTATTAGGTTTTCCGTTGTGCAATCCATTTTTGCTATTAACAACAAAATCAACAGGAAATTTACGTGCTAGACATCTTGAAAAATTAGAAGGCAAACTCATTATTATTGAAGGCTATTTAATTACTACAAAAAATACAAAAACAGCAAAAGGAAAAGCAATGCATTTTGGCACCTTTCTAGATCGTGATGGTGATTTTATAGATACCGTTCATTTCCCTCCTATTGCTTCAAAATATCCATTTAGAGGCAAAGGGATTTACAAAATAATAGGTAAGGTCATGGTAGAATTTAATTGTGTCAATATTGAAGTTTCAGAATTAGAACGTTTAGCAATAATTGAAGACCCAAGGTATTCGGTAAAATCATTAAATCCAACATTTCAGAATAAGAAGAGTTTTGAAGACCATAAAATCGCACAAGGGTAAAAAAATAAAATGAATAACAACCGCTCAATAGTACACATGGATTTAGACACATTTTTTGTGTCTTGCGAAAGACATTTGGATAGCCGACTTAATGGTAAACCTATACTCATTGGTGGCACTAGTGATAGAGGCGTTGTGGCCTCTTGTAGTTATGAAGCCAGAAAATTTGGAATACACTCTGCCATGCCAATGCGAATGGCAAAGCAACTATGTCCTGAAGCTATTATACTCAGAGGAAATTCTGGAGTTTACACCAAATTCTCAAATGATGTCACTGATGTTATAAAAGAAAGTGTTCCACTTTATGAAAAAACATCTATTGATGAATTTTATATTGATCTCACAGGAATGGATAAATTTTTCGGCTGCCATAAATTAGCATCAGAATTGCGTCAACGCATTATTAAAGAAACAGGGTTACCTATTTCGTTTGGTTTATCACTTAATAAAACCGTTTCAAAAATCGCAACCGGAGAAGCTAAACCTAATAATGAAATACGGGTTTTATCTGGTGAAGAAAAACCATTTTTAGCTCCGCTTTCGGTTAAAAAAATTCCTATGGTTGGTAATGTCACTTATAAATCGCTCTGTGATTTAGGCGTTAAGCGTATAAAAACAGTACAAGAAATGCCTATGGAATTAATGCATAAAGTTCTAGGTAAAAACGGACTTGTGATTTGGAAAAAAGCAAATGGTATAGATAACTCCCCCGTAATACAATATCACGAACGCAAATCCATTTCTACTGAGCGCACTTTTGGGCAAGACACTACAGATGTTGCCAAGCTTAAAGGTTTAGTGATTGCCATGGCGGAAAATTTAGCCTTTCAATTACGTCGTGGTCATAAGCTTACGGCTTGTGTAACATTTAAAATTCGGTATTCCGATTTTCAGACGTATACACAACAACAACGGATTCCTTATAGTGCCATGGACCATACTATTATTCCTGTGGTACTGGGTTTATTTAAAAAGCTGTATCATCGACGGCTTTTGGTTCGATTAATTGGAGTACGTTTTAGTCATTTAGTAGAAGGAGGGCATCAAGTTAATTTATTTGAGGATAACGAAATGCACCTCAACCTAGCACAAGCTATGGACAAAATGCGCGAACGTTATGGAGATAGAGCCGTAATGAGTGCTGCTGGTATGGAAGCACGAACTATTAGTCGTTGGAATCCTTTTAATGGTGAACCTCCTCCTTTGTTGGCTAATCGGCATCGATAATTAGTCTTCAACATACTCTAAAATATCACTTGGTTGACAATCTAAAGCTTTGCAAATAGCTTCTAAAGTAGAAAAGCGTACAGCCTTAGCTTTACCAGATTTTAGGATAGATAAATTTGCTGTGGTTATACCAATAATTTCAGCGAGTTCTTTACTTTTCATTTCTCGCTTTACCAACATAACATCTAAATTTACTTTAATAGACATAGTTTAGATAGTTAATTCGTTTTCTTGTTGCATTTTACTACCTTCTTTTAAAAGTGCACTAAGAATGATGAGTGATAGTCCTATTAAAAACAACGTGAAATCAAAATCTAAATGAGGATTCATAACTATATTGACATATCTTAAGTCATTATTTAAAGGTTCTATACCAACATACTGTACTTCTTTACCAAGAATAGAATTAGATATTGAAGAAATAGAAACTTTTAAGATCATTGTTATTCCTAAAATTTGTATTAACCAATATAGTTTTTGCGAAAATTTAATATTCACCATTAACCTCTTAAATATGTTCTTAAGAAAAAAGAAAATAGCTATTAACAGAACAAAATTCGCATAAGTTTTAAATACAATAATACCTTTATTAATTGCTGTCTTAGGTTTTACGTGAATATAGCCATCACCTTTATAAGTATCAGAGGTAAGTTCAAAATCACTTTTCATTCTATAATTGTTGATACCTAAAATACTTTTAAAGTTTAAGGAATCCTTTGGCGATATTGGATTTTCATATTCTAGAACCTTATAGAATATTCTCTTTCCTTTATCATCAACTTTCTCCTTATAACCATCATAAGAAATATCATTAAACATTGGGTTTTTCGCTTTAATATTAAGTTCAACAGGTATCTCGTATCCAAATGAGCTATGAGATTTAGGAGAGAAAGGACCCATTTTGCCATCATCAGTAAAAACTTCTGTAGCTATTGTAAATCCAAAAACTACAATTAATAAATAAAACATTGTAGAACATATTATATACAATATGTTAGCAAGGGCAGAACCTGTTTTCATAATTATATTGTTAAATCATTTTCTTCTTCCACTTGTTTTCCTTTTTCAAAAATTTCAGCTAAAATGTAAAAAGCCAATCCTGCAGGAATTAAAAATGTGAATTCGCCTTTGAGTTCATTAAAAAACTTATAAGTAGAGCCATTAATTGCGGTTAATAAAAATCTAAGTATTAAAACACCTACAGTGTAACTGATGAAAATATTTCCAATCTTCTTGAAGTAGGTAATATTCTTATTGCTAAAATAGTTTCCGGCATCTACCTCTTTTAATATGGATAAGAAATAACTAAAGCCATAAATAAGGTAGCCTCGCCAAAAGAAAATACCTGCACTTATAGCATAATAACTCCATTCAATGGCATTTTTTGACGTAAACCAAGATTCACTTTTATCTGCAGTCTTTGCCCAATTTGTAAATTTTTCAAATTGGTTAAAATCAAACTCACGTAGATCGTTTAGAAGGACTGAAACTGCTCCCAATAAAATACCGTAAGTTACGTAGGTTAATAGTTTTGTATTGTCTTTCATGATTAAATTGTTAAATCGTTTTCGTCTTTTATAGCCTTAGTGTCTCTAAGAACTGTACTCATTAGCATTAAAAACAAACCCATGACAATTATTAATAAATAGACCAATGTTTTTTCACTTAAACCAAGTAAAACTTTCCGTTTAAAAAACATGTTGCTCATCTCATCAATAAACCATAGCGATACTGAAGAGAGAACCATAAGTTTTCCCGAATTGAACATTCCACTTATAAGTTCGGTATTATAAAAATCATTTTTTAATAGCAATTTTGTCGCCTTTCTTAATCTCCAAAGCGCAGCAACAAAAACAGCATAAACCACAAGCTTTAAAAAGGTAAACCTATAAAGCATTGCTTCAGTTTTATAAATTAATGCATCTTCTTCTAAACCAATAAAATCTTGTTTTACACCAAAGAGAATCATTGTTAAAACGAAAACCCCTAAACCAATAGCAATTAGTAGAAGAAAAATAAAAACGTTTAGTACTAAATAAAGTGTTCTTGCAGAGTTCATAATTATTGTTTAACGATAACAAATATAAATAAATTATTGTTAAACAATAATTTTTAGTCGTAAATAGATAATTTTATAAACTAGATTCCTAAGATTTTGATAACTCATTATGTCTTAACTATCTTTGAAATATGCAAGAGACATTCGTTACCATAGCCAGATTTCCGTATTCAACAGAAGCACAGATTGTAAAAGGAAGATTAGAAGCTGATGGCATAGAAGTCTTTCTAAGAGATAATCTAACCATAGATACAGATCCATTAGTAAGCCAAGCTATTGGTGGAGTAAAATTAAAGGTGCTTGCTAAAGATGAGGAAAAAGCAAGAGCTATTTTTCAGTCTATAAAAACGTATGCCTTAGATAATGAAGGCAATCCTATAGTTTGTCCTAATTGTAAAGGTCAGCATATTGAGATGTATACAACCATTACTGGTTTTAAATCTCTAGTGTCATTCCTTATTGGTTTGATTTCAGGAACACTACCATTTAGCACACGCTATCAATACAAATGTGAAGATTGTAAAACTGAATTTCCTATTAAAAATTTATAACCTTATCATAAGCCTTTTTCAACTTTACAACTACCGTTTCTATTTCTTCAACGTTTAAATGTCCGAAACCAAAACGAATAGCACAAGTACTTTTATCTTGGTAAAGAATCGTTTTGGGAAGAAATAAATTTATTTTTTCGGCTTCTTCAGCCAGTTTTACTAATGAAATAGAGGTGATAAACTGCAACCAGATAGCCAAACCTCCTAAAGGCTTTTCATAAGTTAAAACACTTCCGAAATAATACTCTAAATGCTTACATAAGCTATCACGCCGTATTTTGTACGTCACTATATTCTTCTTAAGTAATCTATAAATTTCACCTTCAGAAATTAGCTCAGAAAGCATTTGTTCTTGAATTAAATCTCCTTGTTCATCGAGCAAGGTCAAATAATTATTGGCTTCAGAAATTAAATTTTCTGGTGCTACTACAAAACCGATTTGAAAACTAGGGAATAGTGATTGGCCCATTTTACCCAAATAAATTACCATACCGTTGGCATCTGCACTTGCCATAGGTAGCATAGCAGAACCTTCAAACTGAAAATCGTAATCATAATCATCTTCAATTATAGCAAATCCATAAGATTTTGCTAATCGTAAAAGTTGTATTCGCCTTTCTGCACTTAAGGTATTTGTTGTTGGATAATGCCTGTGTGCACAAACATAAACACATCTAATACTATTCTTAATAAAATGCTTTTTTATATAATCAACATCTAAACCTTCATCATCAACAGGTATCGTTTTTATAGTAGCACCAGCTTCTTGAAAAATAGTATTTGAAGCGTAGTGACTCAACTCTCCTACCAAAACAACATCATCTTGTTTAATTAATAGTTGTGACACAATATAAAGACTCATTTCTGTGCTTCGCGTACCAAGTATATTATTTGGATTTATATGGAAACCACGTGTGGCGTTTAGATAATTACAAAGTTGGCTTTTAAAATTTGAAGTTGTTGAAGCCGCAGTTCTATTCCAATTATGCACCAACGGCTTTCGCTTCATTGCTGCTGTATACCATCTAGAAAACTGATGAACTGAATGCAAACGTAAATCTGGCTTACCATCATTCATAATATATTTTGCAGATGTTTTTTGTGCAGTTGAAGCCAAATGAAATGAATTTTGAAATGGAAAACCAGCTTCTTTAGGATAAGTGTAGGCTTGACTCATAGGCTTACCAGTGGCTTTTATCTTTGCTGTAGTCTGCTCTGGCAGCAAAACAAAAGTACCTTTATTAGCAATAATATCTACCCAACCTTGTGATGCTAACTCGTCGTATATAGCTACAGCAGTATTTCTATGAATATTTAATAAGTTACTTAAAGTTCTAGTACCTGGTAATTTATTACCTTTTAATATATAACCACGTTGAATAGCATTTATAATTTGCTGAGCCACTTGTATGTATAAAGGTTGGACTAACGATTTATCAAATGTTATGAGCTGTTTTAATATATCACTAACCGGACTATTCATTGTTTTAAAAGTGGACTATTACAATCGTCCGGAAAGTTACGATTTTTGTAACTTCATATTTAATTATAAAATGAGAAAATTATACTACCTCTTTACTTCTATTTTAGCTCTTGGTTTTCAACTAAATGCCCAAGATATCCCACAACAAAAGTTAGATTCTGTAATATTAACTGGAGCAAGAATTGACCTTCCCTTCAAAGAAAACTCAAGAACTATAAATATTATCACTGCTGCAGATATAAAAAATAGTGCCGCTGTTAATGTTGCGGATTTACTACAACAAGTTGCTGGTGTAGATATTAGACGTCGTGGTACTGGAGGTAGCCAAGCAGATTTATATATTAGAGGTGGTGGATTTGACCAGACACTTTTACTTATTGACGGCATAAAAATGGACGATGCACAAACAGGACATCATACCATGAATGCCGCTTTACCAATAGAAGTCATAGAACGTATTGAGATTATTAAAGGACCAGCTGCGAGAGTATTTGGGCAAAACGCCTTTACTGGTGCCATAAATATTGTAACTAAAAAGAGTTTAAATAATTCTGTTTCTGCCAATTTTGAAACAGGATCTTTTGGGCAACTCAACGGAAATGTTACTGCCGGAACTGAACTTGAGAACTCATCTCATATTGTTCATGTCGGCAGAGTAACGTCGGAAGGTTATAGAAATAATTCGGATTATGATAATTCTAATTACTTTTTAAAAAGTGTATTCAATAAGAATAAGCAACCGATTGAAATGATCGCAACCTTTTTTGAACGAAAGTTTGGTGCAGAGAATTTCTACACTACCAATCCTGATTGGAATGAGTACGAAGAAACACAAAATAGTCTCATTGCTTTTACAACCACACTTAGAAAAAATAAACTAAAAATTCAACCAAGAGTATACTGGAAGCGTAATCAGGATATGTTTTTACTAAAACGCTTTGAGCCTAATTTCTTTAGAAATTTTCATATTTCAGATAAAATAGGAGCTGAAGCTAACGCATCATATACTTCAGAATTAGGTATTACTGGTTTTGGAATTGACGTCTCTAAAATCTATTTAAGAAGTAATAACTTAGGAAATAGAAATCGTTTTATGACTAACGTATTTTTAGAGCATCGTTTTTCATTATTAGACAATAAATTAGATATTACTCCTGGAGTTGCAGTTACATATTTTTCAGATTTTAAATTTCATGCCTTTCCTGGTTTAGATGTTGGTTTCGATATTACATCAAACTTAAAAGCTTACGGAAATATAGGTTACACATACAGAATTCCGACATACACAGATTTATATTACAGTGATCCTCGTACTAGTGGAAATCCAGATTTAGAACCCGAAGAAGCATTTGCTCAAGAATTGGGGTTAAAATATATTACACCAAAATTCAGAAGCGAGTATCGCTATTTTTAATAGAGATGCTAAAAACTTAATCGACTATATAAGACCAAATACAACTGAAACTATATTTACAGCAACAAATATTACAGAGGTAAATACCAAAGGTTTAGAATTTGATGCAGCTTACAATTTTAAAATCAACAATTTTACACAAACCTTAGCTTTTGGTTATGCCAACTTAGATGATAATATTTTAGAACAAAACGAAGAATTATCACGTTATTCATTAAACACTTTAAAGCATCAATATACGACGAGGTTAAGTACACAGTTATTTAAAAATATGCGTCAAAATATTGTTTACAAATATGCCGAACGTACCACAGGGCAAACCTATAATGTCTGGGATGCTTCTCTTGTTTATAGGTTAAAACAAATGGAACTTACCATAACGGCTAGCAATATTTTTGATGCCGATTATATTGAATCTGGTTTTACACCAATGCCACCTAGTAATGTGTTGTTTGGGTTGCGTTATAGTTTCAAGTAAACTTATTACTTTAGATTCATAGATAAAACACCCCTAAAGTCCCCTCAAGGGGACAACCCTTCTGTTTAAATGAGTGGATTGTCCCCTTGAGGAGACTTTAGGGGTGTAACTCAAAAAATATTTTTTAAAATTTCTGTAACAAAATTCTTTCAATTGCTACTGATATATTGAAAGTAGGTCGCTAATCAAAACTTATTTGATTTCACAACGTATAGAAACGACCGTACTTTGCATTAACCATCAAAATACAATTGACATTCCTAATTTGAATACTTAGTGTTCAAAAAAGATTTCAAAAAACCACGACATTCAATGTCTTCTTTGGTGGTGCTACTGTGACCGATTTACTTTCTAAAAAAAGATAGATTTATCTTACAATGGTTGTATATTTATTAACGCATTTTAAATCTTAAAGTTATGGCTGATTGGTTTTCTAATTTAGAGTTTTTGTCCAAAGTATATTGGCTAGTTGCTATTATTGGTTCAGTAATCTTTACTGTAGTTATGATTATGGCTTTTGCAGGAGGAGATGCCGATGATATTGGTGATGTGGATGGTGACTTTGACGGCGATGTTGGTGCTGGATTTCAATTTATCAGTTTTAAAAATCTAGTTGGTTTCTTTACCATTTTTGGTTGGAGTGGCATTGCGTGTATCGACGCTGGTTTGTCAAAACCATTAACTATAATCATCTCAGTGGTCTGTGGATTATTTATGATGTTGATTATGGCAACGCTATTCTACTTTATAAGTAAACTAGCTGATAGCGGAACTTTAAACTATAAAAATGCGTTAGATGCTGTCGGTGAAGTTTATCTAACTATTGGAGCCGATCGCTCTAAAATGGGAAAAGTAAGTGTAAACGTTCAAGGTACTATGAGAGAATTAGATGCACTTACAGATTCCTTAAACGAATTGAAATCTGGCACTATCATAAAAGTTGTCGATGTAACGTCTAATGGTATTCTCATCGTTGACCGAACACGAAAACCTATAGAATCATCTGACTCAGAAAACCTAGCGCTACAAACAGGTGAAAATCGTTTGATAGACAAAAATTAAATTCAATAAAACTAAATACTAACCCTTAAAAATTTACAATATGAAATTACTTACCATACAAGAAAATATAATGGAAGGTATCGGCGGACCGATGCTATTAATCTTTGTAGCCTTATTTATTATTTTAACATTAATTATTTTAATTAAGCGTTACAAACGTTGTCCTTCGGATCGTATTTTAGTCGTTTACGGTAAAGTTGGTGGTGGACAATCCGCTAAATGTATTCATGGTGGTGCCGCATTTATAATGCCAGTAATTCAAGATTATGAATTCTTGGATTTAACACCTATTTCAATTGAGGTTAATCTTGTAAACGCATTATCGAAACAAAATATTCGTGTTAATGTACCATCGCGTTTTACCATTGGTGTTTCTACAGAGCCTGGAATTATGCAGAATGCTGCAGAGCGTCTGCTAGGATTAGGGCAAAATGAAATTCAGGAGTTAGCTCAAGAAATTATTTTTGGTCAATTACGTTTAGTAGTTGCTTCCATGGATATTGAAGAAATTAATAATGATCGTGATAAGTTTTTAACTAATATTTCTGCAAGTGTAGAATCAGAATTAAAGAAAGTAGGACTCAAATTAATCAACGTAAACATTACAGATATTGTTGATGAGTCTGGCTATATTGAAGCTCTAGGTAAAGAAGCTGCTGCACACGCTATTAACGCTGCTCGTAAATCTGTTGCTGAGAAAACTAGAGATGGATCTATTGGTGAAGCTAACGCTGTACAAGATGAAAGAACACAAGTTGCTGCTGCAAATGCACAAGCTGTAGAGGGTGAAAACTCTGCTAAGATTTCGGTGGCAAATTCAGATTCGCTACGTCGTCAAAGAGAAGCTGAAGCTGAGCGTGTCGCTATTGCTGCAGAGAAAGTACAATCTGCAAAAGCCTTAGAAGAGTCTTACGCTGCTGAGCAACAAGCTGAAGCTGCTAGAGCTGAGCGTGAGCGTTCATCGCAAATGGCCGATGTAATCGTACCTGCTGAAATTGATAAACGTAAAGTAGAAATTGATGCTGAAGCTGAAGCTGAGCGTATTAGAAGACGTGCAAAAGGTGAAGCAGATGCAATCTTATTTAAAGCACAAGCTGAAGCAAAAGGATTATATGAAGTCTTAACAAAGCAAGCTGCTGGTTTAGATGAAATTGTAAAAGCGGCTGGTAATAATAGTAGAGATGCCGTATTATTACTCATCGCGGACAAATTACCTGAATTGGTAAAAACACAAGCTGATGCTATAAAGAATATTAAAATAGATAAAGTAACTGTTTGGGATAATGGCGGAAATGGCGAAGATGGAAAATCATCTACCGCAAACTTCCTTTCTGGAATGTACAAATCAGTACCACCATTACAAGAAATGTTTAACATGGCTGGTATGGATTTACCTGAGTATTTAAAAGGTAAAGACAAAAAAGAAATTGAAGCAGATGATGCTAAGATTGAACCAACTGATGAAAAATAATTCAGCATTATTTTGAATTCAATAATTTACAATAAACCAATACCAACACCTAGGCTTATTTATGGTGTTGGTCTTGTTGTAATAGGTATTATATCTTTACTATCTGGCAATAACCTTGGTTATATGTCTATTGCATTAAGTCTTTATTTTTTGAAAAAAGATGGTTTAGAAATTGATCCAGAAAATAAAAAATATCGTGAGATAATAAGCTTATTTGGTTTTTCATTTGGAAAATGGCAAGATTTACCAGACATAGAATATGTGTCGGTTTTTAAGACTTGTCAAACGACCAGAGTTTGGGTTTCTACAGCAAGCACAAATGTTACAAATACAACTGTAAAAATCAACTTGTTTTATAACACTAATCATAAAATTGAAGCCTATGAGACCCAAAATATCGATGAGGCCTTCAAAAAAGCAAAGGAGCTAGCTTCGATATTAAATATTGATATTTTAGATGCGACAGAACGTGAATCTAAATGGCTCTAACCCAAATTTCCTAAAATACAATAATCAACTTTTGGTAACGTTTTATTAACTTTGACTGACTAAACATTTGGATATTGCAGCTAAATCTTCAAGATATACCTCGTGTTAAAACTATCACGAAATCCGATTTCATAAATCACTACTTCAAGCCACAAAAGCCTGTCGTAATTGAGTGTGCCATTGAGGATTGGCCAGCCCATTCTAAATGGAGTTTAGACTATATAAAATCTATTGCAGGAGATATTACAGTACCACTTTATGATGATAGACCTGTAGATTACAACGATGGATTTAATGAAGCCCATGCTGAAATGAAAATGGGTGATTATATTGATTTACTTAAACGTGAACCTACAAAATACCGTATTTTCCTCTGGAATATTCTAAAAGAAATACCTCAACTTCAAAAAGATTTCAAATTTCCAGATTTTGGATTACGATTAATGAAAAGTTTACCCATGTTATTTTTTGGAGGAAGAGACTCACACACCTTTATGCATTATGATATTGATTTAGCCAATATTTTTCATTTTCATTTTGAAGGTAGGAAACAATGTATTCTATTCGACCAAAAACAGAGTAAATATTTATATAAAATACCTCATTCTTTAATCACTCGAGAAGATATTGATTTCTCAAATCCTGATTTTGATAAATGGCCAGCTTTAAAAAATGCGAAGGGTTGGATTTGCGATTTAAATCACGGAGAAGTACTCTACATGCCAGAAGGTTATTGGCACCATATGAAATACATCACTCCTGGCTTTTCTATGAGTTTAAGAGCTATTGCTAGAAATCCTAAAAACTTAAGTAAAGCCATTTATAATGTGTTTTTAATGCGTAATTATGATAATTTAATGCGACGCATAAAAGGACAAAAATGGATTGACTGGAAAAACGAAAAGGCCATTACTAATACACACAAGACTTTTTAGGAAAGTCGCTATGTTTTAAAAACTTATAATATATTTGCCAACTCAAATTTTAGATAAAAAATTATGAAAAATTTATTTTTAATTATTGCAATAGTATCTGTTTCATTTCTTAATGCACAAGCATTTGAAGGTAAAGGAGATCAAAAATTTCAAGTAGGTGTTAACATACAAGATGAAGCTACAGGTATCAACTTAAGTTATGATTATGGTTTAGGTGATAATATATCTATTGGTATATCCTCTTCGTATGCATTAGGTATTGATGAACTTTTAGATGCGGATTTTGGAGATCGTTTTGATTTAAAAGCAAGATTTAATGCCAATTTAGGTAACGTTCTAAACATAGATGAAAATTTTGATTTTTATCCTGGCTTAAGTTTAAGTACTAAGAATTTTGGTGGACATGTCGGTGCACGTTATTTCTTTTCAGAAGGATTTGGTATCTATTCCGAAGCTTCTTTTCCATTAGCAAAGTACAGCAATGATAAATTAGATATAGGCTATTACATACACAATCAATTTGCTGTGAATATTGGTGCCGTATTTAATTTGTAATTAATATTTACAACATATTAAAATGCCTTTTCATTTCTTTGAAAAGGCATTTTATTTTATATACTCATTGAGTTTTCCATAAACCAAGTGCGATTCCCAACCACGATAGAGCAAGTAATCCGCTACCTTTTTTTTCTTTTTGTATAGATTCTTTTCTTTGACTTGTGCAATTCGTTTTTTGGTGAGTTCATCTAATGTCTTATAATAATCGTCCAAGTCAATTTCCTTCAGTGCCGTATCAATACTATATTTAGATATCTCTCTGAATTTTAACTCACGTATCAATCGATTTTTGCCCCATTTTTTAATCCTGAATTTTCCTCTAACAAAAGTTTTAGCAAAACGTTCTTCATTAAGATAATTATGCTGAATAAGATGAACCATTATGGTATCGATCGCCTCAGGAATCATTCTCATATCTCTAAGTTTTGCTTTCACCTCTTTATGGCAACGCTCCTGGTAAGCACAATAGTTTTCTAACTTTTTTTGCGCTTCGTCAACTGTGTATATTTTACTAAAATCCATGATTTCAAAAATACGATAGAATACTACAATTGAGGTCATATTTTAGATTCCCTTAAAAGCAACACGACATTTTATCGATATTTATTGTCACCTGTAGGAAATTAAGTCATAAAAGATAATGATTTGTTAATAAAAACGTATCTTACAACCCCTTGATTTGCAAGGATTCAGTATATCTTTGCATTCAGATTAATAGCTAATTAGTCCCTTATGATTAAAAAATACTCCCTCATCTTAATGGCATTCCTATGCTTTGTTTTGTCTGGTTATGGGCAAGTTACTACAATAGATTTTGAAACAGCTGGTGATGGTTATACACCTTCAGCTACAAGTGGTGGAGGTGTTACTGATGTTTTTAACAGAGTTAACCCAAATATAGGTGGTAATAACAGTTATATGTGGGCAGTTGAAGATTTAACATTAAGTAATCCATCTATAGACCTAGATCAAATTAACGTCACAGGTGGAACAAGTTTCACGTTTTCTATTGATATGATTGCTCATCATTTTAATGATTGGGACGATATTGATGAATTAATAATAACTTACTCGTTAGATGGTGGTACATATCAAAATTTAATGTGGGTTCAGAACGCTGGTGCTCAATTTAATCAAGCAGCTTCTTTAGATACAAATTTTGATGGAGACGGTGATTGTGGAACAGGGGTTTTACCAGCGTTAACAACAGGAAATAGTGGTTGCAATGTAACTAATAATACTTTTGATACTTTTTCTACAGCTTCAATTGCACTATCTAGTATTTCAACCTTAGATATAAGACTTCAATTTAATGGTTTAGATGCAAATGATGAAGGTATCTATTTGGATAATATTATAATTGATGTCACAGGTGGTACTCCAACTCCAGAACTTCAATTAGTGGATAATACTGCAACCGATCAAAATTGTGGTTATATTATTGATTTTGGAAATATTGCTAGTGATGGTAGTACATCAGATCTAACATTTGATATTGAAAATGTAGGTTTTGCTGATTTAAACATTACTTCGTTTGGTATCACAGGCGATTATACTATTACTTCACCAGCTGCACCATTAACAATATCATCTGGCAACTCACAAACAATAACAGTAAGGTTTACGCCTTCTGCAAATGGCACAAGAGCAGGAGTCTTAACTATTAATAATAATGATAGTAACGAAGGCTCATGTATAGTCAACCTCACAGGCGTTGGGTTCACTCCAACACCTGAGATTGACATAGAACGTAATACAGGTGCTTCAATAGTTAATGGCGCTGCAGCAAGCACTGGTCGTAATACAATATTTGCAACTACTACAATAGGTAATTCAACAGCTCCTAAAACCTATCATGTAAGTAATGAGGGGACCGGAGATCTTAGTTTAATAAGCATTGTTTCTTCTAATCCTACAGAATTTCCTGTTAATTTAAATCCAGCTACTACTGCTATAAGTCCTGGGACAGAGGTAGATTTTGAAATTACTTTTTCTCCTACTGGTGTTGGTATGAGAACTGCAACTATTACTATAAGAAGTGATGATGCAGATGAAGATCCTTATACATTTAATGTTCAAGGAAATGGTGATTGCGCAGCTGGAACGCTTGTGTTTTTACCAGACAATGGACCTGTAGGTACCATAGTAAATGTAATCTCTAGTACTTCTGATTTTGGAGGTTCTACGACAGCTACAATAGGTGGTATTTCAGCTGTTGTAAACATTATTTCAAATTCTGAATTAGAAGTTACAATACCTGCAGGTGCAACAACGGGTAGTCTAGAGATTAATGATGATCTAGGTTGTTTAAGCTCTGAGCTCTTTACTGTAATTAATCAACTTATCTCTAGTTGTGAAGGGAGTACAGGTATTACTCCGACAGATCTTTTTATAAGTGAAGTTACTGATAAGGGAGTTGGTTCTCATTCTTACATTGAAATATATAACGGAACAGGCTCGACGGTAAATTTAAATAATTATGAAATCCGTGTGCACAATAATGGTGTAACTAACGCCACATCGACAATCCAACTAGATCCAGTAAATTTAGCCAACGACAATGTTTACGTTATAGGTATGGGAGGCACCAATGCCATGGATCCAGAAGGCGGATATATTGCCGACCAATTTAGTGGTATAGGCGGTGTTAATGAAGATGACAATATAAGATTGTATTTCGATGATGGTATAAATCCTGTGGTTTGGTTAGATTTATGGGGAGATACTTTAGGTAATCCTTTTACAATTTCATCTAACGATTATACCTACAGGAGAAAAAATTCTGGTATTACTGCACCAAGTACAACTTGGGACCCTAATGATTGGGATAGCTTTACTCCTGTTGATTATTCGGATATAGGAACTTTTGACTTTTCTTTAGGAGTTGCACCAACCGTTAGTGTACAACCAATTGCTCCTACATTTGCATGTGATTTTTCTGCAAGCTTAACAATTTCTGGTACTGAAGGTTATGATGGCACTTCGCCAGCAGATACCCAAGAACTAGCATACCAATGGTACTTTAATGCTCCTGGCAGTGCAACTTGGACCGAAATATTACCAACGAATACAAATTATTCTGGTCAACAGTCTGCAACTTTAAACATTATTGACACCTTCAATCTAGATGGATACCAATATTATTGTCAATTAAGAGAAAATGATGCTACTTGTTTTGAAGCTTCAAATGCAGTTATGCTTAACGTTTTGAAATCTGTTTGGGATGGTGGAACATCAACATGGTCCATACCTCCTACGATTGGCAGATACGCTGTAATAGATGGTAATTATGACACTGCTGCAGGTGGAACACAAATAAGTTTTAGTGCTTGTGGTTTGGTGGTAAACCCTGGTTTTGGTTTAACCATTCAAAATGGTGATTTTATTGAAATTGAAAATGATATTGTGGCTAACGGAGATATAATAGTTTTTCCTCAAGGTTCTGTTGTACAGAACAATGACCTAGCAACCGTAACTGGTTCTGGCACAATGACTGTACAGAAACTAACATCAATGCTTAATACACCTTTTGATTATACGTATTGGAGTTCACCAGTTGCAAATGAAACAGTTGAAAACGTTTTTTCTACTGTCCTTCCAACGAGACGTTTTGTTTTTAATGCCGCAAATTTTGAGGATTTTCTTATGGAAATTAATAATACAGGCACTTTTACAGGAGGACAAGATGATATCGATGACAATGGTGATGACTGGCAAATTGCTTCTGGCTCTATGATACCTGGTGTTGGTTATGCCGCTACACCTAGTACTGTTGGACCAGCATTTCCTGTTCAACAACAAGTTCCTTTTGTTGGTCCTTTTAATAACGGTGTAATCACACCTACAATTATAAATAATAGTGGTGGCGCATACAGTGACTGGAACTTTATTGGTAACCCTTATCCAAGCGCAATTAATACCGCAACGTTTTTTACCGTAAATTCTGGCATTACAGATGCTATTTATTTATGGAGTCATGCGACTCCAGAAGATGCTAATGCTTCTGGTAATGAAGGCTATAATTTTTCTGGATCTGACTATGCCATCATATCGGCTAGTGGTGTAAATCTTCCAGGTGGCGATGGTGTTACTCCAAATGATTTTGTGCCTTCAGGACAAGGCTTTTTTATTGAAGCACAAAGTGGTGGCACAATTACGTTTAACAACTCCATGCGTGAAACTGGTAATAACGACCAATTCTTTCGAGACACCAATCCAAGCAATAGACAGGTACTTTGGTTAAAATTACATTCAGATAATGGCGTCGCTAATTATATAGCTGTTGCTCATATTGATGGTGCAACTGATGCTAATGATGGCTCATTCTATGATGTGAAACGTAATGCTTCGACTCAAAATTTTGCTAAAATTTATTCTGTAATCAACGGTAGTGATACAGAATACGCTATTCAAGGAAAAAGTCCTTCCAGCTTAGATTTAGACGAAATTATAAAACTTGGGTTTAGCACATATATAGAATCTGCAACCATTTATACTATTTCTATACATGACTTTGAAGGTGATTTTTATTCTGATAACATTATTTACTTAAGAGACAACCTATTAAATATAACTCATAATCTTAACGATTCAGATTACAGTTTTACTTCTGACGCAGGTGTCTTCAATGACCGTTTCGAAATTGTATTTACACCATCATCGCTTTCTATAAATGATAATGTTGTAGATGCAAATGATTTAATAATTTCAGAATTATCAAATGGTGAAGTGCAATTTAAAGTTGGTAAAAAACATCAAATATCTAATGTGGTAATTCTTGATATCTTAGGAAGAGAGATTTATAATTTACAAGGTAGCAACTCAACTGAAGTCTATAATTTATCACAATTGAGTAATGCTGCTTACATAGCGAAAGTCACTTTATCTAATGGACAAGTAATTAGTAAGAAAGCTGTAAAACAACGTTAAGACATACTACCAATACAAAAAACTTAAAGTCTCATTGAATGGGACTTTTTTTATAGTGTATATTTTAATGCTACAATTAAATTCCTACCTGCAGCAGAAATTCCTGAAGAATAAGGTCTGTAACGCTGATCTGTAATATTTTCTATACTTGCGGTAATGCTTAAATTATCATTCCACTGGTATTGTGCCCTAAGGTTTAAGGTATGCCATGATGGTGCGTAGGGATTACCTTCAGCATCTAATGCGTATAAATAATCTTTAGAGATTTCAGATAGTGATAATTGATTGAACGAAAGTTCATTATTATACACTAAAAAAGCATCGACTAAAAGCTTTTTGTTTTTCCAAATTAAATGAGTTCTTCCAAAATTTGGAGCCACATGTCTTACAGGTTCTTCTACTCCATTATTGTCTTCCGTACCACCAATGACATTGTATTGAGAGCGTAGCTTTAGTTGCTCAGTAAAATTAACTTCTACTCCTGCTTCAAACCCATAAATCCAAGCTTTTGATGCATTTTGTATTGCCTGAACATTACTCAATTCGCCATCATAAACTATTTCTGTTTCACCATTTAATTCGTAATCTCTTCGAATTAAAGCATTGTCTAAAAAAGTGTAATACGTTGCTAAATCTATTATGACCTTGTTTTCAAAATTCAACTTTAAGCCTAGTTCGCCGCTATACGCATATTCTGCTTTTAAATCTTTGTTTGGTACAACCACAGAACCAGGTTCACTATCAAACACTTTACCAATATCATCTATATTTGGTGCTCTAAATGCCGTAGACGTGTTAAGTTTCCATTGAATCATATTGCTAGGTGACCATGTAAAACCAGCTGTACCAGTTAATGCACCTGTATTTACCTCAGCATTATCAAAAGGAAGGTTTAAAAACGCATTGTTCTCGGTGAAATCTGCTTTTGCAATTACTTGATTAAAACGAAGTCCTGATTGAAATACAAACTTAGAATTAGGTTTATATTTTAAGCTGGCATAGGCCGCCATTGATTGCCAAGTTGACCTATCTGGATAACGTGTAACATTTAGAACAGTTTCGTTAGTTTCAATATTTTCTTCAAACCCTTCGGAACCTACTATATTATGTAAATATTCTATACCATAAAAAAAACTTGTTTTGGTATTTAGTCGCTTTTCTAAATCAACATTCAAAGAAATGGCGTCTACAGATTCTTCTCTCAACTCCCGTAAAGGAGATTGAAAATCTCTATCACTTCTACTCTCTTTAAAATTCTGATAAGCTAATGTCGTCTTGATCTTATCATAAAGGTTAGAATTACTACTTAATTTGGTTAACTGAAAATTACCCATAAACCATTCTTGTGGTCCGTAATTCCATTCTGCTGATCGCAGACTATCACCATTGTATCTTATTAATCTATCGTATCTCGGATAATCTGAGGTTGTAGAATAGTATAAGCCTAAATCAAAATTAAGATTGTCTGATGGCTCATATCTCACCTTTTGCATTAGATTTATTTGATCATATCCTGTTGGTATTTGTACCAAAGGATTAGAATTGGCAATTATAACATCTTCGCCATTTTCTCTCACTGCATATTCTGGTCTTAGGTACTCTCTAGGCCCATTACTACCCATTCTTAAATCATCGAAATCCGTATAACTAGCACTTGTAAGGAAAGCCCATTTTTTATATCCAAGATTTATATCAAAATGCCCTGTTTTTTCTTTGTTAGCAGTTGCATACCTTACCAATGCATTTCCTTTTAGAAAAATCTTATCCTTATACGATAGCTGTGGTTTTTTGGTGTAAAAACTCATCACACCTCCTATAGCATCACTTCCATAAACTACAGAACCAGCGCCTAAAGTGACTTCTGTATTTTGAATGGCAAAAGGATCTATGGATATAACGTTTTGTAAGTTGCCTCCTCTAAAAATGGCATTATTCATACGGACTCCATCTACCGAAAGTAAAAGTCGATTAGTAGAAAATCCTCTAATCATAGGACTTCCACCTCCTAATTGACTTTTTTGAATATAAATATTACCCGTGTTCTCTAATAAATCTGCACTAGTTTGCGGATTAGCTAAGGCTATATCTGAAGCACTTAAACTTACAATGGTTTGAGGAATATCGCGTTTACTTTGCTCAAATTTAGATGCAGAAATGACAATTTGCTTTAGATCTTCGACTTTTGGAATTAAATAAATAATATTATTCTTTTCAGAAATATCAAATTTTCTTAGTTGTAGTTTTTCATATAACAAGTTTTGGAAATAAATTATTTCTCTTGGATTGAAATCATCTATCTTGGCTTGTCCATTTATATCTGTAACTACATATTTGGTTTTCTTTAAATTATAAATTGCAACACCAGGAATTGGCTCATTACTTCCTTCTTCTAAAACAGTAATATTTTGAGAAAAAGTGGCCTGTTGAAAAAGAAATAAAAAAATTACAAAGATGATACTATACTTCACTTTTATGCTAATCGTCATTAAATCGTTTCTTAAAAGTTGGCTTAATGAAATACGTCATTAAGTACCTGTAAAGATTTAGGCTTTTTAAAGCTGCCCAAATGTAATTCAAAATAATACAATAACATATTTAAAAACTCTTGTCTCTGTTTTGCATTTATTTTTATAGTATCTAATGCATCAAATTTTGTGCCCAATAAGCGTTTTAGTAATGTTAAATTATCACCAGAAATTGAATATATACCTTGATCTGAAGCTTCAAAAATTCCAGATTGTAAATTAAAATAAGGGTAGTTTTCGTCTATATTTTCCGGTTGGAACCCTAAATAACGGGTCAGCTTTAATAGAAATAACAAATGAAAGTTGGAAAAATTATCTTCGTTATCTAGATACTGAAGTGCAGTTTCAATATAGTCGAATAACCCTTCATTCTTCTCTTCCTCTTTGAGTACATTAGAGAGTATTTCTGATAAAAATATTACAATAGCACTTTTATAAATATTGTTGTGGAGGCTTTTGTAGATATAATTAAATTTTACTTCTCTTATAAAATGAAGTGATTGACTGGGCTTATAATTTTCTTCGATTTGCAGCTGTGATAAGGCTTGAAAATAAACAGTTTTGGATAAACCCTTTTTAGATTTTAAAACACCTTTTAGCATGTAACTCACTACACCTCTTTGCTGAGTGTAGCACTTTACAATGAGGTCATAATCTCTATACTTTAGTTTTGAAAGAACAATGCTATTGTTTTTTGTAAGCATCTTTTATCTAACTATTAAAACCTTTATGACTTTAGTTTCAAAAGAATCTAAATCAGAAATCATGATTAGATACACACCTGTTCTAACTACAGAATTGGCAAGATTTTTACCATTCCAAACGGCTGTTCCGCCATCAATTGCAAAATTATAGTTGCTATTAGAAGAGCGCAGGTTGATATTTGATTGTGCTTCCGCAACCAAATTACCTTCAATGTCGGTAATCTTAATATTTACACGATCTGTTAATCCACTGACCTTAATACCTTTATTAATATCATTTAAATCATTAAAACCAAGTATATTATATTCTGGTCGTACAGGATTAGGATAAGCAAAAGCATTTTCTAGAGTTTCTTCGGGTTTTGATCCTCCAGCTTTAAATGATAATAATCCTCTACTAGTTGCTATATAAACAATACCATTATCTGCATCTACAGCAATATCGTTAACACTATTAGAGGGTAATGGTGAGTTATCTTTTGTAAAATGATAAATTGTATTTTGTCCATCCGATGAAAAGTAAAATGCACCAGAATCTGCCGTGGCAACCCATTTATTATTAGATCCATCTACTTCGATATCTAAAATAGATTGATTTTCTAACAATTCTTTAGGGATACCATTTTCTAAAATTATAATTTGATTTAAGCTTGGGTTAGGATCGTCATAAAATCCTGTAGTATTAAATAATACTCTCAATCCTTTTGTAGTGCCAATCCAAAGTTGATTTCTATTGTCTAAGGCTAGAGCAGTAAATCTCATAAACGGAAGCACATTTTGTGTTTCAGAATTAATATTACGTATCGGGTTGGCTTCATTTTCATTATAAGCCATTAATCCAAATTCATAAGAGCCTATCCATTTAGTACCGTTATCACCAATCTCTATTTCAAAAAAAGCGAGATTGTCTAATAAAGGATTTTCTATAAGGCTAGAAAAACTATACCCTTGCCAACTTCCAGAGCTGGGATTGTACGATTTTAATGCTTCGTCAACTCTACTGGTTATAGACCAGAGTAGACCATTATTATCGAATTCTGTATCAGTAACTCTAATACTCTTAAAATCTGGTGAACCTGGCAAAATTAAAGACTCTAAGCCACTATTATTCTCATTATATAAAATAGTAGGTTCAAAATCGTTGACTTCTAAAATGCCATCATTAACAGCACTAATAAATACCTGATCTGGATTAAATGGGTTAATTGAAATCTCAGATAGATTTCTTGCTCCCAAAACACTATCAAATGGAATGTTTTTCCACTCGTCTTCTTTAAAATAACTGATTCCTCTACTTCTAAATGGAGAAGGATTAACAGAAGGGGAATAATCACCAAAGGTTGTCCATACCGTTTCAGAATCTGAGTTTAGTCTAAATACTTCATTAAAAAGAGGACCATTGGGCTTAATATCTAAAAAAATACTATTATCTGAAATCTGGCTTCTTAATACTCCAAAATTTTCTGTGCCTATATATAAAAATTCATCTAACTGAGCAGCAGAAGTAAAATTAGTGACTAGGTCAGCTGTTGGTTGAAAACTATTTACTAATTGTATGTTCTCATCATAAACATATACTGTATTAGTAGTTGAGAAAATTAAACTAGAATCTGTAACCTCAGCATCTAGAGGGAGCAATGGTAAGCTAAATAGTGTGTTGATTGAAGCGCCACTTATTTCATATAATACTCTATTAGAACTTACTGAATATATAGCATCATTTATGGTACTCATTGTGTAATAGTCTCCGGTAACAATAGTTTGCCATTGCTGAAAATCTATTAAATTAGTATTGTTTACATCTGCTTTTTTTATACCGTTGTTGTCCAAACACGCTACATAAATTTCATTATTTAATATAGAAACTTGTTTTACGGTTATTTGAGTTCCACCATTTCCTAGAAAATAAGTGTCTCCAAATTCTAGCCCTTCTAAATTATATATAGAAATTCCATAATCTGTAGAAATATAAATAAGTCCTTCTTTTTCATAAAAATGATTAATACGCTTATTTGCTGGTGTAATATTCTGTTTCTCAAGAATATCAACAACAGTTAATACAGATTCGTCAGTTTCTGAGTATACTTCGATTAGACCTGTTTCATAACCAATGAGTAAATATTGGTATATATCACTATAATAAATCGCAGTAATTTGCTCACCAGAAAGACCTTCTACGGTAGTAATTGTATTTGTTTCTGCTGTTAATACATCATATTCAAAAATTGCATTTTGAGCAGCTGCATATATTTTATTTTCACCACTTACGACGTCAACAATATTATTATAAGAATAATGTCCTGTCCATAATGAAGCAGCTTCTTGACCATAACAAAAAGCTGAAAATCCAAAAACCAGTAAAAATATGTTATAAACAGTCTTAACCATTAAAAAAAGTTTGCTCAAAGATATTAATAGTAACGATAATAATGCGAGATTCATATGTTAAGTCACAAAAAAAGCTTTCAGTAATTTCCTGAAAGCTTTGAATTATTTAAAAATTGATATTCTATATTATACCTTGCGCTAACATGGCATCTGCAACTTTTACAAAGCCCGCAATATTAGCCCCTTTAATATAATCTATTGAACCATCATCATTTTTACCATACTCCACGCAAGAATCATGAATGTCTTCCATGATATCCTTTAGTCTATCATCAACTTCTTTTCTAGACCAGCTTAATCGTAATGAATTTTGACTCATCTCTAAACCAGAAGTAGCTACACCACCTGCATTAGAAGCTTTTCCTGGTGCAAATAAGATTTTTGATTTTTGAAATTCGTGAATAGCTTCTGGTGTTGAAGGCATATTAGCACCTTCAGAAACACACATACATCCATTTTCTATTAGCTGCTTAGCTTCATCACCATTTAATTCATTTTGAGTAGCACAAGGAAGAGCAATATCACATTTTACTGACCAAGGTCTTTCTCCTTTTACAAATTTTGCATTTGGATATTTTTCTGTGTATTCACTAATTCTTCCTCTCTTTTCGTTTTTAATGTACATCACATGCTCCAACTTCTCTGTATTGATACCTTCTTCATCTACAATATATCCTCCGGAATCTGACAGAGTTAAAACGGTCGCTCCTAATTCTATTGCTTTTTCAGCAGCATATTGTGCCACGTTACCAGAACCAGAAATCGTAACACGCTTTCCTTCAAAAGAATCGTTCTTTCTTTTTAACATGTTATCCGCAAAATAAACCGTTCCATATCCTGTTGCCTCTGGTCGTATTAAAGAACCTCCCCAAGACGCTCCTTTACCAGTTAAAACTCCAGTAAAAGTATTATTCAATTTTTTATACATTCCGAACATAAACCCAATTTCTCTTGCACCAACTCCAATATCTCCGGCCGGTACATCTGTATTATGACCAATGTGTCTGTACAATTCTGTCATAAACGCATGGCAAAAACGCATGATTTCATTATCCGATTTTCCTTTTGGATCAAAATCAGAACCACCTTTACCTCCACCCATTGGAAGCGTTGTTAATGAATTTTTAAACACCTGTTCAAAAGCCAAGAACTTCAAAATACTTGCATTTACAGTAGGATGGAATCTTAAACCGCCTTTATATGGCCCAATCGCAGAATTCATCTGTATTCTATAACCTCTGTTAACTTGTATCTCACCATCATCATCTACCCAACTCACTCTGAAAGAAATAAGTCTTTCGGGTTCTACCATTCTAAGCAGAATATTTTTTCCATTATATATATCGTGTTTAGCTATATAAGGAATTACTGTTTCCGCTACTTCTTGAACGGCTTGTAAAAATTCTGGTTCATGACCATTTCGTTCCTTTACAAGATCTAAAAAAGCTTCAATTTTGTCTTTCATATATGTAATTGTTAAGAAATTGTGATTAATTGGGTGCAAAGATACATTATCTATAAAAATAACCGTTTATAATTTTTATATTCTCAATAATTATTTTACTAGTTGCTAATTGTTGAATTTTTAATAAAATAATAATTTGTGCATTTTATCCGTTTTATTTGGTAGTTCGTCGAGTTTTTATATATTTGCTCGGTAAAAGACCCCAATTTAAAACTAAATGATAGTAAACATAAAAAAACTAATTATTGCTTTTGCATTGCTGTTATCAGTGCAAATAAGTTATTCTCAACTAGGTTTTTCTCATGAGATAGGTGTAATTGCTGGACCTATAGCATACCAATCTGATTTTGGTGTTCGCTATGATTTTGAAACCAATTCTGGAAATACTGGTTTTGGAGTTGGTATAATACACTATATTAACTTTGCTTATCGTGCAGATTGCAACTGTTATACAACAGACAAGTACTTCAATGATCATTTTAAACTAAGAAGTGAAATTTCTTGGAATAGAACAACACTAAATCATTTTGGAGAATGGGTAAGTCCTGATTATACTTCAGAAAATGCAGATCGTCTAAGAGGTCATAGTGGTGAAGCCGAAAATTGGGATGTTGGTATGCAACTAGAATATTTCCCTAGAAGTATAAGAGCCTTTGCTGCTGGTTCATATTCCTTCGCTCCTTTTGTTAGTTTGGGTGCTCATTATGTATCCTATAATCCGAGTGTATACACTGATTATGTAAATCCTTCAAGTCCTGGTGATGTTGGAAATATTGAAATTCCATCGAATTTTTACACACGTTGGGAGCCTGGTTCTATAAGTGATACGAGTGGTACTACGTGGTCTATAGTAAGCAGTATTGGGACAAGATACAAACTTTCCATACTTTCAGATTTAATGGTAGATTTAAGGTTTCAGTACTTTTTCAGTGACTTTACTGATGGTCTAGATCATCAACTAGAATCAAATAAGGCAAACGACTGGTTAGTTTGGCTAAACTTTGGTTACATCTATTATCTAGACTAAGATTTTAAATAAAACTTATAAAAAAGACCAAATTATATGATTTGGTCTTTTTTATTATTCAAGGTTTAAATTAGCCTATAGCTTGTTTTAAATCAGCAATTAAATCATCTTCATCTTCAATACCAACACTCAATCTAATTAACGAATCTACAACTCCGGTCTTTTCACGTTCTTTTTTAGGAATACTAGCATGCGTCATACTTGCTGGATGACCTGCTAAAGATTCTACTCCACCTAAGGATTCTGCCAAAGTGAATACTCTGAGGTTTTCAACTATTCTGATAGCATCTTCATAATTATTTCCCTTAGTGGTAAAAGAGACCATTCCACCAAAATCGTTCATTTGAGATTTTGCGATTTCATAGTTCGGATGATTTTTAAATCCGGGCCAATACACATTTTCAATTTTTGGATGACTCGCCAAATATTCCGCTACAGCCTTTCCATTTTCACAATGGCGTTGCATACGAATATGTAATGTTTTTATTCCTCTGAGCGCCAAAAATGAATCTTGTGGTCCGCAAACAGCACCACTTGCATTTTGGATAAAAAATAAACGATCCGCTAATTCTTTATCTTTTACCACTAAAGCTCCCATCACTAAGTCACTATGACCACCAAGATATTTAGTTACCGAATGCATTACAATATCAGCTCCCAAATCTAATGGTTGTTGTAAATAGGGAGTAGCAAACGTGTTATCTACCGCTAACAAAATTTTGTGCCTTTTAGCAATTTTAGAAGTCTCCACAATATCAATAATATTCATCATCGGATTAGTTGGAGTCTCTACCCAAATCAATTTTGTATCAGGAGTTATGAATTCTTCAATATTAGTAGCATTTCTCATACCAACAAAATGAAATTTTATTCCAAACCGTTCATATATCTTAGTAAATAAACGGTAAGTCCCTCCATATAAATCATTAGTAGATACGACCTCATCACCTGGTTCTAATAACTTTAAAACCGCATCAATAGCAGCTAAACCAGAACCAAAAGCTAAACCATATTTACCATTTTCTATGCTTGCCAAAGCATTTTCTAAAGCATTTCTAGTCGGATTATGTGTTCTAGAGTATTCGTAGCCTTTATGACCTCCTGGAGTGGATTGTGCATAGGTTGATGTCTGATAAATTGGTGGCATTACAGAACCATAAGCAGGATCTTGCTTTTGCCCTCCATGTATTGTTTTTGTATTGAATTTCATAATTGAATTATAATAAAAAGCCTTCTTCACTGAACAACAAATTTAATCGATAATTCGTTCTCTTCAATTCTATATGATACCTTTATTGAATGTTTAACAGAACCTCATCTACTTTGAAACAACTATGGCCCTTTCTGATTTTTCTAATCATTTTAAATTCATGTACTTCAGAATCTAAACCGGTAACGTTTGAAACCGTTTCTGTTGAAGAATCTTTTGAAGCTGAAATTACTGCTATTTATAATAAAGCTTCCGGAAATAGCGACCTTAGTAATACCATTAACAACACTATTGAAAAAGCATTAATTAGTACTGTAAGTACTCCTGAAAACAATAAGGTTCTAAAGGAAGTTTTAAGCGACTTTAATTCAGATTACGTTAGCTTTAAAAAAGATTTTCCAGAAGAATCCGAGCCTGTTTGGGAACTTCATATCGAAACTGAAAAAACTTTTCAATCTGAAGAAGTGATTACTTTAGCGATTAGTACTTACGAATTTAAGGGTGGTGCGCATGGCAATGACAAGATCATATTCCTCAATTTAGATGCTAAATCTGGTGAAGATCTGAATCAAAATGATATTATCGAAAACCAAGGAGAATTTAAAAAATTAGCTCAGCAGCATTTTATAAAAGCTCTAGAAACTGAAGATGAAAATCTAAAAATGGAAGACTTCTTTTTTGGTAAACCCTTTCAATTACCAGAAAATATTGGTTATAGCGAAGATGGTTTAGTCTTGCTCTATAATGTCTATGAGATAGCTTCTTTCGAGCAAGGTTATACTGAATTTGTTATTCCTTTTGAAGATGTTCAGTCCTATTTAAAAGTCAACTAAACCTTTTTTCTTTGTCAGTCTTTTTATGATTGGCCCAACGGTTAATCCTTGGCCAACAATAGACACCACAACAACGGCATAAGTAATTACTAAAAACAACTCTCTATGCATTTCGTTGGTTAGACTAAGTGCTAAGGCAATTGAAATTCCACCTCGCAAACCTCCCCAAGTCATTATTAAATTTGTTTTGGGTACAAAATCTAATCGTTTAGAAAAGAATTTAATGGGTAGCCATAAAGATATATAACGACATATGAGGATTATTGGAATAGCCAATAAACCGGCATAAATGTATTGCCCTTCTAAAGTTAAAACTAACATTTCCATACCTATCATTACAAACAGAATGGTGTTTAGTAAAACATCAATAAGCTCCCAAAATTTATCTACATAAGCTTCGGTAGTTTCAGACATTGCAGAATCTCTAACTGTATCATTTCCAACAATAAGACCGGCAGTAACCATGGCTAAAGGAGCAGAAAGATGAAATTCATGGGCCAACATGGTACCACCCATTACAGTAGCTAAAGTTAAAATAACTTCAATTTCGTAATTATCAATAGATTTCATTAGGCGATAAGTAATCCAACCTAGAAAAAGGCCCAACACAATGCCACCGATGACTTCTTGACCAAATAAAGTAGCAATGTCCGAAAACGCAATGGCGGCTTCTGGTTTTGCTGCTATTGCGAAAATGGTTAAAAATACAACGACACCAACTCCATCATTAAATAAGGATTCTCCCACTATTTTAGTTTCCAATTTTTTTGGAGCTCCTGCTTTTTTTAATATTCCCAATACGGCGATAGGATCTGTAGGAGAAATTAAAGCACCAAATAATAGGCAGTAGATAAAATCAACGCCTAATCCCATCCATTGTAAAACATAAAACATAACAATACCTACTAAAAAAGTAGAGGTTAAAACACCTAAAGTCGCAAAAGCCAAAATGGGACCTCTTTGAATTTTTAATTGATTAAAATTGGTATGTAAAGCACCTGCAAAAAGTAAAAAGCTAAGCATTATGTCTAAAAGAACCGTTTCAAAATCAATCATTCCTATAAATTCTCGTTCTCTAATAAGTAAGGTATCATCGAACTGTGCAATACCAACTATTACAACGGTAAAAACAATGGTAATTAACATTAAGCCAATAGTAATAGGCAGTTTTAAAAACCGAACATTGATATAGCCAAATGCAGCAGATAAAACGATAAGAATAGTAGCAATTGAATAGTAATCCATGTAACAAGTGTTTTCTTTTTGCTAAAATAAACTATTTCTGTTGTAATAACGTATACTATAAATATCTGTATATCAATATATTATTCATTTTTAAACGACTACAAACATTTACAAACGAATTTAAACAGGTAACAACCGAATAATATTTACAAGTCATCACATCTTTGCAATGTCGAAACATAAGAACTCGATAGTATTAACTGTTTAACATTAAAAATTTAAAGACATGAACACATTAAGAAACAAAGTACAGTTGATTGGTAACTTAGGAAATGATCCAGAAATCATCAATTTAGAATCAGGAAAAACCTTGGCAAAATTTTCAATTGCAACAAATGAAAGTTATAAAAATGCACAAGGCGAAAAAGTAACAGATACACAATGGCACAATATTGTAGCTTGGGGCAAAACAGCTCAGATTGTAGAGAAATATGTTGCTAAAGGAAAGGAAGTCGCAATTGAAGGGAAATTAACAACACGTTCTTGGGAGGATAAAGATGGTATGAAACGCTATATAACAGAAGTTGTTTGTAGTGACCTTTTAATGCTTGGGAAATAACAAAAAAAGTGAGATAGTAAATTCTTTTACTATCTCATTTTTATTTATTGAAATATTTTCACCAACTTTTCGAATGGCTTTATTTATAAGAATATAATACGAGAACATACTTATTAATAAAGAGGTGTGTATCTCATTACAATTTAGTTTTTATAATCTTTGTTTGAATAACTTCGTTATTAATTACCGTTTGCTTAAAAAAATTGAATACTTTATCTAAATCACTGAATGGAATAGTCGCTATCTCATGTTGAGCTCCCTTAACAATGTTAAAATAGAAGGATGTTTCAAGTTCAGATAATTTTTGAGTAATAATATTAGACCCATCTAAAATAATATATCCATCTTTAGTTGACTCACAATAGTGATGTGGAGCATTATCAAATGGCACTAATTGGTCTTCAGTACCATGAAAAAGTACTGAAGGTACAGCATTGTCTTCTGTAATATAACTTGCATCAACTAATGCACCAGCACAAGAAAATATACCAGCAAAAGAGACATCATTATAATCTTTGGTATTGTCAACAAAATATTCTCGCATGTAAACTGCATTTAAAATACCCTCCGCGCCTGCACTGCTTCCTCCTGCTACAATTTTTGTGGTATCAATCTGAAGTTTATCAGCATGCTCCACTAAATATTTTGCTGCATCTAAATAATCAATCACAGCTTGTTTAAAGGTTTCTAATTTTTCATCTTTTGTACAATCGCAACCAAAACCTGTTTCTGTATTTTGTCTTAGTAAACGATAATCAATAGAAACACCTATGTAATTTTGCTCTTTTGCCACATATTGCACTAATTTTTTATCATCTTGATATGCTCTATGGCTTCCTGAAAATCCTCCACCATGCATCCAAAGTAACACAGGAAGTGTATCTGTTTTTTTAATGTTTTCTGGCGTGAACACATCTAGTTTTAAGGTGTCATTCCTCTTTATGGCATAAGTGTATGTCTCCATCTGTTGAGCAGAAAGCCCAAAAGTGAAAAGTGAGATGAGTATTGCTATTATATTTCTCATTTAATCTAAAATTAATTTGTAATGATAAGTTTAACTCAAGCAAAATGATTAAAAACTCTTAAGATGAAACAATATATTTTCCATAGTTGTTCAAAATACTTAGCAAAAAAGCAACCTAATTGGTTGCTCTTTTTATATTTTAAAATATTGTATATCTAGTTTTTAATTACCTTCTTAACAATGCTAGTACCAGTGGTTTCATTTGTAACCTTCAAAAAATAAATTGCATCTTCTAGCTGATCTAAATTAGCAATAAAAATGGTACCGTTTTCAATTGTTTTTTTATTTTCAAAAATAAGACGGCCGTTAATGTCAAATAAACCTATTTCGTAATCATTGTTAAAACCATTAGAAAGATTTATCGAGATTGATGATCTAAAAGGATTTGGACTTATTGAAACATTAGAAACTGTAATATCTTCAACCGATAATGCGCCTGAACAAATAGACCATCCCATATCTTGAAACAACCCTAAAGTTATTGGACCAGGATTATGATTAGCTGAACCTGCACCGACTTGATGTCTCATTAATGAATTAATATTCTCTATTGGAAAAGACGGTGTATTCCAGTGATAAATACTCGATCCTCCATTAAAAGTAGCTGGAGCATAAATTTGTGGTAATGTACCACCTTGACCAAATTGTGTAACCGACGTTGGCGCATTAATATACAGGTCATTACTTACAAGTTCTGTACCTAATGCCGCAGAAGGGTCAGGGAAACTTAAAATTGCTGAGCCAGAACCATTTTCAGTGAATGTATCATAAATAGCTGGAATATTATTATTTGTTTCTCTTACAGCACCTATATCATCAGGGAAACTTTCTGTTAGATCTGCAAAGCCTGTGAAACCAAGCCCATGTCCAAGTTCATGCAACACAACAGTAACAAAATCAATTTGGTCAGAAGGAGGATTGGCGTCCGTACCATAATACCAATTTGTATCACTACTGAAATTTGCATTAATGTCATTAGTACCACCAAATTGACCTCTATCTGCGCCTTCGAGTTTTTCCCATAATGCAGCTGGATAAAAGATATTGGGTTGTGAACCCGATGCCGATGAAGTTAAAAAAGTTGCAGGTCCTGCACTACCCAAAACACCTGGGTCAAGAGATGAAAAGGTGGCATTTACATTAATTGGCACCGGTGAATCTATTGAATTTGCCCAGATATCTACCGCGAATTGAAAAGCTGCCTGTGCTTCTGGTGTAAATCCGGTATAATTTACTACGAATGTTGCACAAGGGGTTGCACCTGCTTTCATCTTAGCTTCAGTTTCAAGAGCTCTTGGAACAGACACAAGCCCTTCAAATTCACCCACAGGTAGAACACAACCAGGTTCAGTCGGCGTATATTTTTGCGGTACAAAAGTGGTTTCTTGTGCACTTAAAAAAAGTGATAAAACCAAAAATAGACACACAACTAAGTTTTTAAAATTGAAGGTAATTTTTCTCATAGTTTAATATTTTTTGATCATAAAAATAATCTAAAATTCTATAATTGATAGAATTCTTATCAAAATAATTAATAGGGAAACCTTTAACTGTTTTTTTAATCGATAGAAGGAATAAGCGCGCAAATATCCTAAAACAAAATAAGTTCTGTCTTAAAAAATGAAATTTTATGCTACTTTTTTAAGTAAATCAAAGCATGGACATTTTTTGCAACGTTTATGCTCAGCTTTTTTATACTTTTTACAGCATTTAGATTTTGCTTTACCTAAAGCTTCGAAGCCAGAAGTTTCAAGAACTTTAATACGTTCTTTTTTTAACTTTTTGTTTTTCTTCTTTTTGCCCATTGGATTTACTAAACAATGATGCAAAAATAATTATTTTTATTTATTCTAAATAAATTTTAACACCCAGATTAAGCACCAGGATTTAAATCTTGTGCCGCAGAATTCACTGTTAGTTGCTGAATATCTCTATCAAATAAGTATAAGCCTCCTTTATCATTACCAATCATATTAACCTTATCTAAGATTGTTCTGGCTACCGCTTCTTCTTCAATTTGTTCAGACACATACCATTGTAAGAAGTTATGTGTGGCATAATCTTTTTCTTGTAGAGAAATATGAACTAATTCATTGATACTTTCAGAAACAAATATTTCGTGCGCTAGTAGCTTTTCAAACATTTCGCGAAACGAACTGTAAGTAACATCTGGTGCGTTTAATTCAGAAATATGAGCATGTCCACCGCGTTCATTGACAAACTTTACAAGCTTTAACATATGCTCACGTTCTTCATCAGACTGATCGTACATAAAGTTAGAAATACCTTCTAGACCTTTTACTTCAGCCCAAACGGCCATTGCTAAATAGACTTGAGATGATTCAGCCTCTATTCGTATTTGTTTATTTAATGCAGATTCTATTGTTTTTGATAACATAATTTCTTTGTTTTACACAAAGATAAGCAGTAATAAACACTATTAAAAGGTTTACTTAGTAACTAATTTTGATAAGTAGATTGAAAAACTTTATAACCATAAAATTTGGAATTTAGATAGCAATTGTAGCATATTTGTACCATAAATGAGAAAAACAATAGTACATAGAGCACCAAAATCACTGATGTGTCAGTGGGATTATCGAGGAAATAATATTGAATTATTTCAACGACAAGGACGTTATGTATCTATTTTTAATCATTAATTGCAGATGATTTAAACACAAAAACTATAAATAGTACGAGCGTCCAAGAAATTGGTCGCTTTTTTTATGAAAAATTTTAAAGAATTTGAAACTAGACTTTAAAAAATAAAATAATACGAATTGAAGATTAAGCAATTGGGAGACAGACGCTTGCCAAAAACCTTCAACTATCTGCATAAAGCGGACAGGAACCCTTTTGCTTTAAAACAATATAACTAATTGATAATCAATAAATTAAATTAATATTTTGTTTGGAAATTTCAAAAATTACCTTTTATATTTGCATCGCAGAATTAAACAATTCTCAATAACATAATTAATAACAAAACAAGAAGCCATGCTAAAACATATAGTAGCATTTAAAAGTTTACCTAGTGACCTCGAGTCATTTACAAGGCTTCGGTATTTTCTGTAGATAATTTATTTCCCAGAGAAGAATCCGAAGCAAACAAACTGTTTCGGATTTTTTATTTCAAAAAATTTAACGAGTACACAAATCTGAACAGTTTTAAGAGCAGCATCTAATGTGTTGCCTTTAAAACAGTACTAATTTATTGAATAACATCATGGAAAATAATTTACACAATAGTTATGTGTTTCAAGCTTTAGATGCTTATCCATATAACTTAGAAGAAACATTAGAAGCATTAAACTATGCTTTATCATATAACGAAAAAGATGCGCAAGCATTATGCTTAATGGGACGTGTTTATGCTGAGCAATTAAAAAATTATGAAACAGCTAAACAATATTTTGCAGAAGCTATTGCACAGCATATGGAAATGCCAAAAACATATCCATTCTATATTCAAACCTTATTATGGAACGAAGATTATGTTGAAGCACAAAAGTTGATTGATTTTGCAAAAACCTTAAAAGGTGTTGATAAAGCTTTATTACAATTAATGCAAGGGGTTTTGTTTGAAAAACTAGGACAGTTTAAAATTGCTATTAAAACATTTAAAGCAGCTAATAAAACAGCTACAAATAATGATTTTATACGCTATGTAGATAATGAATTGTCTAGAGTTAAGAAAAAGATGAAGCCTAAAAAGAAATGTAAAAAGAAAAAAAAGAAGTCGAATAAAAAAAGAAAGGAGAAATAACAAATCGGCAAACTTCTGTTTGCCGATTTTAAAACAAAAAGATATTGTAGCTCAATGGTAGAGTCCCGAATTTTCGGGATTAAGCACTAGATTGAATGTTCGAGTCTTTCCAATATCGCAAGACAAGGTGGCTGAATGGTTAAGGCAACAGACTGCAAATCTGTTTTTTATGAGTTCGATCCTCATCCTTGTCTCTAATAAATATGAGAATGCGTCCAAGATGGAGAGTGGAGTCAGTCTGTAAAACTGATGCCTTAACTGAATAGGTTCGAATCCTATGATTCCCACAAATAGTATCGTAGCTCAATGGCTAGAGTGCTCGGTTGTCTCCCGAGAAGTTGCGAGTTCGAATCTCGTCGATACTGCAAAAATGCTGCGTTGGTCAAATGGTTAAGACACCTGACTTTCTATCAGGAATTAAGAGTTCGATTCTCTTACGGAGTACAAATTGAGGTGTAGCTTAATTGTTAAAGCACCGAGCTTTTAACTCGGGTGATTTAGGTTCAAGTCCTAATACCTCAACAATTTGCAGGAATGGCGAAACGGCAAACGCACTCGATTTAGAATCGAGATATCTGAGAGTTCGAATCTCTCTTCCTGTACTAATGCTCCACTAGCCCAAATGGGAGAGGCAAAGGACTTAAAATCCTTAAAGTCCAGGTTCGAATCTTGGGTGGAGTACAAATAAGCTTATGGTGTAACGGATAGCATTCAAAGCTACGGACTTTGAGGTATGGGTTCAAATCCTATTAGGCTTACAATAATAACCTGTGGTGTAATGGTAACACTCAAGATTTTAATTCTTGTATTATAGGTTCGAATCCTATCAGGTTATCTGGTGTCTATAGTGTAATGGCTCGCACAAGAGGTATATCCTCTAAGATCAAGTTCGAATCTTGATAGACACTTAAAACGGAACAGTAGCAAAGTTGGTCAATGCGATGCACTGAAAATGCAAAGATACAGGTTCAATTCCTGTCTGTTTCACGATAAGATTCCTGCCTGCGCAGGAAGTGATATCAAGCTGGTCTTGTTGGGTGTTTCGGTATAGCACTATTGTGTAAAACATTGCAGAGATGCATTATGCTTTTATATACAACTAGACTTGAAGGTTTTGACTGTTAACCAAAAAATAGTCACCGACTCTATAGGTCGTGGGTTCGATTCCCACTCTCACTTCGTTTGAGATAGTTCAGTAGGTTAGAACAATAGAAATGCACAGGTTCGATTCCTGTCTAAGCCACCATTTTAGGCTTTGTAGCTCAGTTGGAAGAGCACTGCACTCATAATGCAGGTTTGGTCCCTTTTGGGATCCACCAAAGCTTATCATCTTGTAAAACTGATAGCCAAGCAGTCCGTCACACTGCTCAATAAAAATGACGAAATAGTGGATTGTAAATTGGCTTTAATAGTAACTCATTAGTGTTCAATAACAAGCAATCTTAGAAATACTTTGAACTACTGATTTGTAATCTCAAAAGTGGTTACTGTTTTGACTAAAGGTTAAAACGCAAGAGCATTTGCTTTTCTTTTTAACTGGCTGTCATTTCACTGATTATAGCTGAAATTACTATGAGTAATTCCGTATGGAAGAGATGATTTACAATCTGCTATTTTCTTAAAATTATGAATTGAAATAAAGATAAACTTCAAGTAAATCTGAACTCGTCAGATCTGTTTTGAAGATGGTAATCCGTCCGTTACAAGTATTACCAAACCGCCTTAATTGGCAAACACTAATGTTTAATTTTAAAAACAAAAACAATGTTACGAGTAAGAATTAATGCAGGAAAAGTAGGTCTAGTATTCAAAAGAGGTGATTACGTAAAGGTAATAACTCAAGGAGTACACTGGTTATGGATAAATCAGCGTGTAAAAACGTATGATTTAAGTACTATTTTCATAGCACCAGTAGCCTTAGAAATCTTATTAAAAGATGAGGTTTTAGCTAAAATGCTAGATGTTATTGAGGTAAAGGACGGAGAATTGGTTATGCTTTACGAAAAAGGAAACTTTAAATCTGTTCTAACTTCTGGTCGTTATGTGTACTGGAAAGGTCTAATTGAACGTGAATATGTACGTGTAGATTTAAGTAAAATCTATATTATAGAAAACTTAGACAAATCGCTATTTAGTAAATTAGAGGTTAGTAAATACATTAGAACATTTGAAGTTGCAACTTACGAGAAAGCTATACTTCTAGTAGATGATGTATATACAAAAACTCTAGAAGGTGGTACTTACCGTTTCTGGAGAAATGATACATCTATTAAAATTGCTAAAGCAGATTTGCGTCAGTTGCAATTAGAAATTGCAGGACAAGAATTGTTAACTAAAGATAAAGCGGCAATTCGTATTAACTTTTACACACAGTACAAAGTTACAAACGTTGAAAAAGCACTTTTAGATAACAAGGATTACGAAAAGCAATTATACATTACAATGCAATTAGTATTGCGTGCATATGTCGGTGCTTACACCTTAGATGAACTTTTAGAACGTAAAGAGAATATCGCAGAAGCTGTATTCGAAGATGTTAAGACAAGTGCATCTAAATTAGGTGTAACCGTTTTAAACTGCGGTATCAGAGATGTAATTTTAACTGGAGAAATGAAAGAGATTATGAACCAAGTTTTAGTTGCACAAAAGAAAGCGCAAGCTAATGTTATTATGAGACGTGAAGAAACAGCTTCTACACGTAGCTTGCTAAATACGGCAAAGTTGATGGAAGAGAATGACATGCTGTACAAGCTAAAAGAGATGGAATATGTAGAAAAAATCGCTGATAAAATTGGCGAGATCACAGTCTCAGGTAATGGAAATATGGTAACACAATTAAAGGAGATTTTCTCTGGAAAATAAGTGGGTGTTTAGCACAATCTTTTATTAAAAAGGTTGTGCTTTTTTTAAAATCAAAAAGAGTGACTTATAAATTTAAGTCACTCTTTTAATTGCAAGCCAATACTCTTTATTTAATTAGAGATTTACTCTACTACCAAAGTATATTGAGGTGTCGGATTTAAAGGGCAGAAATATATATATTCACCTTTCACTAATGTTGTAACTTTAGATGTTTCCTTGTTATTATTGTCTACAGCTTTTGTAACATATGCCTCTTTTATATGATTTTCTGGTTGAGATGCATCTTTCCCTTTTGGGACTAATACAAAGCCTACCTGATGACCAACATTGTTATTAGAAATTTCAAAAATATAATCTCCTTCTTTTAATGTTATTGTTTTTTGAGCAAACTCACCTTTTGTCTGTTCTAAAGAAACAATAGTTGCTTTTGTTTCCATTTTCATTTTGTCTTGGGCACTACTAGTTAATGTAAAAGCCAATACAATCGTTAATATTGAAATAATTCTTTTCATGATTTTATACGTTTTGTTTATTAATAATTAATTGTTAAGCCACTTCTATTTCTAGAGGCTGAGCCACAGGAAAATCAACAGGTACTTGAGTTGTACTGTGTATATAGTTAGAAATTGTTTTATCACCTACTAAAGAAATAGTATCAATTAAATTTCCTTTTGTATAACCCACATTAAAGAAGTTCTCTAATACCGTTTCATCTGTCTTTCCTCTATTCTCAGTAATATTTTTAGCCAATTTTGCTAAAGCGTCGAGCTTGTTATCAACTGAAGAAAATCCTGCTCTTAATTCTAAGATTTGCTCATCTGTAAAACCATTTATTTTTCCTATTGCGGTATGAGCAGAAAGACAATATATACAATCATTAACTTGACTAACCGCTAAGTTTACTACTTCTTTCTCTTTAGCAGATAAAGATGTTTTTGCATTAGCAAAAGTTAAATAGTTTTCTAAAGCTGTGTCGCTATGTGCATAAGTTGCATATAGATTAGGGACAAAACCTAAACCTTTGTTTAGATTATCGAAAATTGCCTGATTGTTTGTGCTTACCTCTTCTCGTGTTGGTACATTAAATGTATTCATAATTTAAAATTTTATACTGAATCTTATTTCAGTGTTATTAATCTTTAGTTTGATTTTTTTGTTGGTACAAAGTTGCAACAGATTAGGGACTCATAGAATGATTATAATTCCCTAAGACTTGTCATTTTTTCCCACTTAACTTATATGGGGTTTTTCGGCATCACAATAGTAATCGTGAATATGTTTGTGTTCACAATATGTTTTAGGAACAATAGTGCTAATTAATTGTTTTGGACTACTTCTAAATATTTCAATGAGATTGAATATTGATTTGTTTTTAAGTTTCATCTTGATAGTTTTTAATATTACTATGCAAAGATGGTGTAGAAGTAGGTGTTAAAAAATGAAGGATCTGCCCAAAGGCTTGTCAATTTTTCCTAATATGAAGATTTTAGTCCTTTTTTATAATCAGAAGGTGACTGAGAGGTGTATTTTTTAAATAATCGGCTTAAGTGAGAGGCATCGTCAAAGCCAACTTCATAAGCAATCTCTTTTGCTGTCTTATCTGTATAAATTAATAAACGCTGTGCTTCTAAGACAACTCTTTCATGTATGATCTGAAGTGGACTCCTATTTAGTTTAGCAAAATTATTGGAAAGTGTTTTTGGTGATCTAAACAATTTATCAGCATAAAAAGAAACACTATGTTCTTTCTTAAAGTGTTGTTCTACTAAAAAATTGAATTCACGTAATAAATCCACTTTAGAACTTTTAGGTGTTTCCACAATACCCTCTTTAGCTTTTAATAATCTTGTGCTTTTTATAATAAATCTTGCCATTAACATTCTAAGCATCTCTGCTTGTATGTTATCTTCAGTTTCTAGTTCGTCTATGATAACCTCGTGAAGGGTTTTAAACTTTTGCTGTTCTTTTTTATCTAAATGAATAACAGGAATATTAGTATTCCCAAAAAATAAAATACCAACACAACTCACCTCTTGGTCATGATCTTTAATACAATAAAACTCTCTATTGAATTGATAAACAATAGCATCACCACCACCTAGGTATTGTAAATATTGAATGGGAGTTAAAGCCAAAATGCTATGAGGCTGAATTGTAAAAGGAATACTATCTATAATGATCTCAATAGCTTCAGAATTAGTCCATATAAAAGTGTATAATTCTGTTTGCTTGGCTTTACTAAATGATTTTAGATCCGATTCATTACCAATATTAAATATGGCATTGGTAGAAAATTCCTTGAAATTATACTTCATAAACCCTAAGTCTATTTAGAACAAAAAACATTACAGTCAAAAGACAGATATTGTATTTAGAGTTATTCATTTACTTTAATAACCTCTATCAAAAATAAAAATATACAGTGTCGGTTTTTTGCTAGTAAGTGTCGGTTTTATGCTAACGATATACAATAAATATATAGTATTTTTAATTTTATATAAGTAATTCGCAGAACTGAGTTGTTCTATATAAAAGAGCTATACTAATTTTGGCTAAATAGTAGAAAAAATATGAATGTCCTAAAAGTCATAATTTACTTTTCCATTTTCAAATACCCATTGACTTTAGAGGAAATATTCTCGTTTTCTTGTGCAAATAATTTAGATGAAACTAAAAAAGAATTGCAAAAATTAATTGAGAATAATATTGTTTTTAGGTTTGGCAAATATTACTCTGATATTAATGATCATACTTTAGTAGAAAGACGACTTAATGGAAATAAAATGGCAGATGATATTATGCCAAAGGCCTTAAAAAGAGCAAAACTTATTATGTCCTTCCCTTTTGTTGAATCGGTCTCTATCTCTGGTTCTTTATCTAAAAATTATTACGACGACACTGGTGATATAGATTTTTTTCTCATTACAAAGCCTAAGTATTTATGGTTAGCGCGAACCTTTTTAATTGCTTACAAAAAATTATTTTTGCTTAATTCTAAAAAATACTTTTGTGTTAATTATTTTATCAGTTCTGATCGACTAAAAATAGCTGAGCAAAATAAATTTACCGCTACAGAATTAATAACTCTCAAGCCCATTTACGGTAAAGCAGTTTTTAATGCTTTTATTGCAGAAAACCAATGGGCTCTCGATTTTTATCCGAATAGAACTTTAAGTTCAGATTTATTGAATGACAATTTCAATAAACCTTTATGGAGTAAATGTTTAGAAAGTTTATTTAAGAATAAAGTTGGATATGATTTAAATCATTATTTTAAGAAATTAACTCTAAAAAAATGGAAATCTAAGTTTAAGCATCTTAAGAAAAAGGAATTCGAGATTGCGATGAAATCTACCAATGATGTGTCTAAACACCATCCACAAGACTTCCAATCTAAGGTAATTGTTAAGCTTAATGAACGTTACAACGATAAAAACAAAGCATTTAATCTTAACCTAGCTATGGAAAATGCTTGATGTTGTATTCTCACATTCATATTACTACAAATTTGATTCTAAGCAATGGAGCAACAAAACCCCTTATCCACCTTTAGGAACTCTATATGCTGCATCTTACTTAAGGGAAAACAACTACAAGGTAGGTGTTTTTGATGCGAACCTTTTAGACAGTCCTATTGAAATAAAACCCTATCTAGAGACTCAAAAACCAAAAATATTTGTGCTCTATGACGATGGCTTTAATTATCTCACAAAAATGTGCTTAACCACAATGCGTGAAGCTGCTTTTGAAATGATTAAAATAGCCAAAAATCTTAATTGTAAAGTTATCGTTTGTAGCTCAGACTCAACAGATCACTATAAAAAATACTTAAATACAGGTGCAGATTTTATTATACAAGGCGAAGGTGAAATTTCTTTAAAAGAATTAATTGATGCTTTATCTAATGATAAAGATTCTACATCTATTAAAGGTCTAGTTTTTAAAAATGAAGCTGAAATTATTAAGAATCCTAAACATCCTGTTTTACGAGATTTAGATATGTTACCAATGCCAGCTTGGGATTTAATAGATCTTCAGCCTTATAGAAATATTTGGGAAAGTGGAGGCAATGAGTTTACACTCAATATTGCTACAACAAGAGGTTGTCCTTTTAAATGTAATTGGTGTGCCAAACCTATTTACGGCAATCGCTACAATTCGCATTCACCAGAATATATTACAAAACACATTAAATACCTATCAGATACCTATGGAGTCAATCGTTTTTGGATGTGCGATGATATATTTGGATTAAAGCCTAATTGGGTTCAAAACTTTAATATAGAACTTAAAAAAGAAAAGCTTTCAATTTCGTATTATATACAAAGTCGAGTTGATTTATTATTAAAAGAAGATACTATTGATGCTCTGGCTGAAAGTGGTTTAGAGGAGGTCTGGGTTGGTGCAGAAAGTGGCTCTCAAGCCATATTAGATGCCATGGATAAAGACACCACAGTAGAACAAATCTATGAAGCTACACGATTATTAAAAGAAAAAAATGTCCGTGTTGCCTTTTTTATACAATTTGGATATTTAGGGGAAACTAAAGATGATATTTCTAAAACAATATCCATGATTAAAGAATTAGTGCCTGATAATTTAGGCGTTTCTGTTTCATACCCGTTACCAGGAACTAAATTCTATGACAAAGTAAAAGACGACTTAAAACTAAAAGCTAATTGGACAGATTCTGACGATTTAGCCATGATGTTTAAAGGCACCTACAGTACAAAGTTTTATAAAAAACTTCAGCGCTATGTGCATAAAGAATATCGTAAAAGTCAAGCGTTCCAAAACATAAAAAAGGTAATTAAAAATCCATTTAAAACATCGAAACGACAATTAAGATCTATGATATTACTTGGCTATTACTTACCTTCAGCTTTTTTAGATAAGATTCAACTTAAAACAATGAAGCCCAATAATGCTTAACGAATTTGACATTGCTTCATCAAATTATGATACTGCGTTTACATTCTCAAATATTGGGAAAGCACAACGTAGTATAGTATTTAAATATTTGGGTTCTATAATTTCTACAGATGAAAGACTTTCTATTTTAGAGTTAAATTGTGGCACAGGTGAAGATGCTATTCATTTTGCCAAATTAGGTCATAATGTTCTGGCTACAGACATTTCAGAAGGTATGATTAAAGTTGCCAAAGCAAAGGCAAACTCAAAAAATTTAATATTTAAAACTCAAGACATTAATTCTATAAATGAAAATTCATTCGATAAAAAGTTTGATTTCATTTTTTCAAATTTTGGTGGCTTCAATTGTTTGTCCAAAACAGAGATAGACCTTTTTTTTAAAACAGCCACTAAACTCCTTAATCCTAAAGGTAAAATAGTTTTAGTTATTATGCCTAAATATTGTCTGTGGGAACAATTTTATTTTAGTTTAAAAGGAAATTTTAAAGCTGCAAAAAGACGAAAAACTGATGACAGTATAATAGCCAATGTAGAAGGAGTTGATGTGAAAACTTGGTATTACAATTCCGAAGAAATTGTATCTTTAACAGAAACTCAATATACAATAAATACTATTAAACCAATAGGAATTGCTATACCTCCATCTTATCTTGAAAATTCATTTTTGTCTAAAAGACCTTTTTTGTCGATTTTCAAACGCATAGATACTTTGATTACGGGTTCTTTTTGGGCAAAATATGCAGATCATTTTTTAATTGAATTACAGAAAAAGTAAATACCATTAATGAGCATTGTACTCACACATACCTATTATTTGTACGAAGATGCCAAGGAACAGGCGATTATGAAGCCTTATGCACCTTTAGGTTTACTATATATTTCTGCGTATTTAAACAAATACAATATTGAGAATCACCTTTACGATTCTACCTTTTATTCTAAGGACCAACAGCTTCAATTTATAAAAGAAAAACAACCCAAAGTAGTTGCGATTTACACCAATTTAATGACAAAAATTAATGTTATTAAACTAATTAAAATTCTAAAAAGCGATGCGACTTATGGATTTCCAGAACTCATATTGGGTGGTCCAGATATAACTTATAATTGCGAAAATTATCTCAACTCTGGAGTAGATTTTCTCATAATCGGTGAAGGAGAACAAACAACTTTAGAGCTCTATACTGCTATTGTAAATGGTTCAGATTACAGCGAAATTACTGGTATTGCATATATGAAAAATGGTAGTGTAAAAAAAACACCACCAAGACTAAAGATGAAAGATCTTTCGGAATTACCATTGCCAAATAGAGCTGCTATCCCAGTAGAGAAATATCTTGAAACGTGGAAAACCAATCATGGTATGAGCTCTATGACTATCAGTACACAACGTGGTTGCCCTTATACTTGTAAATGGTGTAGTACGGCTGTTTACGGTCAAAGTTACAGAAGACGGCCTGCAAATCTTGTAGCTGAAGAATTACGACTACTTAAAGACACCTACAATCCAGATAGCATCTGGTTTGTAGATGACGTGTTTACCGTTAGTCATAAATGGATAAAAAGTTTTCATGAAGAAGTCATAAAGCAAGATGCTATTATTCCTTTTGAATGTATTACGAGGGCAGAACGATTAAACGATGAAATCTTACAATTACTAAAAGAAGCTGGTTGCTACAGAATTTGGATTGGTGCCGAAAGTGGTTCGCAGAAAATCATCGACGCCATGGATAGACGTGTTGATGTAGATGTTGTGAAAACAGCTATTCAAAAAACTAATGCATTAGGCATGGAAACTGGTACGTTTATAATGGTCGGTTATCCTGGTGAAGACGAAAAAGATATTAGCGAAACCATTACCTATTTAAAAGCGGCTAATCCAACACATTTTACAATTACTGTGGCTTATCCAATTAAAGGAACCTCGCTTTACAATGAAATTGAAGATAAAATAACCATTCAACCTAATTGGGAAACCTCAACGGATAGAGAGATTGATTTTACGAGAACTTACTCAAGAAAGTTTTATGATTATGCAGTAAGACGTATCGTTAATGAAGTAAATGTCACAAGAACTCAAAATTTATCAGAACGCCTAAAATTTAGGGTTAAAAGTATTACCGCACTTGGATTGATGAAAGTGTATAAAACAAACTTATTCAATTTGTAATATGGTTACTGTCGTCATCCCTACATATAAGCGTCTAAATTCATTAAAACGCACCTTACAAAGTATTGAAAAACAAACTCTTTTACCTGAAAAAGTGCTAATTATTATTGCAGGAATTAATAAAACTGATATTGAAAATATTATTCGAGAGATTATATTACCTATTGAAGTTATTATTTCAGAACCTTCAGTATGTAAACAACGTAATATTGGAATAAAAAAAGCAGTAACTCGCTATATCTTGTTGTGTGATGATGATATAGTTCTGCCGGAAAACTATATAAAAACGCTTGAGTCGTACCATTATGCTAACCCTGAAATCCGTATAGTAACAGGTGAAGAGCTAAGGCTTCAACCTGATAATAACTGGAGACCATTTACAGATAAGACTAGTTTTATTAGGCTTTATTATCATTACTTTTTTGGTCTACCAGTCTGGGATGATTTGAGTTATAATAGACCAACAAAGAATTTCTGGCAAAAATATATTCTCAACATATATCAAAAAAAAGGGAATATTACGACAAAAGCAGGCTGGCCATTGCTTACACAACGAACGCACCCTATTTTTAAAACCACTATTTATGGTTTAGGGGCAGCAATGATTAAAACTGATTTGTTACAAAAGAATCTCTTTGATGAGTCTTTAGAACAGTTTGGTATAGGCGATAATTATGATGTAGGACTCCGAATTAATACAAACAAATGCCGAATACATGTTCTTACAACAATACCTTATAAACATTACAAGGAGTCATCAAATAGACTAGAACCATCACAAGCTTATTATCATAGAACTAAGACGCTATATCAGTGTTTAAAGAAACTTTCTGTATTTAGTTCAAAAAACATATGGTATTTTAGGTGGTCTTTATTGGGAAATGGTATAGCTTTTTTGATAAAAGGACGTTTTAATTACCTAAAATCAAATTATAAGGTTTTTTGGAATACATTAACTTCTTAATATCTGTTTTTTGATCAATCTCTTAAAAAAAATAATCGCTATTGTTCCAGATGCATATCAAAAAAAACTTCCGTTTTTTTTAGGATGGTCATTCTTAAACATATTACTAGAGTTTATATCAATAGGAGCTTTAGTTCCGTTTATTATCGCATTACTAAATAAAGAAAAAGCTAATGAGTTTTTTCAAAAATACCTCAGTGTTACATTAAATGAAAGTACTTTAATATATGCCATTGTATTTCTATTTTTATTTTATGTTGTTAAAAATAGCATTCAGACCGTAATAATTAAAAAACAATCCTCTTTCATATATAGAATAGCTGTTAGTATTTCAAAGCAATTAGCAAAAGATTATTTAAACGATATGCAAAAGCATTTTACTATAAATAAAGGAACTTTTTTAAGAGACTTACAACAAATACCCACTGTTTTTGCAACACAATTACTTACATCATTATATATACTGAGTACAGAACTATTTATTCTTTTAGGAATTATTTTAGTTAGTTTATTCATTAATTTTAAACTAGCTCTTATCGCTTCTGTAAGCCTAATCGTTATTACTTTTATGTTTCTTTTTGTGAAGAAGAAAAAAATAAAGAAATTAAACGACGACGTAGCTTCTGGATATCAATTAAACACTAATCATTTGATTAATCTACTAAATGGCTTTACAGATATTAAAAGTGCACAGGCAGAAGAGGTATTTACACATCATTTTTATCAGACAAATAAGCACTACAATGAACAGTTAGCAAAACTAAGAGTGCATAAGTTGACTAGTATTCGTTTCTTCGAATTTTTTATTATAATTGGGATTGCGTTATTGCTTTTGTTTATGCAATTGAATGGAAACAATAACCTTTTATTGCTGGCTTTCTTTGCAAGTGCATTAACCAAGCTTATTCCTTCTTTTAATAAAATATCAAATTCTATAATAGACCTAAGAGCAAATCGTTATGCTGTAGATATCCTTAGTAATAAATTAAAGGTAAAGACTAATAATAAATTATCACATCAAAGCTTTAAAAAAACTATTGAATTACATGATGCAAGCTTCTCTTATCGCAATAACTCAACTCTATTTTCTAATATCAATATAACCATTAACCAAGGTAGTTTTACCTTAATAACTGGAGCTTCAGGAAAAGGAAAGACAACTTTATTACGCATATTATCAGGTATGTTATTACCTACATCTGGTAGTTTAAACATTGATGGGCACAAACAACAAAATCCTTCATTTCATCCTTTTATTGCTTACCTTCAACAACAACCCTTTTTATTTCATGGAACTCTATTAGAAAATATAACCATGTTTAAAACTAAAGATATTGACAAAAAATATATTGAATACCTTCTAACAGAAATGCAATTAACAAATTGGTATAATTCTCTCTCTAATGGGCTTGAAACTGTTATTCATGCTGATAGTAAATCTATTTCTGGCGGACAAAAACAGCGTATAGCATTAATAAGAGCATTATATACTAAATCACAAATACTTTTACTGGATGAAGCAACTAATCAGTTAAACAAGGAACTAACCAATGTTGTCATGCAATTCCTAGCAAAAGAAGCAGAAACAAAAGGACTAACAATTGTGCTTGCTTCCCATGACGAATCCTTAAAACAATATGCAACACAACATTTACACTTAGGTAATAAAAATAAACGTCATAATGTATAAACGTCTGTTGATTATTACTCCCATATACGCACGTAATCAAAAAGACGATACTGCTGTTCCTTTTATTAAACAGTTTTTAGATTTTTTCAGTCAAACCTATCCTGAAGTAAATCTAGAAATAATCTCAATGCGCTACCCCTTTGATAAAGGTCAATATCATTTTCAAAACATAACCGTTCATCATGTAGGAGGAGGATTCAAAAAACGAATCAACACCATAAAACTACTATTTAAAACTTTTTTTATGGCAAAAAAATTACATAAAAATGACGCTTTTGATGGTGTGTTATCCTTTTGGTATGGTGAGACTATGTTAATCGGGAGATTACTTAAATTTTTCTTCGATTTGCCTCATTTTACCTGGTTACAAGGGCAGGACGTAAAGTACAACAATCGATTTATGCGTTGGTTTAAACCTAATCCAAATTATATCATTGCTTCTGGCGATTTACATAATGCTATTTTACAAAAAGAACATAAATTTGAAGCATCACATATTGCTCCTATATCTCTGAGCACAAAAGATTTCCCTCTTTTAAATACATCTGCACGAAAAATTGACATACTTGGTGTAGGCAATTTAGGACCCATAAAAAATTATGATCGCTTTATAAAGTTGATCTATGAGATAAAACATTTTTTTCCAAAAATTAAAGTCGTCATACATGGAGAAGGAGAATTAAAAACTATGTTAGAAAAACAGATTACTCAATTAGAGTTAACAAATACTATTACACTTACGGGCATGTGCAGTAATTCGGAAGTAAGAAAATCAATGAATAATGCCAAAGTCTTTTTACATACGTCAAGATTTGAATCAGGTCCACTTGTTGTTCACGAAGCATTATATTCAGGCTGCAAAGTAATTAGTACAATTGCTCTTTCGCCTATAAAACCAAGGAACTTCTATTTTAGTCAAAATGATGACGAACTCATTCAATTTCTTATTGAAGAATTAAATAAGACTGATGTCGCAGAACGTGTTCTAGTGAATCGAATCTCAGATACCGCAAAAACTATCTATAATTGCTTTTTTTCTTGTAAATCCTGAAACATAGCTAAAATATCGTTTGCTATTGCATTAGGTGAAAGTTTACTATCTACTTGATTTAACACCCTTTTTCGATAAGTAGTAATATCAATATCTTGAGTTTTTTTTAATGCCTCAATACAAGAGTTTTCATCAGAAGGTCTAAAGAGTAATGCACAATATCCGTTATTAGTCATAAACATAAATGAAGCAATATCTGTAACTACAGGTATACAACCACAAGCCATAGCTTCGTGTAAGGCATAACCACTTCCTTCAGCATGAGAACCAAGAACGAAAAACTCATTTAATCTATAGATTCCTTCCATATCTTGGTGCGCTACTTTTCCTTTAAGAATCAATGCTGTTTTTAATTGCTCATCTTTGTTCATTAACTCTTTTATTGAAGGCAGGAGTTCCTCTGTATGGTATATCATCGTTAGCTTAGCCATTGGCTCTATTTGTAAAAACTGGCGAAACGCATTCACTATAGTAATTGGGTCTTTGTTTTCATTAAGCCTTCCCACCCATAGAAACGATTTTGGTAACCTGGATACATTAGGACTATCACTAAAAGTAGTTGCACCTTCCATTACTTCATATATTTTTTTCGAATTAAATATACCTTGGTCAACCCATAGTTTAGCATTCTCTTTTCCTGTAAACAGAAAAGCATCAATATATTTTTCAGTCCATATATAAATAAGTCTTTTTAAACCTTTAGGAGCAGGTGCGTATCCATGCGCTTGGACAACTATTATTACTTTTTTTGGCAATATATATCTTAAAAAAACAGCATTAAAACAATATCCTAATCCGTGAATTAGTACAAAATCTGGTTTATATTTTTTAATTTTTTGATGAAAAGTAAAAGCAGGTAATAATTTAAAGGGTATTATTGTTTTGAAAAAAGTGAAACTAATTAGCTCTTCATCGTTTTTTTTATTGAATGTTGCTCTGTATATAGCATTGGATTCAATATAGTTAGGTAAAAAATTAAGATAAGCCCACGCACTTTGAGTTTTTTTAAGAATTTGTGAGACACTATTTAACTTAAAGTGAAAATAATTTACATCTACTAAAACCTTCTTCATTCTGTTGTAATAGCTTTAAAAGCTAAAATTATAAATAATATCTTTGGAAGATGAGAAAAAACATAAAACAACTCCTTTTTTTTCTTTGGAAAAACCTCGTTTCTCACAAAAATCAGCACTATGTTTTTCTAATGGCACATGTTCGAAGTGGGAGTTCCTTAGTTACACATATACTTTGCACAAATAATGAAATATTAGGATTTGGAGAATATTCATATCAAATCTTAGATGAAGATGATTTAGTAGCATTCAATTTTGACGTTCGAAGAAAATCGCGTGTATTATTCTCTAAGCAAACTTATATAACTAATCAAATTAATGGTTCCAATTGTTTTCCTGATAAACATCTTCTGAAATTAAAAAGGTTGAAATTCATCTTTTTAATTAGACGACCGCAAGAGGCTATTTCAAGTATGTATCAACTATCAAAGCGTTTTAATCAAACCCACTTAACCCCTGAAAAATTAGTAGATGAGTATTGCAAACAAGTAAATTATCTTATGAAGTTAAAAAACAATATTTCTGAAGACCAATACTTTTTTTTGACTCATGAATCTTTGATAAAAAATCCCGAAAAGCAACTTAATAGTATAAGTTCTTTTTTAAAATTAAATCAGCCTCTATCACCTGAATATAATCTTCAAAAATTTACTCATCATTCTGGTGATCCTTCGGAAAATATATGTTCTCGCAAAATAAGAACAATAAAATCCCCTCAAATTAAACTTGATAAAATCTTACTTGACAGAGCACAAGCTGTATATGATAAGGCTTTAGTAAGTTTAAAAAAAAGCGACTAAAAATATATATGCGAACATATTATTTATTTAAGTTAATACGCATTAGAATTGAGTTGCTTATCAGATGTTATAAACTACATATAGATATAGAACATGAACGCACTAACTTTGCAGAACGAAATTTTATTTTTAAAATTAGCTTACAGTAAAAGAATTACTTTTTAGCGAGTTCAAAATTAAAATCAACTGAAACTTCATCTGAGAGTTTATTTGCAACAATCTTAGGAATCGCAATATCAAAATCAGAAACCAGTACTTTAAAGTTACCTGATAATAAAATTTTATCATCAACTACTTTAATAGTTATTGAAATGTCTGTAATTTCTTTTGTTACTCCATGAAAAGTTAATGAACCATCTATTGATTTGGTAGTATCCTCAATACTTATGTCAAAGCCAGAAATATTACCTTTAAAGGTCGCTTTGGGATACGTGTCGGACTCTGCATAATTTTCATTGAAATGCTCTTCCATTAAAGCATTTTTAAAACGGAAGGCTTTTACTAATGCCAATGCTGCAAAATCGCCATTATCTGTATTTAATATGGCTGTAACAGAGTTGTTTTTTGCTGCCACTTCCTCAAATGAAGGCACTGATGCTTCAAAATCTAATGAGCCTGCTTTAGTTAAATATTTACTTTGTGCTAGAGCACTTAAACTTATTAGTAGTAATGCTAAAACCGTGATTTTTTTCATGTGTCTATATTTATTGTTTTCAATGGTCACATGCTGTTCGCTATTAGTCATTTTTACTAAGTGATAAAATTTTGAACAAGCTCGTTTCATAATATTATTTTTAATTTTCAATAAGCCCTTCTGCTTCCCATTGGATAACAAGATCTATTATGCTTTGCGGTAATCTTTGTCCACCTGCTGGCATAACCGATGCATCTGTAGCTGAAATACGACCAATTAAATTTCTGTTTTCAACGGCATCTCTAACATTATCATAGGTAGTTAGAGCCATTGGCGCACCATTTGTAGGCGGATTACTGTGACAAGAGATACAATTGCTGTCAATAATGGTTTTGATGTTATCTTCATAGGTAACATCATCAACCATAATATCTTCTGTTAAATCGTCTTCATTAACATATGAACAACTGTAAAATGCAGTCAGGATTAAGATGTATATTAGATATGTACGTTTCATAGATTATATATATTTTTAAAAAACACGACTTAAGTTAAAGCCAAAATAAATATCACCATCACTCCAATCTCCTGTGGCTTGTCCTAAAAACCCATTAGTATTCATAGCTTGGGCATTAGAGAAATGCATTTGGAAGACATGACCTCCAGTTTCTAAATCAAAACCAATCGATAAAGGGTTTTTAAATGGTGAGCTATCTGCTCTATTTAAGTGCCAACCATAATCCATGTTAATAGACCATCTTTTACTAAGTTTATGTCTACCACCCAAACCTATTGCATATTGAGAATTATGTTGTTCATTTACAAAAACAAAGTTGTCGTGGAAAAAAGTAGGTGCGATTTCTAACGAAAAATTTGAATTCACTTTTCTAGATATCAAAAGTTGTACCGTGTATGCAAGACGATCTTTAAATTCTAATTTTGGTAAATTATCTTTTTCTAATGAAGTGTTTAGCAATATAGAATTGTAACCAACGACAGTAAATGGAAATCCGTTTTCTTTTTGTCTCACTAATCTATATTTTGCAGAGGCTTCATATATTTTTTGAAAGGAACTACGAGATACGCCAACGTTGATAGCATCCGTAATTCCATAAATAAAACTCAATCTAGTAACTGCATCGTCTAAACCAAAGAAGGTGTCAAAACCATTTTCTACACTACCAAATCTGTGCGATACCATAAAAACGAGTTCTTTATCGGCTACAAGTTTAGTAGACTCAAAATTTACAATTTTTAATCCTTTAAAGGCTGCTGTTGCATAATTGTCAAAGACTGAATCCGTATCAATTTCACCTAGTAAGTCATCTTGAGCATTCGCTGTTATCACTGTTACAAACAGTAAAAGTGTAAGGTAATGTTTCATATTTATTCTAGGATTACACATTGATCTAGTTTAACTTGTTCTAATAAGTCGTCGTAGCCAATAACGCGACCCTTTACTTTTATTTTAGAATTTACCTTAATAATAGTTTCTTTTATTTCACTTGAAAATTGGCAAAAGGCTTTATCATCTATTGTAAGGTCATTCAAACTTATTTCTGATACAGCACCAGAAATCTCAATTGTTTTATTTAAAAATGTTTTCTCAGCTTCAGTTGAGTTTTCTGAAAATCTCGCAGCTATTTCTGAACTCGTAATAGAAAACTCAGCTGTTTCTTTCTCAATATCTCTGTGGTCTTGATAAATGTAATTATAGCCAAAGATAGCGGCTATTATAATAATAACTAAAATGATAATCCATTTGCGCATAGTAATCCATTTTAACTGTTAGTTACAGTTTTTCACATATTGAATACGATCATTTCCTACTCTAAAATCAATTTCTGTTTCGTCAGAACAGTTTTTCACTTCTCTCAATATCCAATTATTATTACATAATGGCAAACTAGGAATATCTATTATAACTTCAATATTATTACTAGATCCACTAGCTGTCCAGGTGCCATAAACTGTTATTGTATTCCAGAAGACAGAGAGCGTACCGTCACTAAAAAAATTGAAAGCATAGTTATAATATTCATCATCATAATTGGTGTTGTTATCTCTTCGTAATGTATTTACAGCCCAGTCTGTGCAGCTAGTCAATAAATTTACAACTTCTTCTTCTGTGCAATCATCACAATCATCATCATCATGATCATAGTCATCATCTTCGTCGCAAGCGTTTATATTATTCTCAATTGTAGTTTGAAGTTGATCAAAATTATTAATACTAATTTCTGAACTATCAGCTAGAGTTACCATTATTGGAAAATCTACTGTTACGATATCATTGACACTTATATTTTCTATAAAATCGTAGAGTTGATGGTCGTTTTCAAGATTTAAGACTTCTAATAATTCATTATTAGAGTTAAAAGTAGAAGCCTCAATCGGATATTGAAAGTCTATACACTCAATATCATAGTCAACAACATTCTCACCATGACAATTAGAATTGTGATTATTTAATTCTGTAGCATTGGATACAGTTAATTCAGAAAAATCGGCAAATACTATATTTACAGGAAAAATAATTTCTATGGTGTCAGTATCATCATCGGATTGATCAAAAACACATTCTACGGCAACGAAATCAGTGTTAGAGTGAAGTGTCATCATTTCACTGTTTACATTTACCGTATATGGGAATTTAATATCAAAACAATTGGCTTTATCTACTATATTGCCTAATGAACCGTCATTAGAAGTCGTACGCTGAATTAATAAGGCAATACTAGAGTTAGCAGTTATAGTTTCATCTTCTGGTGCTTGTACAAATACTGTTTCTTCCTTTCTACACGATGTAAAAATAAGACCAGTTATAAAAAAGATTAAAATTGAATCTCGTAATGTCATTTTGGCTTTAAATTATCTGTTGCCATTTAATATATAACAACTAAGATTTAAAAACTACTTAAACTTTGTAAAAAATATTTCAATATCTTTAGACAAACTAATAACACTTGCCAGAAGACTTAGACCAAAACATCTGCGAAGCTGAAGCATTTGAACGCATTTACAATAAGTATGCGGACGATATACATGATTTTCTGTACTACAAATATGGTGCACAGTTTAATCCCAGAGATAAAACCCAAGATGCCTTTATAAAGTTATGGGATAATTGTAAAAAGGTAACATTTGGTAAAGCAAAATCCTTCTTATTTACAATTGCAAATAATATGATGCTCAATGAAATAAAGCACCAAAAAGTAGTTTTAAAGCATCAAAAAAACAAACCCAGTTCCTTTAATAATGAAACACCAGAATTTATTTTAGAGCAAAACCAATACTTAGAAAAATATAATAAAGTCCTCTCTAGCTTAAAAGAAGAACAACGTGTTGCATTTTTGTTAAATAAAGTAGAAGGGAAAAAACATAGCGAGATTGCAGAATTTTTGGGAGTAACTCAAAAAGTAGTCGAGTACAGAATTTATAGTGCTTTTAATATTCTAAAAAAAGAACTCGAGGGTTTTAAAATAAAATAATAAGGAGAAATTAATCCCAAGTTGTTTTATTACAGGAAGTGAACATTATGATGAAAGACGATTTATTAAAAAAATGGTTAAATGATGAACTTACAGATGCTGAGAAAGAAGCATTTAGTAAGCAAGATGACTATGTCATAAACAAAGGTATTATTGATAAAGCAAAGCACTTTAAAGCATCACAATTTTCTGCAGCTTATGATTTTGAAACCTTTAAAGATAACTATCAAAAGAAATCTTCAGTAAAACATGTTAACTGGATAAATCCACTGCTACGCATTGCAGCTGTTTTTCTTATCACATTGGGAGTTTATTTTACTTTTTTCAATTCAGATTTGATTGAGGTAAAAACTTTAATGGCAGAAAACACTAGCATCAATTTACCTGATTTATCTAAAGTAACTTTAAATGCAGATTCTGAAATAGTCTATGATAAAGCTAGTTGGAGTTCTAAAAGAAGTTTAAAACTAGAAGGTGAGGCTTATTTTAAAGTGGCAAAAGGAAAAACATTCGATGTCATCACCAAAAGCGGAACTGTGACTGTGGTTGGTACAGAATTTAATGTAAAAGCACGTAACGATTATTTTGAGGTTACCTGTTTTGAAGGTATAGTAAAAGTAAGTTCAGATACAATAGTTAGGCAATTATTAGCTGGCGATATTTATCGTATCTTAGACAAAAAGTTTATTCAATATAAAACGGTTGAAGTAGAGCCACAATGGACTAACAACAAAAGCAGTTTTAAATCCATTCCGCTTAAAGATGTTTTTGAAGAACTAGAGCGTCAGTATAATATTGAAATTATAAATAAAAATACTGATACGTCTCGACTGTTTTCAGGTGTATTTGTAAATGATAATATTGAAAATGCCCTAACATCGATAACAAAACCAATGAATTTAACTTTTGATATTAGTTCACCCAACCAAGTACTAATTCATGGTCAAACAGATTAAGCGGTACATTTTTATACTACTTTTAAGCTTAATATTTTCTCTTGAATCTTCTGGACAAGAGACTCAAAAAAAGTTGTCTCTTTCTGAAATTATAAGCGCATTAGAATCACAATTTAAGATCAGATTTAATTACGCTGAAGATGCCATTTTTGAAACGGAAATCGCAGCTCCTTCCAAAGATTTGTCTTTAAAAGAGGTATTAATGTATCTAGAAAATCAAACAAATTTTGAATTTATTCTAGCCAATGATAATATGGTTTTAATAATTTCTAAACCTAATAATTTAGAACTTCAAAAATTATCCGAGGTCTTGGTCTCTGGCTACATCGTAAAAGGAATTAACAAATTGAGTAATGGCTCTTTTGAAATAGATATTTCAGATTTTGATATACTACCAGGATTAATTGATACGGATGTTTTACAAGCCGTTCAGTCATTTCCTGGTATTCAAAGTATTGATGAAACAGTTTCTAACATTAATATAAGAGGTGGAGCTCACGATCAAAATCTTATCCTATGGGACAATATTAAAATGTACCAATCTGGCCATTTTTTTGGTCTTATTTCTATGTTTAATCCTCAGATTACGCAACGTGTTTCTTTAACAAAAAATGGTTCTAGTACAGAACTTACAGATGGAGTTTCTGGCACTATTTCTATGGAAACTGAGAAAGACATCAATGATAAGTTTAAAGGTAGTTTAGGTCTTAATTTTATTGATGCAAATGGATTTGCAGATATACCACTAAGCGACAAGTCATCATTACAAGTAGCTGCCCGAAAGTCTATTAGTGATTTTACTGAGACACCAACCTATAACAATTATTTTGAGCGTATCTCTCAGGATACAGAAGTTGAAAATAATACAATGAATATTGCCAATTCAGATAAGCAATTCGATTTTTATGACACATCCTTGCGTTGGATTTATAAAATAAATGATAAGGAAGAATTAAGGGTTAATTTCATAAACACCGCAAACGAATTGATCTTTACTGAAAACACTATTGACGAGTCTAGAAATAGCAGTTTAAAGCAAAATAGTATAGCAGGTGCAGTGTATTACTCTAAAATTTGGAATAGCAAATGGCAAACCATTTTTGAAGGTTATGAAACCGATTACAAATTAAGATCCAATAATGCTAATATTTTAGATGCTCAACGTTTTCTTCAAGAGAATAAAGTTTCTGAAACCAGCTTAAAACTAAAAGCCAAGCATAACATTAATGACAAAATACAATTACTAAGCGGTTATCATTTTGTTGAAACTCAGGTTACGAATTTAGACGATGTAGATAATCCGCTTTTTAGACTACTAGTATCTGAAGTTGTTAGGACTCATGGTGTGTTTTCTCAAATTAATTTTAAATCTAAGGATAGAAATACAAACCTTAGTTCTGGTTTAAGATATAATTATATAGAGAAATTTAGCAAACATATTTTAGAACCAAGATTAAGTTTTACTCATAAATTTCTTCAGCATTTTTCTGTTGAAGTTTTAGGTGAATTTAAACATCAGAATACCTCTCAGATTATAAATTTTCAGAATGATTTTCTGGGTATAGAAAAACGTAGATGGCAATTGTCTAATGATGATGATATTCCTGTAATACAAAGCCGACAAGGTTCTCTTGGTTTATCTTTCAATAAAAGTGGATGGCTTCTAAGTGCAGAAGGCTATTACAAAAAAATTAAAGGTATTACAACACAAAGTCAAGGGTTTCAGAACCAATATGAGTTTATCAAAACTGATGGAGATTATGAAATTAAAGGTATTGACTTTATAATTAGAAAACAGTTAAGAGATTTTAATACATGGCTAAGCTATTCTTATATGGACAATAATTATAGTTTTGAATCATTACCAGAACAGACTTTTCCGAGTAATTTTGATATCACTCATGCTTTAACGTTTGGCACAAATTACACCTCAGAACATTTAAAACTATCTCTTGGACTAAATTGGAATTCAGGTAGACCTAAAACCATTCCAGAACCTGGGAATGAAATTATTAATAATAATATTAATTATAATCCTACCAATGCCGAGCAGCTACAAGATTATTTAAGAGTTGATGTGTCTGCTTTATACGATTTTAAATTAAGTAAAACCACTAAGGCTAACCTAGGCATATCAGTTTGGAATCTTTTAGATAAAGAAAATGTTATCAATAATTTCTATAGATTAAATGATGACGCCATCAACGAAATTAACCAGAGGTCTTTGCGGATAACACCTAATGTAATATTTAGGGTGAATTTTTAAAATTAGAAGAAAATCTCTTTTGCTAATCTAAAGGTGTTAGCATGGGCATCTACAATAGTTTTTATATTTGGTGAATAACCTCCACCCATACTACACATTACAGGAATGTTATAGGTTTTGCATTGCTCTAGTACAAAACGGTCTCTGGCTTTACAACCTTCAACCGTCATAGCTAGTTTACCCAATTTATCAGATGCAATAACGTCCACTCCGCATAGATAATATATAAAATCAGGTTGTTGTTCTTCAATTAGTTGTGGTAAGGCGTCCTTTAATAATTTTAGATACTCAGAATCATCAGCATCATTCTCTAAAGCAATATCTAAATCACTGTATTCCTTTTTAAAAGGATAATTACTTTTTCCGTGCATAGAAAAGGTAAATACTGAATCGTCATTTTGAAAAATCTCTGCTGTGCCATTACCTTGATGTACATCTAAGTCTACAATTAAAACTTTATTTACCAAACCTTTATTCTGAAGATATCGCGCTCCAATAGCTTGATCATTTAATAGACAAAACGCTTCGCCACGATTGGTATAAGCATGGTGAGTTCCACCAGCGATATTCATGGCAACCCCATGTTTTAGTGCAAACTCACTAGCTTTTATCGTACCATATGCTATGATGACTTCACGTTCAACTAAAACTTCATTAAGCGGAAAACCAATTTTACGAGCTGCTCTTTGGTCTAATGTGATATTTACTAAATCATAATAATAATTTGGCTCATGAACTGCCAATATATATTTGTCGTTGGGTTTTACAGGTTCAAAGAAATTGTTGTCACTGCAAGTACCTTCATGGATCAATTGCTGTGGCAATAACTCGTATTTTTCCATAGGAAAGCGATGACCTGCTGGAAGAGAATGTTTATAGATTGGGTGAAATGCTATTTTAAGCATAAATAATTATAGGCACTTAAATATCTAATTTAATGATACGGTTTTCTCCTCAAAAATAAACGAGCCATCATTTGCCATACCTTCAATAAATAAAGTTATGGGAACTAGCGGTTTTAAAATTTTAAAGCTCACATTCCCTTCAGAATCTACAGCCAATTTTGGTTTCCAGTCTATTGTACCATAACCTATAAAGAAATCATCATTATAATAGCGATATTTTGGAGTATAGTACTTTTTATTTTCACTAAAAGTTAAAGGTAAATTGTAATCTTGCGCTGTCTTACTTTGAGAAGAATCAAACAAACTTTTATAGGATGTATGTATTCTTATGGCTCCGTTAAGGCCTCTAAAACCCTCTCCAAGACCACCTCTATTAATCTCAATATAATCTATATCAGCCATAGTGTAAGTCTCTAAAATACTAATACTTGTCAGTGGTATTCCATCTAAAAAAACAGCCATAGCACCACGATTAAGACGTCCATTAAAAAGTCCTCCTTCATTAGTAGCTGGGTTTATACCAGTATATACCCTATTAAAAGCCAAATAGTGAAATATAGTGTTGAAAGTAAGCCTGTCCATCTGATCGATTACTTTTATCTCTCCGTAAGAGTGCTTACCTAATTTTCTAGCTCTAACTAAAGCTTTATCCACGCTAGATTCTACCACGACTTCATCTAATCTTTGCTTTTCATCCATACTGAAACTAAGAGGATTGCTTAGATCAAGTTTTTCAATGACTTTATAGCCAGAATCTGGCTGAAATAGGTCTGTAGCTGTAGCCAAGTTGGGAATTACATTTGGTAAAGTTTGTAAGTAAAGTTGAGCAGGTACTAAATTGCCATTCTCCCGTGATCTTGAAATATAAACGTGACTATTTTCAATGGGGAAAAGGTTTTCAAAAATAATCGTATTGTTTCCTTCTGAGGTCTGTTTGTATTGTGGTTGATTGTTACCAAAATGATGCAGCACATAGGTGTCTTTTAGGTGCTTTTGATTGTTAACGTTTGCTTTTAAAGTAATACCTTGTTCAAAGGCATGAGGAAATTTTTCTGGGATGAACATATTATTCCAATCATAACTACTCCAACCTTGCGTGATAAGAAGGTTATCTAAATCAAAACGTTTTTTGTCATCGATATTATTAAAATAATAGCTCCCGTTTTCGATAGCTCCTTTAATATAAGGCTGAAGCATAGTTTGAGATAATACATTGTGATGTCTATTGTATGAAGCTGTTTCCTGTGGTAAGACAGAAATACTAATGTTGTTAAAAACTTCAGGGTTTATGGCTTTAAAATTTAATTTAACTCTCAGTGAATCAACGAAATCAGTAGCCGAAACCTTATCGGTTTTAATAATGTCAATTCCTTCGTAATTAAAGAAAAGACGCTCGGCTACAGGTATTTCATTCTCATTGAATAGCGTTAAAATATTAATACCTGTTGGTATACTATTGTCTTCAATAACTTTAGTGACAACCTTATCATCTGTGAAATAAATATCCAACGCATCATAATTATCACCATTATGAATCATTAATGTATAACGCTTGTTTTTTATATTATCTAAGGTTTCAGAATTGGTCGTTACTGAGGCAAATACTTTGGTCTTAAGCCGTCTTAAGGAAAGGATGACGCCACTTTTTTTGACATCGTGACCTATTGGAAACGTGAAATCTTCATTGGCATAGTTTATTTTAACTTTATAATTCTCGTTTACATCAGCCATTAAAGAAAACGAGCCAATACCTAATGGATTGGTTTTAAAAGTAGTTAATACTTCATTGTCTTTACCAATTATTTGGCCTTCTGCAATTGGTACACCAAACCCTTGACTATCTTTTACTACGACACCAACTTTATTTAAAACACCATTGAGTAGATGGCCACTTTCTGGAAGAAACTGCGCATCGATAGTGTTATTCACGAACGGTTTTTCTATATACTTTTCAGTTTCGGGATTTATAACTCTGATAGTCTCTACGTGATAATTATGTTCGTCAAAGTTTCGCATCCAATTCGTATAGGCTTTTATATTGTATAAGCCTGAATTAAACAATGAATCCACAGTAAATATATTTGAAGCTATACCATTATCAACACGGATTAATTTTTTCTTTATGATATTTTTGTTTTCATCTTCGATACTAACGTAAAGATTAGTCGTTAATAAGGATAGTCTTTTATCTTTTTTATCCAAGACATAAGCTGTAAAGCCTATAAACTCACCTTTAATGTAAGTAGATTTATTAAGGTGTAAATAGACCGTTTCTCTCGGTGAAGCAGTGTAATCTTCATAGGTGTCAATGATATCTACGGATTCCTCCTGTGCACTAAGAAAACCAAAACATATAAAAAATAACAAATACAGATAATGCGAAAATGTTTTATATAGTGGGTTCATAGTTGTTTTGTTTAAGATAATATTAGTTCAATGTAATGGACTTTTCTTCAAAAACAAACGAGCCATCATTAGCCATACCTTCAATAAACAAAGTAATAGGAACCTGAGGTTTTAAAATTTTAAATTTCACATTGCCTTCAGTATCTACTGCCAATTCTGGTTTCCAATCTACGGTGCCATAACCTTTAAAGAAATCATCGTTATAATATTGATATTTTGGTACATAAAAATTTTTATTCTTACTAAAGGTTAAAGGTATCTTATAACTTTGAGCTGTAGCTTTGTTAACAGAGCTAAACATACTCTTTGTTGTAGAATATATTTTCAATATACCATTTGCTCCACGAGCTCCTCCACCGAAACCATTTCTATCAATTTCAACATAATCTATATTTGCTAAAGGAAACCTATCAAGAAAGGTCGTACCAGCAAGAAATACATCATCAAAATAGACTAACATTCCTCCACCACCACCTAGAACACTTCCGCCAGCACCACGTCCATTTGTGAAAATAACATCCCCTGTTTCAGCATCCACGTTTACACCGACCCTATTCGCCCTTAAGTAGTCTTCTAAATACAAAAAAGTCAACTTATCAAGTTCAGAAGGGACTTTCATAGTACTAGATGTATGATTACTCAATTTTCTAGCCCTTACCAATTCTTTATCTACGCTAGACTCTACGACAACTTCATCTAATACTTGCACTTCATCGGCTCTAAAATTAGAAAGTTCGCTTATTCTAAGTTTTTCACTAATACTATACTCTGATTTAGGAAGCAATGGATTATTTTTAGTGTCTAACCTAGGAATCTTATTTGGGAAGGTTTGTAAATACAGCTGTGCAGGTTTTAAATTTTCGTCGCTATTTATTCTAGAAATGTAGATTTCAGTATTATCAACAGGAAATGTACTATCAAAAATTATGCTTTTATTACCATCGGAAGTCTGTTTATATTGAGGAGGGTTACTACCAGAGTGATGCAGTAAATAAACATTATTCAAATATTTTTGATTATTGATACTAGCTTTTAATTCAATACCTTGCTCAAAAGAATAAGGAAATTCATCCGGCAAGAACATGTTATTCCAATCATAACTACTCCAACCTTGAGTGATAAGTAAATTGTCTAAATCAAAGCGCTTTTTGTCATCAATATTATCAAAATAATAGCTTCCGTTTTCAATTACACCTTTAATATAAGGCTGAAGCATAGTTTGAGATAGTAAATTGTGATGTCTATTATAAGATGTTGTTTCCTGCGGTAAAACAGAAATACTAATATTATTGAATACTTTAGGATCAACCGATTTAAAATTTAATTTAATACTTAATGAATCAACAAAATCAGCAGCTGAAATCTTATCGGTTTTAATAATGTCTATCCCTTCGTAATTAAAGAAAAGACGCTCGGCTACAGGTATTTCATTCTCATTGAATAGCGTTAAAATATTAATACCCGTCGGTACACTATTGTCTTCAATAACTTTGGTAACAATTGTATCATCTGTGAAATAAATATCTAAGACTTCATAATTATCACCGTTGTGAATCATTAATGTATAACGCTTGTTTTTTATATTATCTAAGGTTTCAGAATTGGTCGTTACTGAGGCAAAGAGTTTTGTCTTTAGTCGTTTTAAGGAAAGGATGACACCGTTTTTTTTGACATCGTGACCTATTGGAAACGTAAAATCTTCATTGGCATGGTTTATTTTTACTTTGTATTCGTCGTTCATATTAGCCAATAACGAAAACGACCCTATTCCCAGTGTATTAGTTTTAAATGTGGTTAATATCTCATTGTTTTTATCTACAACTTCTCCTTCTGCATTTGGTAAACCAAACCCTTGGCTATCTTTTACAACCACACCAACTTTGTTTAAAACTCCATTGAGTAGATGCCCACTTTCTGGAAGAAACTGCGCATCGATAGCATTATTTACAAGAGGCTTTTCTATATACTTTTCAGTTTCAGGATCAATGACGCGTATAGCTTCTGAATAATAATTTTGCTCATTGAAGTTCCGCATCCAATTGGTGTAAGCTTTGATATTGTAAAACCCAGAATTGAAAAGAGAATCCACAGTAAATATATTTGAAGCTATGCCGTTATTAACACGGATTAATTTTTTCTTTATGATATTTTTGTTTTCATCTTCGACACTAACATAGAGGTTAGTCGTTAGTAAGGATAGTCTTTTATCTTTTTTATCTAAGACATAAGCCGTAAAACCAATAGATTCTCCTTTAATATAGGTGGATTTATTAAGGTGTAAATAGACCGTTTCTCTCGGTGAAGCGGTGTAATCTTCATATTTCTCACTAATATCTATGGATTCCTCTTGTGCGCTAAGAAAACTAAAACATATAAAAAATAACAAATACAGATAATGCCAAGATGGTTTGTAGAGTGGTTTCATATTTTTTTTGTTTAAGATATCAAAATTTGATGATAATTAATCTAATATATTAATTCAATGTAATTGACTTTTCTTCAAATATAAACGAGCCATCATTTGCAATGCCTTCTATAAATAAAGTTATCGGAACTTCTGGTTTTAAAATTTTAAAAGTAATATTACCCTTGTCATCAATAGCTAATTTTGGCTTCCAATCAATTGTCCCAAAACCTTTAAAGAAATCATCATTATAATATTGATATTTTGGTGTATAGAATTTTTTATCCGCGCTGAACGTTAAAGGTATTTTATAATTTTGAGCAGTGACTTTGTTTACAGAGCTAAACATACTTTTAAATGAAGAATATATTTTAAGTACGCCATTTTTTCCACCTCTAGCTCCATATCTAGCGCCATTTCTATCAAATTCAATATAGTCTATATTAGCCATAGGATACTTATATAATACACTATTACTTGCTAGAGGAACACCATCTAAAATTATTAGCATTCCTGAATTATCATTACCACTAGCCTCTACTCGTCCATCTGCACCCGGACCTTCTCTAGACTCAATACTAAATGAAAAAGCATTTATTCTATTTGCCCATAAATAATCCTCTAAATATAAAAATGTCAACTTATCAGTTTCTGAAGGAATCTTTACAAAGCCATCATTAAGATGGGCTGAAAGTTTTCTGGCTCTAACTAATTCCTTATCTACACTAGATTCTACTACAACTTCATCTAATTGTTGAACTTCATCTAAGTTTAAATTACGAGGACTATAAAGACTAAGTTCTTCTGTGATTTTGTAATTAGACTTTGGCGGTAATACTTTCGTATTAGTCACTAAGCTAGGGATTAGACTGGGTAGTGTTTGTAAATAAAGTTGAGCAGGTACTAATTTTTCATTATCACTTGATCTTGAAACATATATACTGTCTTTTTCGCTTGGAAATAGGTTTTCAAAAATGATACTATTATTGCCATCAGAGACTTGTTTATACTGTGGCTGATTGTTGCCAAAGTGATGCAAAACATAAACGTCATTTATATGTTTTTGATTATTAACATTAGCTTTTAAAGCTATGCCTTGTTCAAATGAATAAGGTAATTCATCTGGGAGAAACATATTATTCCAGTCGTAACTGCTCCAACCTTGAGTAACCAAAAGATTGTCTAGATCGTGGCGTTTCCTGTCATTTATATTATTAAAATAATATTTACTTTGTTCTACGGAGGTTTTAAGATATGGCTGTAGAAAAGCCTGAGAGATTATATTAGAATGTCTGCTATATGACCGAGTTTCTTGAGGCAGAATAGAAATACTAGTATTATTAAAAGCCTTTTGATCAATATCTTTGAGACCCAAGCGTATTGAAAGAGAATCAGTTTTGCTTGTAGCAGAAATATCATTTGAGTTTATAATATTTATACCTTCATAATTAAAGAAAAGTCTTTCAGCAATGGGTTTTTCATCCTCGTTAAACAGTGTTAAGATATTAGTACCTGAAGGAATGGTTGTACAGTCTATAGATTTTGTAACTGTTGTATTATCTGTAAAATAAATATCAATGACCTTATACGCATCACCATTATGAATCATTAAGGCATATCGTTTATTCTTTACTATATCTAAAGTTTCTTGGTTAGTGATGATGGAAGCAAATAGTTTAGATTTAAGGCCTTTTACCGAAATGATGACACCATTTTTTTCAACCTTGTGACCAAGAGAAAATATAAAATCTTTATTAGCATGATTAACTTTAACCTTATAAGCATTCTCTAGATTAGCTAATAAAGCAAATGATCCAATACCTAATTCATTGGTTTTAAATGTGGTAAGTATTTCATTGTCATTCCCTATTAATTGCCCTACTGCGTTTGGTACGCCAAACCCTTGGCTATCTTTTATAACCACACCAACTTTGTTTAAAACTCCATTAAGTAAATGGCCACTCTCAGGAAGAAACTGAGCGTCGATAGCATTATCTACTGATACTTTTTCTATATATTTTTCAGTTTCGGGATCTATAACTCTAAGAGCCTCCTGGTGATAATTCTGCTCGTCGAAATTACGCATCCAATTGGTGTAAGCTTTGATATTATATAAACCTGAATTAAAAAGAGAATCGACAATAAATGTATTTGAAGCTATGCCGTTATCAACACGGATCAATTTTTTCTTTATGATATTTTTGTTTGCATCTTCGATACTAACGTAAAGGTTAGTTGTTAATAAGGATCGTTTTTTATCTTTTTTGTCTAGGACGTAAGCTGTAAAACCGATAGATTCTCCTTTAATGTAAGTAGATTTATTAAGGTGTAAATAAACGGTTTCTCTAGGTGTAGCTGTGTAATTTTCATATTTATCAATGATATCTATGGATTGCTCTTGTGCGCCGAGATAACCAAAGCACATAAAAAATAATAAATACAGATAATGCGAAGATGTTTTGTAGTGTGGTTTCATAAGCGCTGATTTCTCATAAAAATATCAAAAATCGAGCCAAGAATAAAGTACTTTAACCCAGTTTTATGAAAACACTAAAAATTCACCTCCCAAGATTATTTATAGCAATTATCTGATTTTTAAACCATTAGAAACACCATCAATCGTTGGACTGAGCTTAGTCGAAGTGTTAGGTCTTGCAAAGAATAAATTGAGTTGAATTATTAAAGGTACCTTAAATTTTACTTAAAACTTATGAGTACATACTGTTTTTTAGAAGGATAATAATTACCATATAATATTTGATTGCCAATAGAAAAAACACTTTCAGAATTTTCAATTAAGTTATTTTTATATGCATCTATTTTGTCAAATACATTCTCAGGAATTTCCCCTTGTAAATGAGAAAAATCACTATCAAATAAGCATTCAATTCTAGTAGACCCATTGTAACCGTATGCACCATAGGCAAAAGCTGTTGGATTATAACTCATCGTAAATGCACCAAATTGACCAATTGGCATTCCCCCAAATCCTGGCATCATCATTCCCCCACCACTAGATTGAGGTCTTATTCCTCCAATAGTAACTCTATATTTATCATCCATTGGGTAGATTGAAATTCCATTTTTATCTGATGACATCTTTCTCAGAAACTTTGATGTTTTTTCAATTTTTCTTGTACTACCAAAGCTGTAGGCTGAACCTTCTTGTAGAATAGGACCATTTTTAAAATCTATAGTATCCTTTTTAGAAACTGAAATAGATTTAATAATTTTTTCATCTGAAAGATTTTTTATAACAAAAGCTAGTTGTGAACTATTAGAAACAACCTGGGCAATTTTATTTTCAAAGATGTAAGAGTTAGTCTTTGGAGAATTAGCCTCAATTTTTGGATTACTTATTCTAGAGAATTCGGGAGAGAATTCAGGGGCTTTAAAATCTATAATTAAAGTGTAACCACTATTATCATCAAGTGTCCATTTAAAACTGTCATCATATTCATACATTTTATAAGGTTTTGAAGTAATACTTAAATTATTCGGTAATCTATTATTGACTTTTTGAAATTCTTTATGAAAATGGTTTTTTGATGAGGGATTAACCCAACTGTAATTACCTTCGAGACTATAGAATTTTTGTTTTATCGATCCATCAATTAAAAATGTCCACTTACATAATTTGTTTGATTGACTGTTATACGTATACATGTAACATGTATTCTTGTAACTATAACTTTGAAGGTAGTAATCATACGGGCTTAGTTTAAAGTTATAAGTTAATTCTTCTGTAATGTTGTTTTTAAAGTCAAATAGAATACTTGCGTATTTAGTCTGTTTTTTATTAGTTTCTATTAACCTTACTTTATGACCGTCAATTGCGCTACCAATTATAGTCTTGAACTTGCGTTTTAATCCTTTGGAAACTAATTCTAGTTCTAATTCTTTATTTTGATTATATTCATAACCGTAAGTAGTTTTAGCCTCTTCTAAAAATACAAACAGCGCATTGTTTTCCTTATTATCAATAACATGAGCATTATTAATATTACCCAAAGATTCTTTATTCTTTATAGAAACATTTAAAAACGTTTCTTGAGCATTAATAGAATTAAATACAAGAAAAAATAATATAATTCTCACTTTCATAATTTAACTAATCTTTAAACCATTAGAAACACCTTCAATATCTGTATTCACAAACACCAAATTACCTCCTTCATCTTCAGTCATCAAAATCATGCCTTGACTTTCTACTCCACGCAGTTTTCTTGGTGCTAAATTCACCAAAACCGTAACGCGTTTACCAATAATAGCTTCTGGTTTAAAGCTTTCTGCGATGCCCGAAACTATAGTCCTAGTATCAATACCAGTATCTACTTTTAAAACCAGTAATTTTTTTGTTTTTGGCATTTTCTCAGCTTCTAGAATAGTACCAACTCTTATATCTAGTTTTGTAAAATCGTCAAATGTAATTTCTTCCTTTTGAGGTTCTACTGCTTTCTTGGCTGCTTCATTCGCCTTTTTACTAGCAGTAAGCTTATCTAGTTGGGCTTCGATTTGAGAATCTTCAATTTTTGAAAACAACAATTCACCTTTTCCTATTTTATGTTCTGCAGGAAGTAAAACTTCTTTTGTTGATATATCTTCCCAAGACATCTCGACTGCGCTCGATGTGACAGAAAGGATGCTTTTCAATTTTGTTGAAGTAAAAGGTAAAAAAGGCTCAGATAAAACAGCTAAAGCCGATGCAATTTGCAAGGCCACAAACATCACAGTTTTAGTGCGCGCTTCATCAGTCTTAATGGTTTTCCAAGGTTCTTCGTCTGCTAGATATTTGTTTCCAAGTCGAGCTAAATTTATCAATTCCTGACTCGCTTCCCTAAAACGATAACGCTCAATAGAACTAGAAATCACAGCTGGATAGGCCTTTACAGTAGCTAAAGTTTCTTCATCAATAGCTTTATATTCTGATGGAGTTGGAACAATACCATCATAATATTTGTTCGTTAAAACCACAACACGATTAATGAAATTCCCAAAAATAGCAACCAATTCGTTATTGTTTCTTGCCTGGAAATCTTTCCAAGTAAAATCATTATCCTTGGTTTCTGGCGCATTTGCTGTTAACGCATAACGCAATACATCTTGTTGATTAGGAAAATCTATCAAATAGTCTGGTAACCAAACTGCCCAATTTTTTGAAGTTGAGAGTTTATTATTTTCTAAATTTAAAAACTCATTGGCAGGTACATTTTCTGGCAAAATATAAGAGCCTTCTGCTTTTAGCATCGATGGAAAAATAATACAATGAAACACAATGTTATCCTTACCTATAAAGTGAACTAGCTTTGTGTTTTCATCTTTCCAATAGTCTTCCCAGTTTTTACCTTCTCTTTCTGCCCATTCTTTGGTAGAGGAGATATAACCAATTGGCGCATCAAACCAAACATATAGTACTTTGCCTTCACCACCTTCAACTGGTACCGGAATTCCCCAATCTAAATCTCGAGTAACTGCTCTTGGTCTCAGTCCATCATCAATCCAAGATTTCACTTGGCCGTAAACATTAGGTTTCCAGTCTTTTTTATGTCCTTTTAGTATCCATTCTTTTAGGAAGTCTTCGTGCTTATTTAATGGTAAAAACCAGTGTTTAGTTTCTTTTAAAGTTGGTACATTTCCTGTTATGGTCGACTTAGGGTTTATTAAATCCGTTGCATTTAAACTAGATCCACAGTTTTCACATTGATCTCCATAAGCTTCTTCATTACCACATTTTGGGCAGGTTCCTGTCACAAACCGATCTGCTAAAAACTGATTGGCTTCTTCGTCATAGAGTTGCTCGGTAATTTCCTCTACAAACTCATTCTTATCATACAGTGTTTTAAAAAACTCTTGGGCAGTTTCATGATGAATTTTAGCTGATGTACGCGAATAATTATCGAAAGTAATACCAAAATCTTCAAACGATTTTTTAATAATTGCATGGTATTTATCAACGATGTCTTGTGGTGTAACCCCTTCTTTCTTTGCCTTTATTGTAATTGGTACTCCATGTTCATCACTTCCACATATAAAAGCAACATCATTACCTGTTAATCTTAAATAGCGTGAATAAATATCTGCAGGCACATAAACACCAGCTAAATGACCAATATGTATTGGGCCGTTAGTATAAGGTAATGCTGCTGTTATAGTATATCTTTTCGACATGAAGTGTATTTTAATTGAAGCGCAAAATTAGCAATTTTACTTGTAGTAATAAAACCAAAAAGCCTCTAGTTATACTAAAGGCTAATTTTCATATATTTATTTGATTTCTAATTTATAATCAGTGACTTACTGTAGTTTTGTTGATTTGTAGATATTCTATAAATGTATTGGCCAATATTCAATTTTCTACCAATAGCATTTTTTACATTTATACTATGTTCACCAGCAAACAACATTTCATTTTTAAGTGTTCCTATTTCTCTACCCATTATGTCGTAAAGTTTAATTACAGTATGCTGAGTTATAGGTGTATTAATTTTTAATATCACATCTTGATTTGAATAAATGACATAATGTTTAAATCTATTATTGTCAAAAGAAGGATTCCCAACGCTTAAACTATTACAACTTATACCAAGATCTAGGCGATTATAATTTTGATTAAGTAAAGCTTCATTTACCAAACCTGAATCTATACACAACCAATCTTCCATAATTGTAGCATATACTTCTCTAAAATCTTGTGTATAATTTAAGTTACCATTAGTATCTAAGTTCTCTAAATCTGGATGCTCACCTACAAACCCATTACTATCAATTGCCGGCCCAAACAGCAACATTGGTGCAGCCTTACCATGATCTGTTCCGTTAGATCCATTTTCAAAAGCACGACGACCAAACTCACTTATGGTCATTGATAAGACTTTATCATCAAAACCCGATGAAGCTAAATCATCATAGAATGTCTTTATTGTGTTAGATAAATCTATTAATAAATCTCTTTGATTTTCTACTTGGTTTGCATGTGTATCGAAACTTCCCAGAGTTACCATATAAACTTTAGTACCTAAATTCCCTTTAATTAACTTGGCAACTATAGATAATTGTCTACCAAGATCGGAATCCATATACTCAAAACTATTTATACCTTCGCTGTAAGCATCATGTATAGTTCCTGCATATTGATATGTAGTATTTGTAGTCCCTCGCATAAACTCTAATTGCTCCCCATAAATACAGTCTGGAAAATTTGACATATCATGTACAGCGCCATTTTGAGCAATAGTTTCTAATTGATTTGGATTAGCTACTGAAAACGCATAATTATTAGTATCTCCTTGAAAAATTAAATTACCAATACTTCCTATTTGCACTGCAGCAGGTGTCGAAGGAGGATTAATAAGATACTCAGGATATAGTTCTTCAAAATGCCTACCCAACCAACCAGATTGTGTATTGTTTCCAGCATCGGTTGAAGCCCAAATATCAGAGCCAGCAAAATGAGATTGACTAGAATCCTCATAACCAACTCCATGAATCACCTTCATAGCACCATTATCCCATAAGTTTAGCAAATCATTCATATAGTTAGGCATCCCAAAATCCGAATTGAGTTGTGTAACCTGACTAAGATTATGTTTTATACTTGGCCTGTATGAAGCATAGGTGTCATAATCATAAATAGGTACAATAGTATTTAGCCCATCATTTCCTCCTTTAAGACGAATGATAACTAAAATACGGTCTGTTTCTGAGTTACTTATTGCAGCTGCAAGTTTAGAATTTGTTGAAGCAGAAACTGGCATACCACCAAGCATCATACTCCCTGCACCTGCAAGACCTAAAGCTTGTAAAAAGGATCGTCTGTTCCATTTTTTATGCTCTAAATCGTGAGCATTATTATTCAATATACTTTTATTATTTAAATCATGATCGCACATAATGGTAGGTTATTTAAGTTGAAATTCGGGAAGTTTTATAAGATGTCTAATAAGAAGAAGTACTTGATAAGGAGCAGACTCGTATTGTAAATTCCAAATACCTTCCTCGTAGTAGTTTTCTGGTAGATTATGTTTTAATACATCTGTAGCGTCTTGATAATCAGATGTAGTAAACAATTCTACTGGCATAAATTTGTCTATTATACTCTTGGCTACGATATAAGGGTCATTACTATTATCTGAGCTTTCTATAGCAAAAGTTCTAAACTCTTCTGGGAAATTATCCCAAGTATGCCATATAATCCATTGTAATATTCTCCAACGACCCGTTAATGTACTTGCATTAATCCAGTCTCTATTCCCTTGCCAACCAGCGACGTCTACTGGTTGAAACATTTTTTGTCCTAATGTTGTAGCAAACCACCTAAATGCTTCTAAATAGTCTGGTTGAATACTAAAGCTTGTAACTTTTAGATATGACATAAACATATCGTAAGGGCTTTTTATAAGTATTCCTATTGTTTTATTGTCAAAAAAATGTTGACTCTTAAATAAGGTTCTTAAGAGATTAGCGATATTAAAATCTTGCACAAACAAATTAGCCATATCATCAACAACATCAGTATTAATGGTAGGACTTACAAAATAGCTGTATAGCTTCTTACAAACGTGATTAGCTATTAATGGCGCTTTTTCTTGAAATAAGATATCTATAACATCATTATAGCCCCAATTTCCGGTTTCACTGAAGATCGTTTTGTCTGTATTATCAAAAGTACTATCATCAAAGTAAACAGGGTATGTCCAATTTTCACGGTGATTATAGCCTGTTAGAGCCCTAGAAGTCTCAATAATATCTTGCTGCGTATATCCATTATCTACGCCCAAAGTAAAGAGTTCATACAATTCACGTGCGTAATTCTCATTAGGTCTGATACTCGTATTTTCATAACCATTGAGGTAAACTAACATGGCACTAGTTATACCAATATCTCTAACAAAATCTTCGAAGTTTCCTAAAGAATGATTTTCTAAGACACTAAAATATTCATACAGATGATTACTGGTGTAATAATCTTCTAGTCTTGTTACAAAATGATTACTCCAAAACATAATTAAACGACCTTTAAGTCCTAATGTTTGCATTTGATTTGTAACTTCAGAAATCAACTCTTTATGATTTGCTTGTGTTTCCTCTTCAAAAGCAAAACCTAAATTTTCATAGTCATCATTGGTGAAATGTGCCCAAGGCGGCTCAGGCCAATTGGAAGCGTTTAAGGATTCATCAATTAGTTGATCAATAAAATTATCTGGAGTCATTGATAAGGCATCAGAAATCATACTATTATTTGCATCGTAGCCAATACGACGAAAGGCATGTCTTATCCTTATTTCGTTCCAAGGTTGATTAGTAGATGGTGTGTAAGGTATTAAAGAAGAGGTAATGCAAGATGTAACAACAGGCATAAGTAGGATTTTTTCAGTTAAACAAACAAAATGATAAGGGATATATTATTTATCTACGGATGAAATGTGATTTTCGGATGTTTTTTGTTAAAAATTTATTAAAATCTAATTGTCGTTTTACTTCACGTTTTACTTTTTATATTTACACAAAGCAATTTTTATGATTTTGAGACATTCCATTCTACTTTTATTTTTTGCTATTAACTTTGCTTTAAGCACTTCTTTTTATGCTCAGAACGGAACAGATAATTCAATCGACATGACATCTAAATTAATTCAACCACCATATTTAAGAGCTGGTGATACAGTAGCTATTGTAGCACCTTCGGGAATTTTAAAAAATCGTGAACGCGAAGTGCAACAAGCCATAGATTTATTAAAAAAATGGGGATTACATGCTACGGTTGGAAAATATGTCTTTAGTAAATCAGATCATTTTGCTGGTACAGACGATGAGCGTTGTGAGGATTTACAAAAAGCGATGGATGATCCAAAAATAAGCGCTATTTGGTGCGCTAGAGGTGGTTACGGAACGGTTAGAATTTTAGATAAAATAGATTATACAGCGTTTAAGAAAAAGCCAAAATGGATTATTGGTTATAGTGATATTACAGCGTTACATAACCAAGTACATAATGAAGGGGTTCAATCGCTTCATGCTTTAATGTGTGTGAGCTTAACAAAAGATTTGAATGAAGTACAAAATTCAATCGATACTTTTAAAGCAGCTTTATTCGGCAATCCTGAAGATTATACTTTAGAAGGCTCAACATACAATAGAGAAGGTGACGCATCTGGCAAATTAGTTGGTGGAAATCTAACCATGTTGCATACCATGCTAGGTTCTAAAGAAAGTATTGACACATCAGGAAAAATTTTGTTTATAGAAGAAATAGGAGAATACAAATATCATATTGATCGCATGTTGCAAAGCATGAAACGTGCTGGTTATTTTGATAACCTAAAAGGTCTAATTGTTGGTGATATGTCTAAACTCAGAAAAAACACCACACTTTGGGGAACTTCTGTTGAGCAATTAGTTCTTGATGCTCTAAAAGATTATGATTTTCCAATAGCATTTAACATGCCCGCTGGCCACGAAAAAGATAATAGAGCTTTGGTTTTGGGTAGAACCGTTGATTTGACAGTTGAAAAAACAAAGTCTACAGTTAGTTTCGAAAATTAAATAACAGATTTTAACAAATATAAATTTACTCATGCAGGATCAGATTCCTGCCTTCGCAGAAATAAATGGCACAACACAATGAACTTGGTAAAAAAGGTGAGCAATTGGCTGTAGATTTTCTTCTAAAGAACAACTATAATATCATTGAGCGTAATTATCGTTTTGATAAAGCTGAGGTGGATGTCATTGCTCAAAAAGATGATATTTTGGCCATTATTGAAGTAAAAACCAGATCGACAATAGATTTTGGAAATCCTCAAGACTTTGTAAAACCAAAACAAATAAAAAATTTAGTTAAGGCGGTTGATGAATATGTTAATGTGAACGACTTAGATATCGAAGTTCGGTTTGATATTATTGCGATTGTTAAAGAAGAAAAAGGATTTGTTATAGAGCATTTAGAAAATGCTTTTTATCATTTTTAAGTCTGCTGTCATTCTGAACGCAGTGAAGAATCTCTATTAATAATTATATGCACAAAACTTTAGGAACTCATAATTACTACGTTTATATCTTAACAAACAAGAATAAAACAGTTTTATAAACAGGTGTAACTAATGATTTAAATAATCGCGTGATATTTCATAGGAAAAATGCTAGTTTAAATTCTAAAGCTTTTACCTCAAAATACAAATGTTTTTATTTAGTTTACTATGAGCAATTCAATTGAGGATGCAATCACTTGAGAAAAACAAGTAAAAGGGTGGAAAAGATTTAAAAAAGATATAATGATTTCAGAATTTAATAGTGAATGGAAATTCCTTAACAATAGTATCTAGAGTTTGTCAGTAAAAGATTCTTCACTATGTTCAGAATGACATGTTACTTATAAAAATTCATCTCGTCCAAATATTCCCAAACGTTCTCTGGTAACATTGGTCTAATATTTTTATTGGCTTTTATAGATTTTCTGATAAATGTTGATGATAACTCCATAATTGGCGCATCCACTTTAATAATCTTTGGATGGTCATTAAACTGCGTATCTATTTTACCATCAGAAATTCTTGGGTAAACATACAAATTGTGATTTTCTAGAATAAGCTCATAGTTTTTCCATTTATGAAAACTTTTTAAGTTGTCTTCACCCATAATTAAAGCAAACTCATACTCAGGAAACTTTTCAAATAGATACGTTAAAGTATCAATGGTATAATTTGGTTCTTTTAACCCAAATTCTATATCACTAGGTCTTAATTTCGTGTAGTCTTTTGTAGCACGATATACCATCTCTAAGCGTTGATGGTTATCTAGTAAACTGCTTTTCTTTTTAAAAGGACTTAACGGAGTGACTACAAACCAAACTTGGTCTAAATCGCTATGCTCAACCAAATGATTGGCAATAGTGAGATGCCCAACGTGTATTGGGTTAAAGGTGCCAAAGTAAAGACCAATTTTCATTCTACTCCTCAATAAATTTTGAAACTAACTTATAAGCATTTTCAAGGGCGTCTTCTAAATTAGCATTCACCACAATTTTGTCGAAAAGTGGAGCTGTTGCCAGTTCAGCAGGTGCTTTGGCAACTCGCATACTAATTTTGTCTTCACTTTCTTCTCCTCTATCTTTTAGGCGTCTTACCAGTTCATTTAAATCTGGTGGTTTTACAAAAATGGCAATTGTTTGTTCTGGGAATTTTCGCTTTATACGCAAACCACCAGAAACATCAATATCAAAAATCACATGCTTACCTTTTGCCCAGATACGTTCAATTTCTGACTTTAAGGTCCCATAAAAATTATCTCTGTAGACTTCTTCCCATTCTAAGAATTCGTCATTTTTAATCTTGTTCTTAAATTCTTTAAGGGATAAGAAATAATAATCCTTAGCATTTACTTCATTGCCACGTTTTTCTCGTGACGTTGCTGAAATAGAAAACTCTAGATTCAGTTCTGGTTGCTTTAGTAAATGACGAACAATAGTGGTTTTTCCAGAACCAGATGGTGCTGAGAATACGATGAGTTTACCTTGTTTTTTATTTTTTATTTCCGACACTTTTGAATTGTTTTTACTGAATACTGCGACTGAAAACTGTTAACTAACTAAAGTACATTCAATAATTGTTCCTTAATTTTTTCGAGCTCATCTTTCATCTGTACAACAAGCTTTTGCATTGGAGCATAATTAGATTTTGAACCTATAGTATTAATTTCTCTACCAATTTCTTGAGAAATAAAACCTAGTTTTTTTCCGTTAGAATCGTCAGAATTTAATGCCTTTTCAAAATAATCTAAGTGGTTATCTAGTCTTACTTTTTCTTCAGTAATATCAAATTTTTCGATGTAGTAAACGAGTTCTTGTTCAAAACGGTTTTCATCTACTTTTTCTTTAATATCTGCAACACCTTTTTCTAAACGCGCTCTTACTCCATCGATACGATCTGGATCCATAGTTATTACTTCTTGTAATAAACGTCTTAACGTAGCGATTCTATCTAAGAAATCTTGTTTTAAAGTCGCTCCCTCATCTTCTCGATATACAACGATTTTAGTGATGGCTTCATTGATGCCATTGGCAATTAAAGCCCATTCTTCTTCATCAATATCATCACGTTCTGTAGTCACCGCATCTGGTAAACGAATTGCCATTTTTAAAAGTTCAGTTGCATCGCCATCAACCACTACCTTAAGCTGCTTTATATATTCATTAACTACTGTTTTGTTGATTTTAGAGCTGGTATCCTCACCTGTAATTTCAACATAAAGCGAAAAATCTACTTTTCCTCTTCTAAGATGTTTTGCAATAAGTTTTCTTATGTCCAACTCCTTGGCACGATACATAGATGGCATACGAGCATTGAGGTCTAAGCTTTTGCTATTGAGTGATTTTAATTCTATTGAAATTTTTTTAGTTGGGAGCTGAAGTACAGTTTTCCCATAACCAGTCATGGATTGTATCATTAAGATATTACTATTTAAGTTGCGCAAAGGTACAAAAATGAATGGTTTAATGGTTTTAATAAATAGTTTGAAAAGGGTAAAGTAGAGACCTGAGACTTTTATAACTTTGCAATTCAAATTTGAAATATAACAGATGTACAAAAAACAGTTTGAAATCCGCTGGAGTGATGTAGACGCTAATGGTCATTTGGCCAATTCTGCTTATACTAATTTTATGAGTCATGCGAGGATGTCCTTTTTTGGCGAGCAAGGTTTTTCTATGCCAGAAATTAGAAAACATAATGTCGGACCAGTGGTGTTTTATGAGCATATGTACTATTTTAAAGAATCGTTTATTGGAGCACCAATTACGGTTACTATCGAAGTTTCCGGCTTGAGTGAGGACGGCATGTTATTTATGTTTGAGCATAATTTTTACAATCATAAAGGTGAAAATTTAGCCTATTGCGAAATGCAAGGTGGTTGGATAGATTTAAAGGCAAGAAAACTAACTGGTTTGCCAGAATCTCTATTAGAATTGGCTGAAAAATTTCCAAAATCTGAAAGCTTTAAAGTTTTGACCAAAGCAGATACACGCAAGCATGGAGTGAAACCTAAGGCCATGAAATTCTAAATCACTTAAAAACCGAATGTTGCTTAAAAGACTTTATCTGAACATTCTTTATAAAAGGCTTTAAAATCTGATTAGGAATATAACGTTTGTGCTTACAATAACAGATTAAAGCTTTTGGCTTTGCTCCAAGAGTGCTCTTAATTTCTGAAGCGGTTCTGCCTAAATTAATTTGTGATGATTTTGTTTCGATACCAAGTCGTACATAATCATTTAATATTCTCGGATAAATCGCAAACTCTTTATTATTAGCATAATCAATACCAATAAAATGCGCATCGAGATGAGTTTCGTTTTTCATGGCGGAAAGAAAACCAACTAATTTATCATTTAAGAAATAACTTTTTACAATAAACTTCTCTTTGAAGGTTTTTTTAAGATGGATATAAGTATCAAGATTTAGAATTTGAGCATTAAAATCAGCATTATCAATAGTGTTTTGATATAATGCCTGAAGTTCTCCCTTGTATTTCTCTACATCTTTTTCAGTAAAGAATTTAGTTTTAAGACTCTCACTTTTAGAATCTGCTTTATTCGCTTTTACCCTGTATTTAGACTTTAATACATTTTTATAGTCTTCAAAAGATTGCCATTCTGGTTTTAAAGTAATAATCATATTTGGCTCTACTTGCATAGCCGCATAGTCATGAGATTTTAAATGATCTGTAATGTAAAGTGATTCGTTTTCAAAATCTTTGATAAAAATGGCACTTAATTTTCTTGTGTTCTTTGAGAGTCCATCGACAGCTTCAGCAATAGCATTAAAGGTTTCTATTTTATTCTCTCCATCTTTTAAAAATGTTCCGTATTCACCACTTAAAAACACATTGCCACAAAACAAAACACGAATGTGATTTCTACAGAACATATTGTTAACCATACGTCTAATCTTATCAGACATTCTAATGTTTTTAGTAATAGTTTCTATACCAATGGTAACAATTTGTGTGTTAGCAAAAGCAACAGCTTTTTCACCTCTTAAAATGAAAATATAATTGAATTCAATATCTCTATTTGCAAGTTCAAAAGCACTTAAGAATTCGGGTGAATAATAAATATTGGTACAACAATTTACACTATCCCAATAGGTTTGTGGAATTGCATCAACTGCTTTAAATACTTCTGATTTTAAATGCAATACTAATTTGCTTTTTTAGGTTTTACAGTCACAAGATATACGCCTAAAAATATAATAAGCATAGCACCAATTTTTATAGAATCAATAAAATCTACTCCCATTGCGAGCGCAAAAAGCCCTGCAATCACAGGTTGAAGATAAATAAATATACCTACAGTAGAGGCTTTTAATTTATTTAATGCCAGTGGATTAAGTAAATAGGTGCCAAAAGTAGCACCGATAATTACAAACAATACGGAAAATGTTATATATGGAGTAAAAGTTTGCCATTCTACCATTTCTAATTCATTATATCCAAATGGAATTAAGATAATAAAACCAAACAAAAATAACCACTTAATAAACGTAAAAGGATGGTATTTAGTAGTTAGTTTTTTTATTAATATCACATAGATACTATAAGAAATAGCATTTAGAAAGATAAACAAATTACCAAGCGGAACATTATCGCCAACTCTCGCAGATTTTCCGTAAATAGTTAAGACTAATGCACCTATTAAACCTAATGCCACACCAATTATTTTAAACTTAGTTATTTTTTCTTTTAATAAATAAGCCGATAATAACAGAATAATAATAGGAACAATAGTCATTATTGCTGAGGCATGTATAGGAGATGTATATTCTATCCCTTTGAAGAAAAATAACATATTGATGACCACCCCAAAAAGTGCTGCAATAAAAAGTTTAAAAAAATCTTTCTTTTCAATTTTTTGCTTAGGTAAAAAAAGACTAGCAATCCAGAATAATAATGCTGCTGCTGCAACCCTTAATAGTACAAATCCAAATGGTTTTATATAGTTTTCGTTTATTACCTTTTTTGCAATGGTATAGTTGAGACCATAGAGTAACTGCACCATAAAAAGTGCAAAAATGGCAAAGCCTCTACTGTTCATGTATAGCTTGTTTTGCAGCTTCAACCGATTTTTTAGAATTACCTATAAAAATCTGGTTATTATAAATTATAACTGGTCTTTTTAAGAATGTGTAGTGCTCTAAAATGTAGTTTTTAAAATCTTCCTCTGATAGTGATTTCTCTTTTAAACCCAATTCTTTATAAAGTCTTGCACGTTTACTAAATAGGCTTTCGTAGCTATCAGTAAGAGATCGCATAGCTTTTATCTGAGATTCAGTTATCAGCTCTGTTTTTATATCCTGTAGTACAAAATCCTTAGGTAGATTGAGTTCATTAATAATTCTTGTACACGTATTGCACGTACTTAAATAGTATATTTTTTTCATATCCGAAATATCTATATATTTTTGAGATCACAAAGTAACCTTATTTAATACGAATTTTAATTACATTTAAGAAAAATATATGCTCATGGATTACGCGTTTGATATTACTTTAAAAAATAGAAAATTGTTTAAGAGCTTTATAGAGAATCATTCTTTGACAGAATTGAATAAAGTACCTACCGGTTTTAATAATAATATCATTTGGAATATTGCACACACTATTGTAACACAACAGCTATTAATCTACAAGCTATCAGGTTTACCGATGCTCCTGTCTGATGAAATGGTTGAAGCATATCGCAAAGGCACTAAAACCGAACGGGATCTATCGCAAGCAGAAGTAGATGTTATAAAAGGTTTGTTATTCTCGCCAATTGAAAAAACTAAAGAAGATTATAGCAACAAAGTGTTTCAGACTTATAATCAGTATACTGTGAGCACAAAAAGCACGTTAAATACTGTTGAAAATGCTATTGAATTTAATAACTTTCATGAAGGTATTCATTTGGGCTATATTTTAGCACTTAGAAAATCTTTATAAGGTGTTTGAGACTAAAACCATTAAAGTCAATGTCTATGAAATTATTAATACCACCCGTTGTGAATTTTGATAAAATTCGTCACTTCGAGTGGATTTTTCGATTGAAAATGAGAAAAATTTGTATCGAGAAGCAGAATTTTAGATTCTAATGAGTTCTCGATACGATTTTTCGTATCTCAAAATCACTCGAACCGACGAATAAATTAAATTTGGCACTCAAAATGCACAACAGGTTAATAACACAAATATTGTAATTATCGCAAAAGGTTTATAATCATTATATTGTAAATACTTAAAGTAAACGTATGGAAAAACAATGTCCAGAATGTGGTGATAAGATAAGAGGAAGAATTGACAAGAAGTTCTGTAGTGATGGTTGCAGAAATGCACACAACAACCGCGTAAACAAGGATTCTAAAAATCTTATTAGAAATACAAATAATAGATTACGAAAAAATTATAGAATTTTAGAAAGCCTCAACCCAAACAAAAAGACCAAATGCTCTCGAGCCAAACTCATAGAAAAAGGATTTGATTTTAACTACTTTACAAGCATTTACACCACCAAAGCTGGTACCATCTATTATTTTGTGTATGACCAAGGCTATTTACCTCTAGAGGGAGACTATTATGCTTTGGTAAAACGGGATGATTAAGATCCTCTTTTCGTTGAGCTATTCCAATTTTCTCCTTTAAGTTGAAGTGCTGCTTTTAAAATATCCTTTTGGCTAATTTGTCCAACAAGTTTACCGTTTTCTACAATAGGAAAACGTCTTCTTTTAGACTGTAAAAACTTATTTGCAGCATCAAAGACATCTAAATTACCATCAATCGTTTCTACATTTATGGCCATTCGCTTTTCAACATTATCGTGCTCTAAAGGCATATTATAATAACGGCTTTCACTCAATTGTTTTAAACAATCACCTTCAGAAATAATACCTACAAGTTCTTGCTTTTCATTAACTACAGGCCCACCAGAAATTTTGTACTTAATTAAAGATTCTACAACCTCTTGTACAGATTGATCTGGTCTAAACGTTATAAGATTTGTAGTCATATAATCTTTCACTTTTAGTGACGTTGGTGTCGTAGCATTTTGCTGCTTTCGAGCACCTTGAAAACTCTTTATTCCCATAGCGTTAAATTTTAGTGTTAATCTTAAAGTTACTTAAAATTAATTATTTAGCAAAATCAAAAATCATAAGCTTATATATTACGTACTTTTATCGCTAATATTTAACCTTTTAACTTGAAAAAACAAATAAGCATCATCGGTTGTGGTTGGCTTGGGTTTCCTTTAGCCAGATTTCTAATGAATGAAGGGTTTAAAGTTAAGGGTTCTACAACTTCCGAAAACAAATTAGAGTTGTTGAAAAAACATGCTATTGAAGGGTTTGTAATTCGCTTAGACGAAGCTGGTATTTCTGGAAATTATTCTGTATGTTTAAAAGGAAGTGAAACGGTTATAATTAATATTCCTCCAGGATTAAGACGCAATCCAGATAAAAATCATGTCATTGAATTATCCCATCTCATTACAGCAATTGAAGCTCATAAGATTGAGAATGTACTTTATATAAGCTCAACTTCAGTCTTTAAAAATGAATCTCATTTTCCGATAATAACTAGTTTAACTGCATCTAACGCAGCATCAAATAGCGCTAAACAACTTATCGAGATAGAACAAAAACTTCAAAATAATTCTAATTTTAATACTACTATTTTGCGCTTTGGTGGTTTATTTGATGGAGATAGACATCCTGCAAAATATTTATCTGGCAAAACAGATGTTTCAAATCCAGATGCTCCTATCAATTTAATTCATAAAGAAGATTGTATTCAAATTATTGCTACAATCCTCAAAAACGAGCTTTGGAATACAACGCTAAACGCTTCATACCCAAAACATCCCAATAAAAAACTATACTATTCTGAGTTTTGTAAACTTCATAATTTACCCTTACCGCAATTTAATGCAAAAGAAAAAAGTAAAGGAAAAATAATTGATAGCACCAAATTGGTACAGCTTTTGAACTATAGATTTATAGAAGCACCATAGAAATTAATAGTTTTTTAAGACCATTTTCTATTAATTTTTATAGTTTTGAGCCCTTTAAATTTTTGAAATAACAATCTAAGTATTAATAAACAAGAATAAAATGAGTCTTTTGATTTTCTAAATCCACTCTTTTATTAAAGAGCATTTTTTCGAAAGAGCCATTTGACCCATAAAAATCAATAAACTAGAAACAAATGAAACAGATTACAATTGCAGTTCTTATGCTATTTTCAGTAAGCGTTTTTGCACAGACTAATGCAGATTTAAAAAAACATTACGAGGCATTTTACAAACAAATGAAAAAACAAGGTGATGTTCAGGGCATTATTAATGCAATGACACATCTCGATGTTTTAGAGCCTTCCGTAGCTCGTAAAGATACTTTGGCATATATATATCTTTCGGAAGGACAATATATGCAAGCTTTAAATACCATCGGAGTAGAAAAAAATGCGACAGATTCTGATATGAATGTGGAAGTAAAAGCTTTAGCATTAAAAAATCTTAATCAGCCAAAAATGGCTTTAGAACATTACGAAGTACTTTACAAACGTAACCCAAATGTGTATTTAGCATATGATATGGCTGATATGAAAATTCAGACCGATGATTTGCCAGGTGCAAAACTAAATATAGATTATGCACTTGCTAACGTAAAGGATGATATGAAGCGTGCATTCTATGAGTCTCAACAACCTTATGAAACATCAATGAAAGCAGCTTTACATTATTTAAAAGGTTTGCTAACATTTTCTGAAAATAAAGAGGCAAATATTGATGCTGCTTTAAAATTAATGAACGATGCCTTGGCTCTTGATCCTAATTTTAATTTAGCAAAAGTAAGCAGACAAGCTTTAGAATCTCAAAAAGCACAGCTGGCAAAACAAACGGCTGCTGAAAAAAAGAATTAAAACTTCATTGAATTATATAAAAAATGCAGCTCAATGAGCTGCATTTTTTGTTCTATAATAACGTAATTATTCAGCCTTAATTTTATTGTAATAATCGTATTCTAATTTTTTATTTATTTGATAATTTAGATTAGAAAATGCTATCAGCACTTCTTTAACACTTAATAGTTTATCCTTTTTCTCTATATTATCTAGAGTCAAATTTTCATTTAGTTTTAAAAGCATAGTTTCTATAATTGCCGTTCTGGACTTAATAGGATTGGTAAGAAATTCTTTTGGTGTGGCAGTTTTAAAATCCATAATGAACTCTTTCAATTCTTCTTTATCACCATTAAAAAATGATAAATCAGCCTTTTTTAAATAGCTGATTTGAATTGCCAGTTCTTGATAATTTTCCCATTCCGCAATGGCATCTTCACTTTCTGAGCTAAGCGCATAGTCCTTATATTTAAATTTCTCAATAGCTTTTTCTGTAATAACTGGTTCTTGATTTGTTTTTTGTTCCTCTACAACTTCATCAGTGCTTTTATCGTCACCACAACTTAAGAGAACAAAACACAATATACTTAAAACGTATAATCCAATCTTCATGCGTTACTTATTTGTCTGTAAATATAATTAAACTAATATTTTGAAATTCTATTATATAAACTCAAAATTTTTTCATTAAAGACATCGCAATAAAATACTGTTTTTTTTGAAAATTTTAATATCAATAGAGATGAATTCTTGTTATTTTTGCGAATAACCTAATTAGAAAGAATGTCTTCAAAAATATTAATCATTGGTGCCTGTGGGCAAATAGGTACTGAACTAACCACAAAACTTAGAGAAATTCATGGTGTAAGTAATGTTATTGCTAGCGATATTAACACCAGAAATTTAGATTTGGTTAATTCTGGCCCATTCGAAATTATAGATGCTAAAAACTATAATGCTATAAAGGATTGTTGCCAACAAAATAATGTAAAGACAGTTTACTTGATGGCTGCATTGTTAAGTGCAACTGGAGAAAAATATCCTATGGAAGCTTGGGATTTGAATATGAATTCATTGTTTCATGTACTCAATTTAGCTAAGAAAAAAGTTATAGATAAAATATTTTGGCCAAGTAGTATTGCTGTTTTTGGCCCTACAACTCCTAATGAAAATACGCCTCAACATACCATTTGTGAACCTACAACGGTTTATGGTATTACAAAACAAGTTGGAGAACGTTGGTGTGAATATTATCACAACAAATATGGAGTAGATGTAAGGAGTCTGCGCTATCCGGGTATTATTAGTCATAAAGCGATGCCAGGAGGAGGTACTACAGATTATGCTGTAGAAATTTACCATGAAGTCTTAAAAACAGGAAAGTATGAATGTTTTTTATCTAAAAACACAAGACTACCAATGATGTTTATGGAAGATGCTATAAAGGCCACTACTGATTTAATGGCAGCTGATGCTAAAAAATTAACTATTAGATCTGGTTACAACTTATCTGCCATTAGTTTTACACCCGAAGAAATTGCTGAAAGTATAAAGGCTCAGATACCTGATTTTACAATTAGTTATAAACCAGATTTTAGACAAGCCATTGCAGATAGTTGGCCATCTTCAATTGATGATAATGTAGCACGTAAGGATTGGAATTGGTCTCATGATTATAACCTTATGGAGATGACTTCTGAGATGCTGAAGCAGTTGAAAAAAAAGTATAATTCTTAAGACCTTTATAAAACAAAAAAGTCTAACAGAAATGTTAGACTTTTTTTGCTCCTTCTCTTGGGCTCGAACCAAGGACCCTCTGATTAACAGTCAGATGCTCTAACCAACTGAGCTAAGAAGGAATGTGTTTTTTCGCGTTAGCGAGCGCAAATATAAAATTATTTTTAATCTCTACAATACCAAACTTCAATTTTTTTGAAGTAAAATTATTTAGTTACAGCTTTAAAAACGTCATTACCATTAGCAAATAACACTAGTGCTATTAAAATGAAGAATCCTACGATTTGAGCACGCTCTAAGAATTTTTCACTTGGCTTACGACCAGAGATAATTTCATATAGTAAAAACATAACATGTCCTCCATCTAAAGCAGGAATTGGCAATAAGTTTAAGACCGCAAGCATTATAGATAAAAAGGCTGTTAGTTTCCAAAAAGCTTCCCAACTCCAAAAATCTGGGAATATATCATAAATAGCTTTAAATCCACCTAGACCTTTATAAGCTCCAGTGCTCGGATTAAAAATAGCTTTTAATTGAGAAAAGTAGTTAACTATTGTTGATTTAAACTTACTACCACCAGCAACAAAACTTTCTCCAAATGAATATTCTCTTCGTATCACCTCATAGTATCCAAGATCAGTAAATCGCTTAGCATCAATAAGTCTAAATATATTTAACTTGCCTTCTTGTGTAACTTGCAAATCTCTTACAAGGGTACTTTCATCTCTTAATATCTCTACACTTACCGTTTGACCTTTTAAATTCTTTAATTCACCTTCAAATTCATCAAAATAATCGAGCTTTTTGCCATTTAGACTTAAGATAACGTCACCTGTTTTTATATCTACCGCAGCATTAGCTGAAGAATCTGGTACAGACTCTACAATAAAAGGATAACGGTATCTAAATAAATTTCTACTCCCTTCATCAGATAACTGCCCTAAAAAATTCTCAGGTAAATCAATGACTTTCTTTTCACCCTGTCTATCAACAGTAATCTGCTCAGCTCCAATAATATACTGACCTATTTCAGAATCTTTTTCAATGTCTTGGTCATTAATTGCTAATACTTTATCTCCTGTTTTAAAACCAGAATCTAAAAGAACTTGATTTTCAACCAAATAACCACCCTTTAAGCTATCTATTTTTATATCTGTATCTCCGTAAACAAATGCTACAAATACAAAAATTATATAAGCCAAAATAAAATTAACCGTCACACCACCTAACATAATGATAAGGCGCTGCCATGCTGGTTTAGAACGAAACTCCCAAGGTTGTGGAGGTTGAGCCATTTGCTCCTTGTCCATACTCTCATCTATCATTCCTGCAATTTTCACATAACCACCAAGTGGTAACCAACCAATACCATATTCGGTTTCTCCAATCTTCTTTTTAAATAAAGAGAACTTAACATCAAAAAAGAGGTAAAACTTTTCAACTTTAGTTTTAAAAAGTTTTGCAGGTATAAAGTGTCCTAGCTCATGTAATACAATTAGTAAGGATAAGCTTAGTAAGAATTGGGATATTTTTATTACAAATTCCATGTAGTCATTTTCAAATTTCGATTGACAAAAGTAATCTTTTCAAGGCATTTAGAAAACTATTGTATTTCTATTCGATTTATTTTTAACATCGATTTATCAATCTATTAGATTAAATCATCATATTTCTGTTAAAAAAGTTCAAGAAAAATAGCTTGGGTCGTACCTTTGCAATTCAAATTTTCAACATAATTATAATGTCATTTCTTTCATTTTTTAAAGGTTATAAAAACTTCGGAATATTCTTCTCAATCCTTTGTGTCATTATTATTGCTATAATTTATAATATTCTAAATGTAAAGAAGCCTTTACCAATATATCAACCTGCCATGGTGAGCGAAGAATTGGTAGATAGTACCATTCAACATCAGCAGAAATATCACAAGATTGCAGATTTTAGTTTAATTAATCAGAATGGTGAAACAGTAACTCAAGACAACTATAAAGACAAAATTTATGTAGCTGATTTCTTCTTTACAACATGCCAAACTATTTGCCCAGTAATGACAGATCATATGTATCAAATTCAGAAGGAGATTATTAGTGATGATGATGTTATGTTGCTATCACATTCCGTAACTCCAAAGATTGATAGTGTTGCTCAGTTAAAAAAATATGCCAGAGAGAAAGGTGTCATAGACCGAAAATGGAATTTAGTAACAGGAGATAAAAAGCAAATCTATGCGCTTGCCAGAAAAAGTTATTTAGCTGTAAAAACGGATGGTAATGGTGATCAGTATGATATGATACATACCGAAAACTTTATGCTAATCGATAAAAAAAGACAAATTAGAGGATTTTACGATGGCACAAAATCTGATGATATATCAAAACTTCTGGAAGATATTAAAACCTTAAAAGACGAATCTTAAATTATTTAAAAAGGGTTTTATCGCTTTAATTTTTTAGCTTACTTTTGCTTCTTTAAAATCAATCTAAATAAGAATAAGCTTGACATTAGCAGAACTAAAACGCGGGCAACAAGGCATTATTACTGATGTTTCTTCTATACATATCCCTTTGAAACTTCTCGAAATGGGATGTTTACCTGGTAATTCTGTAGAACTTGTGCAAGTGGCTCCTTTTGCAGATCCTATGTACCTCAATATTAATGGTTCTCATTTAGCCATAAGAAAAGAAACTGCGATTCACATTTTAATAGAAACCGTCAATGGCTAAGCAGATTAACGTTGCACTTATCGGTAATCCAAATACAGGAAAAACATCTGTTTTTAATGCATTGACAGGCCTTAACCAAAAAGTTGGTAACTATCCTGGAATAACTGTCGAAAAAAAAGAAGGTGTTTGCAAATTACCTCGAGGTGTAAAAGCACATATCATAGATTTACCAGGAACATATAGTTTAAATGCCTCATCACTTGATGAAAATGTGGTTATAGAATTGCTTCTAAATAAAAATGATAAAGATTTTCCAGATGTTGCCGTTGTCGTTAGTGATGTTGAAAATCTAAAAAGAAACTTATTACTATTCACACAAATAAAGGATTTAGAAATTCCAACGATATTAGTTATTAATATGTCGGATCGAATGGCATATAAAGGCATTTCTTTAGATATAAAGTATTTAGAACAACAGCTTGAAACTAAAATTGCCTTAATCAGCACCAGAAAGAACAAAGGCATCAGCGAATTAAAGGAGCTTATTACCAATTTCAGAGAGCTCTCTGTTAAACCATGCATGAATGCGTCTTCTATTGACGAAGATTACTTTAACAACCTTAGAAAAGCCTTTCCTAATCAATTGTTATATAAACTTTGGCTAGTAATTACCCAAGATGTTAACTTTGGGAAGACCGATAGAAAAACCATTGATGCCGTTTCAAATTTCAAAACTAAAACCAAAGGAGATCTTAAAAAATTACAGCAAAAGGAAACTATAAAGCGCTATCAGTTTATAAACGATACCCTCAAAAAAGGACAGACCATTGACCTAGCGAGTGCTAAGGATTTACGTATAAAACTCGATAGAATTTTAACGCACAAGGTTTGGGGTTATTTAATTTTTGGTATCATTCTACTCACCATTTTTCAAGCTATTTACGATTGGTCTAGTGTACCAATGGATTTTATAGATAGTACTTTTGCTTCATTAAGTGAGTGGACTAAAAGTGTATTACCAGAAGGAGCATTTACCAGCTTATTAGCCGAAGGTATTATTCCAGGCCTTGGTGGTATTGTTATTTTTATTCCTCAAATCGCTTTTTTATTTTTATTTATTTCAGTCTTAGAAGAAAGTGGTTATATGAGTCGTGTGGTATTTTTAATGGATCGGATTATGCGACGCTTTGGGCTTAGCGGTAAAAGTGTTGTGCCACTAATTTCTGGTACAGCTTGTGCCATTCCAGCGATTATGGCGACACGCAATATTGAAAGTTGGAAAGAACGTTTAATCACCATATTGGTGACTCCTTTTACTACATGTTCGGCCAGACTTCCTGTGTATCTTATTATCATTGCTTTAGTCATTCCTGAAGGACGTTTCTTCGGATTGAGTTACCAAGCTTTAACCTTGATGCTACTATACCTCATTGGTTTTGGTGCAGCTGTTGGTTCTGCTTGGATTTTACATAAAATTCTTAAAATTAGAAACAAAACCTTCTTTGTGGTTGAAATGCCAAACTATAAATTACCACTTCTAAAAAATGTAGTTTTAACCGTTATAGAAAAAACGAAGGCATTTGTATTTGGCGCTGGTAAAATTATTTTAGCGATTTCTATTGTACTATGGTTCTTAGCCTCTTATGGTCCTGGTGAAAACTTCAATAATGCTGAAAACATAGTTACCGAACAATTTGCTTCTGAAAATTTATCGGAAGAAGAATTACAACAAAAAATAGCATCACACAAATTAGAACATTCGTTTATTGGTATTGCTGGTCATGCCATAGAACCTGCTATTAGACCTTTGGGTTATGATTGGAAAATTGGAATCGCCATTGTCAGTTCTTTCGCAGCGCGCGAAGTGTTTGTTGGTACCCTTGCAACCATTTACAGTGTTGGTAGTGATGAAGAAGAAACCATTAAAAACCGAATGGCTGGAGAAGTCAACCCAATTCTTGGTGGTCCGCTATTTAACTTTGCGTCCGGAATATCATTACTATTATTCTATGCTTTTGCAATGCAATGTATGAGTACATTGGCAATCGTAAAACGTGAAACCAATTCATGGAAATGGCCAATGTATCAGTTAGTAATAATGAGTGCTTTTGCGTATATTGTAGCATTGATAGCATTTCAAGTATTAAAATAGATGAATACCATAATTCAAAATATATTAGTTTTTTCTGCACTTACTTTAGCGCTAATATTCTTAGTACAAAAGTTTATCTGGAAACCTAAAAAAGCAAAATCTACCAAAGTTTGCGGAAGTGATGATGGTTGTGGTTGCCATTGAAATTAGTAAATAAAATATACAATCCGTGTTTGATAGCACGGATTTTTTTAGCTACATTTGAAAAATTTTTAAGCTTACTTAAAAATCAATTAAAGCTATTAAAAATGTCTATTGCTATTGAAAACTTTGTAAAAGCCATTTACAAAAATAATTCTCATGATGCCAAAAATACCAAGCCAGGTAATATTGCTAAGAAACTTGGAATTTCTAATGCAGCTGCAACTGATATGGCTAAAAAACTGGCTGTAAAAAAGTTATTGCATTACGAAAAGTATCAAGAGTTACAGCTTACAGATAAAGGTAGAAAAATGGCTTTGGATATTGTAAGAAAGCATCGCCTTTGGGAAGCGTTCTTATTTAAAATGTTCGATATGTCGCTTCACGACATTCATAAGGAAGCCGAACTTTTAGAACATCAAACCTCTGATTTATTAGCTAATAAAATAAGTGCTTATTTAGGGCATCCTAAATTTGATCCTCATGGTGACCCTATTCCAAATGCAGATGGAGAAATAACAACAACCGATACGTCTATTGCACTTTCAAATGCTGAGGAAGGAAAACAATATATTATATCTAGATTGATGAGTGATGATAAAGAATTCTTTGAGTTCTGTGCACATCATAAATTAAAATATGGTCATGAATTGAAAGTTTCTAAACAATTCAAAAAAAACAAAATGACTGAACTTTCAGTAGAAAATAATACCATTTTATTAAACCAAGATTTTACAACCTTAATTTATGTCAATGAAATTAACTAATTTAAAAACTCAATGTCACCTTGATCACCAGTCTACCAAACAGGCAGGCAGTCGAAAGGTCTTTTTGATGTTATCACTAACACTATTAACAAATATATTTTTGTTTGCTCAAGAAATGGAAGACGTTGGAGCAATAGTAACAGATAGACCAGATGCTACAGAAGCTTCATCTACAGTTGGTAAAGGGGTTTTACAATTAGAAACAGGAGGTTTATACGAATCTTTTGAAGAGAATAACCTTAAGTCAGAAACCTTCACCTACAACACTATGTTGGTACGATATGGAATCCTTGATAATCTAGAATTACGTTTAGGCTGGAATTTTGTAGAAGGAACAACCAAATTAAATGGCAACAAACTAGACAATGTTATAAGTGGGCTTTCGCCTCTACTTTTAGGTGTAAAAATTGATATTGCTGAAGAAAAAGACGGTATGCCAGAAATTGCACTTATTGGTCATGTGTTTCCTATATTTAGTGCTTCTGCTGATTTCAGACCAGAAACGACAGCTATAGATTTCAGATTCTCTTTATCGCATACTTTATCTGAAAAATCGAGTCTGGGTTATAATATCGGTGCACAATGGGGAAATGACTCACCCGAAATGGCAGCTATTTATACGCTTGCTTATGGTTGTAGTCTTTCAGATAAATTTGGGTTTTATGCCGAGTTATACGGCGATTTACCAGAAGACAGTTCTGCTAATCATTATTGGGATGCTGGTTTCACCTACTTGGCTTCAAAAGATTTGCAATTCGATATCTATGCAGGTACAAGCATTACTGATGGTCAGGATTTATTATTAGGAATGGGATTAAGCTATAGAATGCGTAAAAAATAATTTATATATGAAAAATGTAATATTACTTTTAGCGATTGTACTTGTTTTTAGTTGTAAAGATGAAACAAAAGAGAACGGAAAACTAAATGTCGTAACCACCACAACAATGATTACGGATTTGGTAAAAAACATTGGTGGAGACTCCATAAATGTTCAAGGATTAATGGGAAGCGGTGTGGATCCACATTTATACAAAGCTAGTGAAGGTGATGTCTCAAAACTAGTCGATGCTGATGTTATTTTTTATAACGGTTTACATTTAGAGGGCAAGCTTGTAGATGTTTTTGAAAAAATGGGAAGTAGCGGTAAATCACCAATTGCATTAGGAGACGAAATAAATAAAAAACAGCTTATTGGTTCAGATTATTTTGCTTCAAATTACGATCCGCATGTATGGTTCAATATTGATTTCTTTAAACAATTTGTAGAAAAAGTAACTATTGTATTGTGCGAAAAAGATCCAAAAAATGCAGAGATATTTAGAGCGAATGAAAAACGTTATCTAGCAGATTTAGATGTGTTAAAAGAAGATGTGCAAGGTGTTGTTAATTCACTAGAGCCAGAGAAAAGAATATTAGTAACGGCTCATGATGCGTTTAATTATTTCGGGAAAGCATACGGTTTTAATGTGGTTGGCTTACAAGGCTTATCTACAGCCACAGAGGCAGGAGTACAAGATGTTCAAAAATTAGCAGCTTTCATCATCGAAAATGATATTAAAGCAATTTTTATTGAAAGCTCAGTACCTCAACGAACTATTGAAGCCTTACAAGAAGCTGTAAAATCCAAAGGACATGATGTTGAAATTGGAGGCACACTTTATTCCGATGCTTTAGGAAATGCTGGCACTCCAGAAGGAACTTATGTTGGTATGTACCGTTACAATATCAAAACTATTGTTACTGCGCTGCAGTAAGTTAAGTTCATAATAAAAAGAATGATGAAAAAAATAGCCGTAAAAGTTGATGATTTAACCGTTGCCTACAACTACAAACCTGTACTTTGGGACATCGATTTAGAAATCCCTGAAGGGGTTTTAATGGCTATTGTTGGACCAAATGGCGCAGGAAAATCCACACTCATTAAAGCGATTTTAGGGATATTAAAACCTATTGCTGGTAGCGTTAGTATTTATGGAAAATCTTATGAAGAACAACGACAATTAGTCGCTTATGTACCTCAAAAGGGTAGTGTAGATTGGGACTTTCCAACGACAGCGTTAGATGTTGTTAAAATGGGAACTTATGGAAGCTTAGGTTGGATAAAAAGACCTGGTCAAAAAGAAAAAAAAGCAGCTCTAGAAGCTTTGGAAAAAGTAGGGATGTTAGCTTTTAAAAATAGACAAATAAGTCAGCTTTCTGGTGGACAGCAGCAACGTATATTTTTAGCTAGAGCTTTAGTACAAAATGCCTCTATTTATTTTATGGACGAACCTTTTCAGGGTGTAGATGCCACCACAGAAATTGCAATTATCAATATTTTAAAAGAATTAAGAAAAGCGGGTAAAACGGTCATAGTAGTACATCACGATTTGCAAACCGTTCCAGAGTACTTTGATTGGGTGACCTTTTTAAACGTAAAGAAAATTGCCACAGGACCTGTTAAAGATATTTTTAATGATGATAATTTGACTAAAACTTATGGTATAAATTATAAAGTGAGTATACAGGAGTAACCGTCATTCCTGCGAAGGCAGGAATCTCACGAATTGAAACTAAAATGAACTAGATCCTGAAACAAGTTCAGGATGACAAATGGATTTAGTAGAATACATAGAACTTGTCTTTACAGACTACACATTAAGAACCATTACACTAGGAACTGCTATTCTAGGTGCTGTTACTGGTATGCTTGGAAGTTTTGCTGTACTTAGAAAACAAAGTTTATTAGGTGATGCTATTTCTCATGCTGCACTACCAGGAATAGCTATAGCATTTTTAATCACAGGAGCAAAAGATAGCAATACACTACTCTTTGGAGCTTTAATTAGTGGTCTTATTGGAACATTTTGGATTAGAGGTATAATTACCAAAACCCATTTAAAATCAGATACAGCTTTAGGCTTAATATTATCCTTGTTTTTTGGATTTGGAATGTTGTTACTTACATTTATTCAAAAACAGCCTAATGCCAACCAAGCAGGATTAGATAAATACCTCTTCGGACAAGCAGCTACATTAGTTGTAAGTGATGTTTGGTTGATGGCTTTAGTGACTGGACTTTGTTTACTAGTAATGCTTACATTTTGGAAAGAATTTAAAATCTTACTGTTCGATGCAGACTACACTAAAACTTTAGGTTTTAACACCAAATTTATCGATATACTCATTACAAGTTTTATTGTTCTAGCTATTGTTTTGGGCTTACAAACGGTTGGTGTTGTTTTAATGAGCGCCATGCTTTTAGCTCCTGCCGCCGCTGCAAGACAATGGACTAATAGTTTGTCTGTAATGGTATTTTTAGCTGCGCTTTTTGGAGCATTTTCGGGAGTTTTTGGCACTGCAATTAGTGCAAGTCAGAATAATTTATCTACTGGTCCTGTAATAGTTCTTGTTGCAGGAGTCTTTGTTGTAATTTCATTTATTTTTTCACCTAGTCGTGGCTTATTATTTAAACAAATTAGATTCATAAAAAATAGACGCGATTTAGAGTTGCACAAAACCTTAGCATTTATGCATCAAATTGCTGCTACACATGAAGATATTTCTCATCCTCATGCTATAAAACTTTTAAATAGTTTTCAAGGATACACAAAATCTACCCTTCAAAAATTAGTAGACAAAGATTATGTTCTACTCCAAGGGAATATGTGGAGCTTAACAAAAACAGGATTTGAAACAGCAGCCAATCTGTACACTAAACGAACCACAGAAGATGAGTAGTGCACAAATAGAAATACAACTTATTGCGAGTTTAGTAGCAGTTGCTTGCGCTATTCCAGGGACGTTTTTAGTACTAAGAAAAATGGCAATGATAAGTGATGCCATTAGTCATTCTATCTTACCAGGAATTGTAATTGGTTTCTTTATTACTCACGATCTAAATTCACCATTGCTAATCCTTCTAGCTGCGTTAACAGGAATTATAACCGTAGTATTAGTAGAATACATACAAAAAACTGGACTAGTTAAAGAAGACACAGCCATAGGACTTGTATTTCCAGCATTATTTAGTATTGGTGTGATTATGATAGCAAAGAACGCCAATGATGTTCATTTAGATGTAGATGCTGTTTTACTTGGTGAATTGGCTTTTGCTCCATTCGATAGATTATTAATCGGAGGAACGGATGTTGGTCCAAAGTCTCTTTGGATTGTTGGTACAATTCTACTTATTACAATAACATTATTAATCGCATTTTTTAAAGAGCTAAAGGTGAGTACTTTTGACAAAGGTCTGGCAGCTTCTCTCGGTTTTTCACCAGCTATTTTACATTACGGATTAATGTCGGTGTCCTCTGTAACTACTGTAGGAGCTTTTGATGCTGTTGGAGCAATTTTAGTTGTTGCATTGATGATTGCACCTGCAGCTGCTGCCTATTTATTAACTACAGATTTAAAGAAAATGCTAGCTTTAGCAATTGGGTTCGGAATTTTCAGCGCCATACTTGGCTATTGGGTGGCACATTGGTTAGATGCATCAATCGCAGGTTCTATAACAACAGTTCTCGGATTAGTCTTTTTATCAGTGTATTTATTTGCACCAACTAAAGGTATTATTGCTGTGATGTACAGAGAAAGACAACAGCGAACAGAAGTTTCCTTATTGACATTTTTATTACACTTAAAAAATCATGATGATCTTGAGGAACGCCATGTTAATCACCTCAACGAGCATATTAATTGGCAAAAAGTGAGATCTAAAACTGTTCTAGATCTAGCTCAGAAAAACAATATGATTCTTATTGAAAATAATATCGTTTCATTAACTAAAAAAGGTGATGAATTTACTTCTAAAGCAATTGACTACATCATCACCAACGAAGATGCTCAAATTGAAGACATGAAAGATGATTTCTTTTTATTTAGAGGTTAACGTCTAAAGCATCATTTTAACGAAGATTTTTGCTGAAATACTAATATAATAATTATATTTATAATTGGTAAACCAATTTGGTTTACCAATTATTTCAACTAAAGAACTCTTCCTATGGCATCAAAACTACACTTTTACGGTTTACTCATCACTCTATTATTAGTTACTCAAACTGTTTCAGCTATTGATTACACTGTGAATTCGGCAAGTCAATTCAACAATCTTAGTTTGCAACCTTGTGATGTTGTTACTTGGACAAATGGTACTTATTCAAACCAAGATATTGACTTTAATGCCATAGGAGAATCTGGTAGTCCGATTGTATTAAGGGCTGAAACACCCGGAGGTGTAATTTTTACTGGAGAGTCTAGAATGAATATATGGGGAGAATACTTGATAGTTGACGGTTTTTATTGGGATGGTGGTATTGGATTTAATAACCATGTTGAATTTAGAAGAAGTGGTTCTAACTCAGATTTTGCAAACAATTGTATACTGCGGAATTGTGCATTCAATGATTTACAAGTAGAAGATCCTGCAGAACCTGATGCAAAAAGTAGATGGACTGTACTTTATGGTTCTAATAATACTATCGAAAATTGCTCATTTCTCAATAAAGATACTACTGGTGTATGCATTTTAGTAGAACTGTCGTATAATAATGGTGGTACTGCTGGTCATAATATACTTCGTAACTACTTTTATAATGTAACACCTAAAGATGGACGTACAAATTCTGGAGATTCTGAAGGTATAAGAATAGGATCTAGCTCTCAACAAACCGAAAACGCTTCGGTTTTAGTGGAAGGCAACTATTTTCAGGACGTAGATGGTGAAAATGAGATTATTTCTAACAAAAGTTTAGGAAACACGTTTCGTAATAATACATTCAGAAACTGCAGAGGTTCATTAGTATTAAGGCATGGCGCTCAAGCCAGAGTAGAAGGCAACTATTTCATGGGCGAAAATAAAACAAAATCTGGTGGCATACGAGTATCTGACCAAGATCATATAATCATTAATAATTACATGCAAGATTTGGATAATACGTCTGATTCTTTTAATAATGGTATAACATTAATGGGAGGTAATGCAGCTTCTGGCGGAACAAGTAATGGTTACCAAACTGTAAGCAACGTTCTTATTGCCTTTAATACTATTTATGATTCTGATGATCCGATCTATTTTAATGATTCTAGAGGGAATAACATTCCATCAGGAACTATTGCTAATAATGCCATTTACAGCACTAATGGTACTATTGTGTCAGGGGATGTTGCTTCGATAGGAGGTCAAATGAATTATGATGGAAATATTTTTGGAGGTTCACCAATAGGAGTTACTGATCCTGGCATCACAGATGCAAATGCAAATTTTGCAGCTAGTGGTGAGATTTTTAAACCAAGTACTACAGGACCAGCTGCTAATACAGCAACAGGTACTTATAATGATGTAAGTATAGATATAGAAGGTCTTACAAGACCAACAACAGGTAAAGACGTAGGTGCACATGAAATTGTCGGAGCTTCTGGTACAGCAACAAACCCAAATCCTATTACTGATACTTCTGTTGGAAATACAATAGGTGTTTGTTATTTAGATGCTACTGGCATGTCTTCTTCTAGCACGTGTCCTCCAACAGATTATGGAACAAATTGTGCTCCTATTCCAGTTACAGGAGTAACAGTAAGTCCTGAGACCGTTGTACTTGCTATAAACGGAACACAACAGCTTACAGCTATAATTACACCAAGTGATGCTACTAATATGAGCGTAACATGGTCATCTGGAGATGAATCAATAGCAACAGTTGACGCAAATGGTTTGGTTACTGCAGTTGGTGAAGGAACGATAAATATCACAGCAACTACTGCAGATGGTTCATTCATAGATTCAGCTAGTATTGCCGTTTTAGGACCACTAACTCCGCCTGATTGCGTACAAGGCACTAACCTTTCTTTAGTAGCAACTGTGGTTAGTTTTACCGACCAACAAGCGGAAAATCCAGCGAGTAATGTTATTGACGGTGACCCAGATAATCGTTGGTCTGCTGAAACTTTTCCTCAATCTATGGTTTTTGACTTGGGTGATCCTTTATACGTAAATGAAATAAACATGTTTCCATATCAGAGTAGAGATTATCAATATTTAGTTGAAGGTTCTGAGACCTCAGCAGATTCTGGTTTTGTTACACTTGTAGATAGACAAACCAATACCGCACAGTCAACATCTATAAATGATACTTTCAATTTGGCAGTAGTAAGGTACATAAAACTAACTGTTACAGGTGCCGCAACATATACTGGTCCTTGGTGCTCAATCTCTGATTTAGAAGTCATTTGTGCAGGTGCAAATTTATCTGTCGATGAAAACGATCTTGATTTTCAAGTTAAATTATATCCTAATCCGTTCAGTGAAGAATTGAATATCCTTATCCCATCAAATTCAATTGGAACTATTTCAAAAATCAGAATAATAGATATAACAGGAAAAGTAATCGGAGAAACAACAGATATTTCTCTGTCAACGTCTTTTAAGTTTAATCAATCACTTTCTAGTGGATTGTATTTTGCTCAGGTTTTAGGTACTAATCAACAGGTTATATTTACTGAGAAGGTGATTAAGAAATAAGAAATAATTTTGAATATTTAAGAGCTATATTCTGAATTTATTTTAGTTTTGTGGCTTAATTTGTAAAAAAATAATCATGAAATTAAAACCTTTCCTACTTATTAATTTATTGCTTCTAATTTTTGCATGTTCTAATGAAAGTACAGATAACGATGGTGGTGATGGAGGAAATCAGGATGATGTATTAATAAAGCAAATCAACTACAATATTGTAGACGAAAATGCTGAATTCACAATAGAATTTAATTATAATGACTCTAACTTAACGAGTATTATTGATTCTTCATCTGCCCTTGATGAAAATTACTCAGCAACTTTTGAGTATGCGAACAATAACTTGGTAAGAGTTAATTTTCTAGATGATACTGATCTGGTAGAATATGTAATTTTAGCATATAACTCTGAAGGTTTACTAACAGAGTTTACAAATTATTTGTTTGATATTGATGGAGAAAATATTGGTGTAAAACATATATTAACTTATAATGAAAATAATTCAAATATAAGTTTAGAATTATTTAGAGGTGATTTCTCATCTCAAACTGAAAATATCGGAACAACAGACTATACAGTTGCAAATGGAAATATTACAGAAATTAGCCATGATAGTGGTGATACAGTAAGTTTTCAATATGATTCTAAAAATAGTGCTTATAAAAACATTTTTAGTATCAATACTATAGCGCTTATAATGAATGCGTCTGAAAATGGCTTTGAGATGATTTTCGGTTCTGGTAATAACGTTACTCAAAGAATTGATGATCAAGGAGATTTTGTGGATACAGAAACAACTTCATATACTTATAATTCTGATGACTACCCAATTACAGCGATGTCTTTTTATGATGGAGAATTAGATTCTAATATTGAATTTATATACGAATAAAGGTTTAACCCTTTTTATTATAGTTTTAAAAGCCTCTTAAATTTAAGAGGCTTTTATGATTAAATTAGTGTCTTAAGGGTAAGTAACTACCTGTTGCAACGAGACTGCAAACTAAACTCTATTTAAACCCACGCTCCTTCTGAATATGCTCATAAGCAGCTTGCACTTGCCTAAACTTCTCTTCTGCACCTTCTTGATGTTCTTTACCTAAATGTCCAACTCTATCAGGATGGTATTTTTTAGCCATTTTACGATACGCTTTTTTCACAGCATCATCAGAAACATTCTTATCTATCTCTAAAACCTTATAGGCATTATTGGTAATATCGTAGAACATGGCTTTAATGCTCTCATAGTCTTTATTACTAATCCCTAAATAACCAGATATAGTATAAATCTGGCGAATTTCAGAGTCTGCAACATGTCCATCAGACTTCGCTATCCCGAATAAGAAATGAAGTAACTGTAATCGTGAGGCATGATCCATCATCTGCTTAATCTGCAAACAAACCTGTCTTGTAGATATATTCTGTTTTGATATACGTTTAAACAATTCAAAAGCCTTATTCGCTCTATCCTTGCCATACATATTCCTAAATTGTTGACGCACATAATCGAGTTCACGTTGATCTTGTTTACCATCGGCTTTGATAACAATAGATGCTAATATTAACAAGCTGACTTCAAAATCTCCTGACTGTGTTTTTGGTCGTTGTCTGGTTTGTCTTGGTCGTTGCCTATACGGATCTTGTCGTTGTCTTCCCGTTTGTCGCTCTCCCAGTAATGGCGTGCCATTACCTGATAAATTATCGACAAAACTGCCAATTGCTAATCCGATTATAGCACCAATTGGCCCACCAAAAGACCAACCAATTGCGCCTCCTACCCATTTTGCAAAACTCATGTGTTGTTTTATTTATTCTAAAGTTCAAATATACTACTTGTTAGTCTATAATTTTTAATTTTTGTTACCATTGAAAACTAAAATACCACCATTTAATCTGCTAACTGAATTGATATAGCTTCACACTATTTTTCAGTATCTTTGTGTTCCGATAACTATCGGAACAAATTAAGATTAATTAAAATTAAAAAATATGTATCCAGCAGAATTAGTAAAACCAATGCGTGAGGATTTGACCAACGTAGGTTTTGAAGAATTACATACAACAGAAGCTGTAGATAATGCGATCGCCAAAGAAGGTACAACTTTAGTGGTTGTAAATTCAGTTTGTGGTTGTGCTGCGGCAAATGCTAGACCAGGAGCTCGTATGAGTTTACAGAATGCAAAGCGACCAACTAATTTAGTTACTGTTTTCGCAGGTGTAGATAAAGAGGCAACTGACAAAGCAAGAGAATATATGATTCCTTTTCCACCAAGCTCGCCAAGTATGGCTTTATTTAAAGATGGTGAATTAGTGCACATGTTAGAGCGTCATCATATAGAAGGTCGTCCTGCAGAGTTAATTTCAGAAAACCTTATGGATGCTTATAACGAGCATTGTTCATAATAATTGAAATATTAAAAATTTAAACCACGATTTTCATCGTGGTTTTTTATTTTTATGCCATGCAAAAACTATTAGCATATCCATTAACCACCCTTTATTTTATTTGCTTTGGGCTAACCTTAGTTATTTTTCATCCTATTGAATGGTTTTGTCATCGCGTTTTCGGCTATAAAGCACTTAAAAAAAGTGTAGATGCTTTGCAATTTTGCCTAATGCGTTGCCTTAATGTATTAGGAACACGGTTTACATTTAACAATCCACACCAAATTTCTACAGATAGACCTTTAATCATTGTGTCTAATCATCAGAGTATGTACGACATTTCGCCTATTATGTGGTATATGCGCAAGCACCATGTAAAGTTTGTTGCTAAAAAAGAACTAGGTAAAGGATTTCCAAGTGTATCTTATAATTTACGTCATGGAGGTTCGGTTTTAATAGATCGTAAAAATCCGCGACAAGCCCTACCGGCTATGATGAAATTTGGAGAATATATTGAAGACACCAAAAGAGCTGCTGTTATTTTTCCCGAAGGGACACGAAGCAAGGATGGTAATCCAAGACCATTTAAAACCAAAGGACTCGAAGTTTTATTAAAGAAAGTACCTTCTGCATTAATTGTTCCTATAACGGTGAATAATTCTTGGAAAATGTTGCGCTATGGAAAATTCCCAATGGGAATAGGAAATCATATTAAATTTACGGTGCATAAGCCTTTAGAAATTGCTAACTTTACAAATAGGGATGAATTACTGCAAGAGGTAGAAAATACTATTGTAGAATCCATTCAAATATAACCATCAAAATTCCATCAAGTATGTCTCTAAAAAACGTGAGATTAGAAGTGATGCAACATCTTGAAAAAGATGTGGAATCTCTTATTGAAAAATACTTAATTCCTGTTGAAAATATTTGGCAGCCAACCGATTTTTTACCAGATTCTACAAAAGAATCATTTTACGAAGAGGTAAGAGAGATTAGAGAATTGTCTAAAGAATTAGATTATGATTTTTGGGTTGTATTAGTTGGTGATATGATTACAGAGGAAGCTTTACCAAGCTACGAATCATGGCTTATGGATGTTGAAGGTATTGACCAAGTCGAAAGAAACGGTTGGTCTAAGTGGATACGTCAATGGACAGGTGAAGAAAATCGACATGGAGATGTGCTGAATAAATACTTGTACCTTTCTGGTCGTGTAAACATGAAAGAAATTGAAAAAACCACACAATACTTAATCAATGATGGTTTTGATATTGGTACCGACAGAAGATCCGTATAAAAACTTTGTTTATACTAGTTTTCAAGAATTAGCAACATACATTTCACACAATCGTGTGGCCAAAATTGCAAAAGAAAAAGGCAATAAAAGATTAGCAAAGATGTGTAGAATCATATCAGGAGACGAAATGCGTCACCACCATGCTTATTCAGAGTTTGTAGAGCGTATTTTTACTGTAGATCCTAGCCAGATGATGATGGCTTTTCATGATATGATGAAACGTAAAATCGCCATGCCAGCACATTTCTTAAGAGAATCTGGTGAAAGTATTGGTGCTGCTTTTGAGGAATTTTCATATACTGCTCAACGTATCGGTGTTTATACCTCTAACGACTACGTAGATATTCTTCAAAAATTAATTGACCGTTGGGATATTGGCAATATTACTGGACTAAACGAAGAAGCTGAAAAAGCTAGAGATTATTTAATGAAATTACCTCCTAGGATGTATCGTTTATCTGAGCGTATTAAAATTCCTGAAAATTCGTTTCAGTTTAAGTGGGTAGATCCTGCGTAAACCTAAAGCATGGAAATATCCGAATCAAATATCATTGATGCTACAATCAGCTTCGTAAAAAGCGAACTTAAAAATGCCGAAGGTGGTCACGATTGGTTTCATATAGAACGTGTTTACAAGAATACTTTGCTTATTGCAAAACAAGAAGATGTTGATAGAACTGTGGTTTCTTTAGCTGCTTTATTACACGATATTGCAGATCCTAAATTTAATAATGGAGATGAAACTATTGGGCCAAGAATAGCTAGCGAATTTCTTCTAAAACATAACGTAGATAGCGAAATAATAGAACATGTTACTCAAATCATTGAGAACATGTCCTTCAAAAATTCTTTTGATTTAAACCCCTCTTTTTCCTCAAAGGAAATGGATGTGGTGCAAGATGCAGATAGACTTGATGCTATAGGTGCTATTGGTATTGCGCGCTGTTTTAATTATGGAGGCTTTAAAGATAGACCTTTGTATAATCCAGAAATTAAGCCAAATCTGAACATGACTAAGGCGGAATATAAGGCCGCTAAAGCACCAACAATAAATCATTTTTACGAAAAGTTATTGTTGCTTAAAGATCAAATGAATACTAAAACTGGGAAACGAATTGCCTTAGAGCGCCATAAATATATGGAAGACTTTTTAAAGCAATTCTATGCTGAGTGGAAAGGTAAAAAATAAAAGACTAATTCTCTTTGGCAACTTCTAAAGCAGTCAATTTATATTCTATAACCGCCATTTCTTCGCCATAATGAATAATCTCATCTGCAGTTAAACTACTATTAGAGTTTACAGCATCTATAATGTCTTGACCTTTTTTGGTGTAATACACAATTGCAATTTCTATTTTATCTTCCATACATAGTAAAATTTAACTATTGTAACATTAACTTTAGCTCACCCCTATACTTAGAAGCACTTTTTCCGGTAAATTCTTTGAATAACTTATTAAAATGAGAGAAATTATTAAATCCGCATTCAAAACTCACATCTGCGATACTCATTTGACTTTCTGAAAGTAGTTTGGTCGCATGTACAATCCGATACTCATTAACTAGTTTGGTGAATGTTTTCCCTGTTACTTTTTTAAAGTAACGACAAAATGCAGGAACCGTCATACTCACTTTAGCTGCAATCTCATCTAAACTAATATGCTGTTGGAAATTTTCGTTAACATGATTAAAAACAATATCAATTTTAGCACTGTCTTGCGGCTCCGTTTCAAATGCAAATCCATCTGCATTTAGCAGTGTATAATCTTCAGATTTTGCTAGACCATGTAATATTTCTAATAGTATCAGTATCTTTTTAAAACCCTCTTTTTCGTTTAACTTTTCAATTTTAGGTCCTAATTTCTGCTTTGTTTTAACACCAAAGAGAATCCCTTTTTTAGAGCGCTCAAATAATCGGTTTATTTTTCCCATTTCTGGAATATCAAAAAAATGTTCTCCTAAAAATTCTGGCTTAAATTGCACTAAGGTTTCAGAGCCATTAATAGTTAAACGATCCGTAAAACCATTATGTGGTAAGTTAGAACCAATAAGCAATAACTGACTGTTATTAAAATAAGATAAATGATTACCTATATGACGTTTTCCTCTCCCTTTATTAACGTAAACTAATTCAATTTCTGGATGAAAATGCCAAAATGGTTTTATTTCATCATTGAAAGCGTCCATTTTATGACTCTTTACTAATAATGAGCTTCCAAACTCTGGACTTATCTTTTCTAATGTAGGTTTTCTCGTTTTCATAATAGACTTATAACTACAAAGTTAAGTGTATTTAGAATACAAATCTATGTACAATTACCGAAAAAGTATACTATTTTAACCATATATACTATTTTAACTTCATATAAGGTTAATTCTATACATAAATATACCAAAATCCTTGTTTTACAGAAGCTGAAGTCACTATACATTTGTAGTGTAAAATCATTTAAACTGATAATTAAAAAGTGTCACTTAATTATAACTAAAAGAAAATAGGCAGTTTTTTAAATTTCAGTGTAACCCAAAAAAATGAAACATTATGAAAACATTATTTAAAAACATTTTAGTATTAGCTGTGATGTTAGGAACATGCACGAGCTACGCAAATGCAACATTAGAAGTTTCACCTACTTTTAATAATGTAAAAAAAGGAAACTCTATCACTGTAACTGATGCGACAGGTGTAGTTATTTTTAGCGGTCGGATAAACTTTGATGGTAATATTAGTCGTCTTTACGATTTTTCACAATTAAAAGATGGTCTATATAGTATCGAAGTCAATAAAGACTATCTGATTGAAATTAGTACAGTAGAAGTAAAAAACAATATTGTTAATTTTATAGATCATAAATATGTAAAGGTTTTTAAACCTATTTTCAGAGTTTTTGAGGATAGCATTATTATTTCAAAACTAGCATTCGACACTCCAGAAATGGAAGTTAAGCTTTATTATGAAGACGAGTTAATTTACTCAGAGACTGTAAAAGGAGACGAGATATTAAATAGAGTTTACAAACTCGATAAAACCATAAAAGGAGAATATTCTGCAATTGTTAAATCTAATGGCAGAGTATATATCGAAAATTTTAGAATATAGATTGTTGTTTATATATTAGTTTTTTATTTAGTGAAAAGTGGGCTCATAGTAGCCCTCTTTTTTGTTTAAAAAGTCCATAATCAAATAATCGCTACCATACCATACTTCATAATTATACTTCTTACTTATAGATTCATACTTTTAAAGTGAGTTTTCACAAAACATATTGTAAATAGTATTGCACTATTCATAATCTTGAAAATATCGAGACTATAGTCGATTAACATCAATGTGTTCTATTTTAACCCACTACACCTATTGATACATTTTCGCAGTTAATTTTGCATATAAATGTGCCAAAATTGTTGTTTTCAAAAGTTGTAATCCACTATACATTTGTACCCACAATCACTTAACCTGATTTTATTATGAAAAAAATGTTTAAAAAAATTTTAGTATTAGCTGTAGTGTTAGGAACATATACAAGCTACGCAAACGAAGTTTCAGAAGTTACATCAACTTACAACTACGTGGAAAAAGGAAGTCAAATCGCTGTAACTGATGCTTCTGGAGAAGTTATCTACAGTGGCGAGATTAAACATAATGGTAATCTAACAACACTTTTTGATTTTAGTCAATTAAAGGATGGTAAATATACCGTTGAAGTCACCAAAGATTTTGAAATTGAAATCAATACTATTGAAGTAAAAGATCATACAGTTTCTATTAATACTGACAAACAAACAATTTTTAAACCTGTTGTTAGAAATAGAAAAGATCAAGTTCTAATTTCCAAATTAGCTTTAACTTCAAATACCATGAAAGTAGAGCTTTATTTTGAAGGAGAATTAATCCATTCAGAAACAGTAGAAGGAAGTAAAGTATTAAACCGTGTGTATAAATTAGATGAGACACTTAAAGGGGATTACACAGCCAAAATTAAGTCTAACGACAGAGTGTTTATCGAAAATTTTAGAATATAGATTGTTGTTTATATATTAGTTTATTAGTAAAAAGTGGGCCTTAGCATAAGAGCCCACTTTTTTTGTTTAAAAGAGTTTCATTTGTCCAACTTTATATTGCTCATGAAGTTCTCTATTAAGTATCGGCATTGCTTTATCCTTAAAGTATTTTAGTCTTGCCAATGTCACTAAATCATTAATCTGTTTTGCGATTTGTCCTTCCCCTCGCATTCTAACTCCATATCTACTCTCATTTAGCGTACCACCATGACAATTTTCTATTTGATGTAATACTTTGTCAGCTCTGTCTGGCATCGTCTTTTTTATCCAATCGGTAAAAATTTCACCAATCGCTCCATTTAATCTTACAATAGTATGAGCTATACTTAATGCGCCTGCTTCTGAAACGGCTTTTGCAAGTGGTAAAATCTCATGGCTATTAATTGACGGAATTATTGGTGCTAACATCACATTTACAGGAATACCGTTACTACTTAACTCTTTGACAACTTTTAGCCTTCGTTTTATGGTTGCAGTTCTGGGTTCTAAAATGCGTCTAGTGTCTTCTGATAATGACGTTATAGAAACATTTACTGAAATTAAATGATCCTTAGCTAGTGCTTTTAAAAGGTTCAAATCTCTGAGTATCAAAGCGTTTTTGGTAATGATTGCCACGGGATGTTTATATTTTAAAAACACCTCTAAACATTGTCTTGTAATCTCAAATTTCTTTTCGGCTGGTTGATAACAATCCGTGTTGCCAGACATAACAATAGTATGTGCTTTCCAACTTTTCTTTTTTAATAGTGTTTCTAGCAGTTTTGGAGCATCTTTTTTTACTAAAATGCGTCGCTCAAAATCTAATCCAGCACTATAACCCCAAAATTCATGAGTATTCCTCGCATAGCAATAAATACAACCGTGTTCACAGCCTTGATAGGCATTCATGGAATATGCCATACCTACGTCTGGGCTTGTGACTTTATTGACTATGGTTTTAGGAAATACATTAAGGTATTGTGTTTTGTTCTTATCTCCGACCTCCCCTTCTTTTTGGCAGAATTCTAAGAAATCGTCTCGCATTTCGTGAGACAATTCAAAAAAACGATTGTGGACATTTTGTTGGGCACCACGACCCTTAATTTTCGATTTGGAATACATTCCATAAAATTATTATGAAATGTCGTTGATTGTAGCTACAGGTTGTAGTTTTAACTTAGTTGGTTATTCACAAATTTTGTAGGGAAAATATTATATTAAACTATTTAAATCCTATTTTTTTGTAACTTGATACTATACTAACCAATATTACTCTTCTTTATGAAACGTAGGAAATTCATCAAGCAAACAGTAGGTGCTACTGCTGCTTTTTCCATAGTACCTAGCTTTGTTTTAGGTAAATCGCATGTACCACCTAGTGATACACTTTATGTTGCAGCTATCGGTGTAGGTGGCCGTGGAGGAGGTGTCGTTAGGGATTTGACTGCAACTAAAAAAGTTAAGTTTGTTGCACTTTGTGATGTAGATGATAAGATGGCTGAAGCAAGCTATAAAATGCACCCAAAAGCAAAACGATATAAAGACTACAGAAAATTATATGATGCTCATATTAATGAGATTGACGCTTTTTCGGTAGGTACACCAGATCATACTCACGCAGTGATTTCTTTACCTTTTATGAGAGCGAAAAAACACGCGTATGTAGAAAAGCCATTAACTCATAATATCCATGAAGCTCGTTTAATGGCAAGTGTTGCAAACGAAACAGGTATCGTGACACAAATGGGTAATCAAGGAAGCTCTAGTAATGGTATTAGAGAAGCCCAAGAATGGATAGATTCTGGAATAATAGGAACTATTGAGAAAGTAGACTGCTGGACAAATAGACCCGTTTGGCCTCAGGGACTAAGAAATATTAACGAAGGAGAACCTATACCCAAAAGTTTGGATTGGGATTTATGGTTAGGACCTGCACAAGAACGGCCATATCATTCCGCATATTTACCATTTAAGTGGCGAGGCTGGTGGGATTTTGGAACTGGTGGTCTAGGAGATATGGGTTGCCATATTATGGAAACACCGTTTAAAACGTTAGGCTTAGGTTCACCATATGAAGCTGAAGCAAGCTGCACAACAGTTTGGGCTGGTGACTTTGTCGAAGCAAACTACAATAAAGCTTGTCCTCCATCCTCAATTGTACGTTTAAAATTTGATACAAAAAAGCACAATAAAGTAGATCTTAATTGGTACGATGGTGGCATTATGCCAGATTTACCAGACGAACTGAAAGATGGGGAATTTATTGGAGATTGGAGTGGTGGCAGTATCTTTTATGGCACCAAAGGTATGCTTGTAACCGATTGTTATTCTGGCAACCCAAGATTATTACCTAGTGATACCATGAAATATTTTAATCCACCTGAACCTACTTTACCACGAATAAAAAATGGATCTGGCGGACACGGACTAAATTGGGTAGAGGCTTGTTTAACTGGTATAAAAACATCATCTCCGTTTAGTTACGCTGGCCCACTAACGGAGGCCGTACTTATGGGTAATTTAGCCATAAAATCATTTCAGTATAAAGTACTTAAAGAGGGTAAAAAAGTAACCGATTGGGCACCTTTTGACTATCCAGGACGACGAAAGTTATTATGGGATGGTGATGCTATGCGCGTCACCAATTATGACAAGGCCAATGAATGGATCACTCGAGATTATAGAAAAGGCTGGGAAGTAAAATAAGTAGTAGTCCTATTCAATAGTAGAATCAATTCTTTAAGCAAACAAGGTTAAGACTTGTCTTTATCTACCAGGAAACTCAGCCTTACGCTTCTCTAAAAAAGCAGTAGTCCCTTCAACAAAATCTTCAGTACCAAAGCATTTTCCAAATTGCTTAATTTCCACTTTATAACCATCTTTTCCATCTTTATAGTTAGCGTTAATCGCTTTTATAGCTTTACCAATAGCGACTGAAGAATTACGCATAATCTTACTTGCTATTTTTTCACAAAGTGGCATTAATTCTTCTTGCTCTACTACATGGTTTACTAAACCATACGCTTTAGCAGTATCTGCATCAATCATGCCTGCAGTCATAACCATTTCCATAGCTTTGCCTTTACCTACCAATTGTGGTAAACGTTGCGTGCCTCCATAACCAGGAATGACACCAAGAGACGTTTCTGGCAATCCCATTTTTGCATTAGCACTTGCAATTCTAAAATGACAAGACATCGCTAATTCTAATCCACCACCCAGTGCAAAACCATTAACGGCCGCAATTACTGGTGTACCTAAGTTTTCTACAAAATCAAACAACAAAGCCTGTCCTTGTGCTGCCAACTTTCCTCCTTCGTTAACACCAAAATCTGCAAACTCACTGATATCTGCGCCTGCAACAAAGGCTTTTTCTCCACTTCCTGTTATAATAATGACTTTTGTTTCAGAATCTTTATTGGCTTCATCAAAAGCATCATGCAATTCTTGGATGGTGTCTTTGTTTAGAGCATTTAATTTATTAGGTCTGTTGATTGTAATGGTTGTTATTCCATTTGAATAGTTGGATATTATGTTTTCGTAGCTCATTGAAAGTTGTTTTATTTTAAAGACCTCTCGACTGCGCTAGAGGTGACAGATAGTTGCGCTTAGTAATTATTCCTTAGGTAAAGTTACTGTAAAAATAGTTCCTTCTCCTAGTTGAGATGTAAAAGTAATACTTCCGTTGTAGGTTTCTACTATGTTTTTTACCATAGCCAAACCTAATCCCATTCCGCTAGATTTTGTGGTAAATTTAGGTTCAAATATTTTTGCTTTATTTTCTTCTGTAATGCCACTGCCATTATCTTCAACGGTGATTTTTACATTATCTTTTTCGCTAAAAACACGAACTTCGATTTTTGGGTTTTCAGTATCATTAGATATGGCCTGAGTTCCGTTTTTTACCAAATTTGTAACTACTCTAATCAACTGTGTTTTATCAACCTTAGCAATAATTTCTTCTTCTTCAGAATGAAAAGAAATATAGTGTTCATTGAAAATATCGAGCGCTAATTTTACGACCTCAACCACATTCAAAACTTCCCGTTGTTGTGCTGGCATTTTTGCGAAATTAGAAAATGCCGAAGCTATAGAACTCATGGTATCTATTTGCTGAATTAATGTATTACTATACTCTTCAACTTTTTGATGAATATTTTCGTCTTCAGGATTAAACTTTCGCTGAAAACTCTGCACGCTTAATCGCATTGGCGTCAATGGATTTTTAATCTCATGAGCCACTTGCTTTGCCATTTCTCTCCAAGCTTGTTCACGTTCACTGGTCGCTAATTTTACAGCACTATCTTCTAATTCGTCAATCATACTATTATACGAATTTACAAGTGTTTCTATTTCGTCACTAGAGGATTCGATTTCAATCTTTTTATTGCGCTTTTCTAGCCGTGTTTCAATCATTTTATCACTAATGGTTTTTAGTGATTTAGTGATATATTTTGAAATAAAATAGGCAAATACAATGGCAGCTAAAATCATTGCTAAGTAGGCATAACTGAGGCGCAATAGAAATTCATTGAGCTCCTTGTTAAGGAAATCATCATTTTCTAGATAAGGTAAATTCAGTATAGCTAAGTTTTTGAATTTCTGATCAGTTATATAGGTGTACGACGACTGAAATGTTTGTCCGTTTTCTTGGTTTTTAACAACATAACGATGTTCTAAAGTGTTTGTCAGTGTATTTAGAATTTCTACATCTAGACATTGCTCTGTAGTGTCTCTTTGAATTGTTCTTTTAGAGCTTTTAAGCAACTGCCCATCTAAATCGTAAAGGTTGATTTGTAAATTATGAATTGCATCTATATCGAATATTTTATCTTTAAAAATTAGGGGAATATTCTCAGTAGTAACAGGATAAGTGGTTTCTCTAATTGCAAAATTAATACTGCGTCTTATCGCTTTTTCTTTTCGTTCTAAACGTTCTCTGTGATAATCTTTTGCTTCTTCGTTGTACTGATAAATAGTAACTGCAGCAATTAAAATTGAAGCCAATAACACTAAAAGTATCATGGCTACAAATATTCTTGCTCGTAAGGACAGTCGTTTTATTTTCATTGCCCTAAATATAGCAATAATCACGCCAACTAGGCATCAGGATTTTTAGAACGAATATTTTTATAAAGTTTAAATCCGAGCATAATTAGAATTCCAAGTACCACTATACCAATAACACCAAAAATCCAATTGATAGAGTTCTTTAATATTACTAAAAAGACGACAGCAAATAAGATAAATGTTGCTCCCTCATTCCAAATACGCATAAAATTTGAAGTGACTTTGACCTCATCCTTTTGAAGTTGTTTGTAGTATATATGCGTTTTGTAATGGTAGATAAACAGAAGTAATACGAATGCTAATTTAACATGCATCCAACCTTGTTGAAACCAACTTGGTAATAAAATCATTAACCAAACCGCAAAAATAGTTGCCAGAATTGCAGATGGCCAAGTAATAATAAACCATAAGCGTTTTGTCATCAATTTTAGTTGCTTTCCTAGTATCTCTTTTTCTGGTGATGGCTTGTGAAAAGCCTCTATTTGGTATACAAATAATCGAGGGATGTAAAATAAACCTGCAAACCAAGTGATGACAAAGATTAGGTGAAGTGATTTTATGTAGTTGTAGTATTCCATTTAATCCTCAACAAATAAATAATTTAACTGCTTCGCATTAAATGCAGTATTAAATGCCTTAACCTCATCATTCAAAATAGTATTAAAAGCTGTTAATTGCTTTTCAATTTTGGCGGTTAGCTCATTCTTTACTGCAATATCTTGTTCTGTTGGTGGAAAATCTCCCATACTTACTAAAGAATTTAAATGCCCTAATTTATTAGTCAACTTAATCGGAAAGTTCAATGGGTCTTGTCCGCTCCTATTTTTAGTCTGATAGAGTTCTTTTTCGATATTAGAGAGTTGCTCTTCTAAAGCTTTTGCTTTTTCTACCAATTCCTTTACATTATCATCTGTTGCATATTGTTTTTGAAATGCTCCTAATTGTTTATTAACTGCCCTAATTTTCTTTATAGATTTGTGCGCATCATCCATTGTTTTATTCACATCTTTCACGAAATCGAATTGCTTTTGCATATCAGCTAAAGTACTTTCGGCTCTTGGATCTGCAACAATAGTAAATTGTTGTGATTGCTCATCACCATTAACATTTAAACTTACTTTGTACTGACCAGGAATTGCTCTTGGTCCTTGCAAACTCGCCCACCAAAGAATCATTCCTTTTAACCGTTCTGCACCATCATAAGTCATATTCCAAACAAATTGATTTGTTCCTTTTTTAACTTTCAATTTATTTTTCTTGTCTTTATTAGAATAGGTTTTAATAGAATCCCCTTTGGAGTCAAAATAAGTTAAAGATACTTTATCATCGTCTTTTAAATCTTTCAGGTTGAAATAGGTTATCACACCATTTGGATGATTAGTTCCTGAAGTTTTACTTCCAGCTCTACTTCCACCACGCATTCTGTAGGTATCTTTTGGTTTAAATAATACATTTTTACTCAAATCAGTATCGTACAATTGGTGTATAACAGTTAAATCATCAATCATCCAAACACTTCTTCCTTGTGTAGCTACAATTAAGTTATTGTCTTTAATTGTTAAATCGGTGATTGGTACAATTGGTAAATTCAACTGAAAAGGCTTCCAATCTTTACCATCATTAAACGAAATATACATACCTGTTTCTGTACCAGCATATAACAAACCTTTTCGTTTTGGATCTTCTCTAACTACTCTTGTAAAATGCTCTTCGTTAATACCATTTGTGATTTTTGTCCAACTCTTTCCATAGTTAGTTGTTTTATATAAATAAGGTGCAAAATCACCTGTCTTATATTTAGTCCCAGCGACATAACATGTACCTTCATCAAATGCACTTGGCTCAATGCTATTAATCATCATCCATTCTGGCATACCTTTAGGCGTAACATCTGTCCAAGTCTTTCCACCATCTTGAGTTACGTTTATTAAACCATCATCACTTCCAACCCAAAGCAAGCCTTCTTTTAATGGCGATTCTTGTGCTGCAAAAATGGTACAGTAATATTCCACTGATGTATTATCTTGAGTAATTGGTCCACCTGAAGATTTTAGTTTTTCAGGGTCATTTCGTGTTAAATCTGGACTAATAATATCCCAAGATTGTCCTTCATTTTCTGTCACATGAACATGCTGTGAAAAGGTGTACAATCGGTCGGGATTATGCTTTGAGAATATAATCGGGAAATTCCATTGAAAACGATACTTCATACCTTCCGCTCCATGTCCCATTGGATTATCTGGCCAAACATTTATGGCTCTAACAGTTCCTGTTTTATGATTCACACGTGTTAAAAAGCCATCATAACTACCGCCGTAAACAATATCATTATCTTCTGGATCCACAGCAATATGAGCTGACTCACCACCTGCTGTACTTTCCCAATCATCTTCAGTGATCGCTCTACTATCTGTACGATGCGGAATTCTAATCGTAGAATTATCTTGTTGCGCTACATAAATACGATACGGAAATGCATTATCCGTTGTCACTCTGTAAAATTGTGATGTTGGTTGGTTGTGGTAGGTGCTCCACGTTTCTCCACCATCGTAAGTGACTTGAGCTCCACCATCATCACCAATAATCATGCGTTTCGGATCTTCTGGTGCTATCCACAAATCATGATGGTCGCCGTGTGGTGCATTGTATGTATTGAAGGTTTTTCCTCCATCTGTACTTTTGTGGTAACGCACATTCAACACGTAAACCGTATTTACATCTTCAGTGTCTGCATAAAGTCTTGTGTAATACCATGCGCGCTGACGCAATTTACGTTCACTATTTACCTGATTCCATGTTTCTCCACCATCTTCACTTCGGTATAATCCACCTTTATCTTTATTTTCAATTATTGCCCAAACACGTTGACTATTTAAAGGTGACACAGTAACTCCAATAATACCCAAAGTACCTTCTGGAAATCCTTTTTTAGTTGAGATTTCGATCCATGTTTCACCACTGTCCGTACTTTTCCAAAGTGCAGAACCTTCGCCACCACTACTTAAACTATATGGTGTACGTTGAATTCTCCATGTCGAAGCATATAGAACCCTTGGATTGATTGGATCCCTAATTAAATCTACCACACCAGCATGTGCATTGGCAAACAACGTTTTTCTCCATGTTTTTCCACCATCTGTACTTTTATAAACTCCGCGCTCTTGAGTTGGTTTATAAATATTTCCTAAAACTCCAGCATAAACAATATTGTGATTTGTTGGGTGAACAGCAATTCTAGGGACGTGTCTAGAATTCTTCAACCCTGAAGACGTCCATGTTTTCCCAGCGTCTACACTTTTCCAAATGCCATAACCCGAAGATACATTTCCTCTTACTGTTTTTTCTCCACCTCCAACATACATTACATTAGGATCACTTTTAGAAACGGAAATGGAACCTATACTTCCACCAAAAAAGCCATCAGAAATGTTTTCCCATTGTCGACCTCCATTGGTTGTTTTCCAAATACCACCACCTGTTGAACCAAAATAATATAAGTTTGGTTGGTTTGGTACTCCTGTAACGGCAGCACTTCGTCCACCTCTAAAGGGTCCTAAAAGACGATACTCTAAAGCATCATAATCTGATTCTTGAAAGTTTTGAGATTGAAGATTTAAGCTTAAAAAGGAAAGTAAAATTCCTGCAAAGAGGGTTGGAAATCGCATGATAATTAGAGTTGTTAGTTTAGAATTCTAAATTTACGGATTAAATATTATTTTTAAATTGGAAAAACAAATTGTTTTTTGATACATTTTTTATAATTTTCTATAACTCAATATTAATTTATATTTAAACGTATTAAATGAAACTAATTTCTGCACTTCTGTTTTCGATATTTACCGTCTTGTTTATTAATGCTCAAGACAATACTTCCTTTAAATCATTGATGATAGAGGCATGGGAGTTGCATACTCAAAAACACTATGACTCTGCAGTAGGTAAATATACCGAAGCTTTCAAAATATATCAAAAGCCTAAAATTTCTTATGGCGTAAAACCCGAATATAAATCATTAGCTAAAAAATTAAAAGGCATTTTTAATGACGACCAGAACATTCGTAATAAGTATGTGAAAAAGAACTATCCTATCGGTTCTAAAAAACGAGATAAATTGGTAGAAGAGATGCAACGCATAGACTCTATAAATGTTGTAAAAATAGAAGCTATCATTAATAAACATGGATGGTTAGGTCCTGATTCTGTAGGTTATATGGGAAATAAAGCTTTTTTTTACGTTATACAGCATGCTAATATAGACACTCAAATCTCTTATTTTCCAATTATCTTAGATGCTTTATACAAAGGCTATGTAGAACCTTATCAAATGGCATATCTAATAGATCGTATTTCATTAAGAGAAAAACGTTTACTAATTTTTGGAAGCGAGGTAAGGCAAGATGCAGATACCCAAGATTATTATGTTGCACCAACTCATGCTATTGATAGCCTTGATGCAAGACGAGCTCTGGTTGGTTTGAAACCTATGAAAATTTATTTAAAAAAATATAATACCACATGGGATGTTGAGGCTTATAAAGCCAATTTAGCTGAACTTATGAAGAAACTGGAGTATTAAAATGCTTTCGTATTTAAATTTGTCTTTACTTCTCTATGTAAAAAATAAGCAGTTACAATAGTTGCCAATACATCTGATATCGGAAACGCCATCCATACGCCTAAAGCACCATAATACTTTGGGAGAATAAATATTAAAGGAATAAAGAATAAACCTTGTCTTAGCAGTGTTAATAATAATGCAGGAATTGCTTTTCCTATCGCCTGAAAATATGCTGCACCAATCAACTGAATTCCAATTATCGGAGTTGCAGCAAAAACCCAACGCATCGCAGGAGGAGTTTCCTTTAGTACATCTGTATCTTGTGTAAAAAGTTTTGTAATTGCGTCTGGGAAAATCATTAAGAATATAAAAATAATAGCACAAAGTAGAATCCCATATTTTACAGCTGTTATAATGGATTCTCGGACACGTTTATATTTTTCTGCTCCATAGTTAAAGCCTGCAATTGGCAAAAATCCTTGGGTGATTCCATATACAGGAAACAAGGCAAACATTAACATCCGTCCAACAATAGCATAAGCTGTGACTGATGTTTCACCACCTAAATCGAATAAGATATTGTTCATCAATAAATAAGTAACACTCACGATAGCTTGTCTGGCTAAAGTGACAAATCCTAAAGAGCCTATTTCTTTGACAATAGGAAGGTCTAATCCAAAATGTTTAACATTGATTTTTAATTCTGAATTCTTTGATAGAAAAAACCATAAAATAAACAAAAAACACAGAATGTAAGACCCTGTAGTTGCCCATGCAGCACCAGCCATGCCAAAATCAAATGCTTTAATAAAAAGCAAGTCTAAAAGCAAGTTTCCTACAGATGGAAACATCATCGCATACATCGCAAATTTTGGCTTGCCTTCTGCTCTAATTACTGTATTTCCCATCATACAAAGCGCCAAAATTGGCACTCCATATAGTACAATTCTATAATACGTTTTTGCAAGCTCATAAATAGAGCCTTTACCACCAAAAGCAGGTACTATATCGTTGATATAAAGTAATCCAAAAACCACAAAAATTATGGTTACCAAAATGGTAAGTGTAATCTGATTACCAAAAGTTTTACAGGCCTTAATCTGATTGTCGGCACCTAAAGCTCTAGAAATAATTGATGAACCACCAATACCAATCGCCATACCTAAAGCGGCAATAAAAAATGAAACAGGCAGAACAACATTTATTGCTGCGATTGCAGTTGGCCCAATCCAATTACCCACAAAAATAGTATCCACTAAAATATTTAGGGACATCACCAAAATACCAATTGAAGCTGGTACAGCTTGCTTAATCAGTAATTTACCAATGGGTTGATGTCCTAAATCTTGTGAAGATACCTTAGCCATTAAACGGCTAGAGTTTCTTTAGTTGCCCATTCTTCTATAATATTACTAAGCACTTGAGCGAAATCCTCACGCTCATTTAAACAAGGAATGACTGTAAATTCTTTACCACCAACTTCATGGAAAATTTCTTCACCTTCCATAGCTATTTCTTCCAACGTCTCTAAACAATCGCTTACAAAAGCTGGTGTTACAATGGCCATTTTTTTAGTACCTTCTTTTCCCATTCGCTCAATGGTTCTGTCTGTATAAGGCTTTAACCATGGATCAAAACCAAGTCTAGATTGGAAGGTTGTTGAGTATGTCCCATTTTTTAAGCCTAATTTTTTAGCCACATTCACTGTAGTAATTTCACATTGGTGACGGTAACAAAACTCGTGTTGCTTACTACCCATTTTAAAACAGCATTTCCCGTTCATTTTGCAGTTTCCGTTAGTGACATCACTTTTACGAATATGTCGTTCTGGAACACCATGGTAACTAAAGAGAATATGTTCATAATCCAAACCATCAAGCTTTTCAGCAATACTTTTGGAAAGTACATTGATGTAATCCTCACGACTATAAAAAGCGGGTGTTCTGGAAATTTTTATTTGTGGAAAATGTTCCGCAACTAGTTCATCAATCTTTACATCAATAGTTTCGGTAGTTGCCATAGCGAATTGAGGATAAAGCGGAATAGTCTTTATCTCGGTACAGCCTTTATCTACCAATTCCTGCAATCCTTTTTTTAGCGTCATACTGCCATAACGCATAGCTAAAGCAACAGGATAATCTACTTTTTCTTGTACTTTTTCTTGAAGTCTTTCAGACAATACGATTAATGGTGAGCCTTCTTCCCACCAAATTTTCTGATAAGCTTTAGCTGAAGCTTTTGGTCTTGTATTTAAAATAATACCTTTTACTAAAAGCGTTCTTGCCCAAAGTGGTACATCAATAACACGTTCGTCCATTAAAAATTCACCCAAATACTTTTTCACATCCTTTGGGTTTGGACTATCTGGAGACCCTAAATTGACAAGTAAAATTCCTTTTGACATAATTTTCTTTTTCAAATGCAAAAATACAACACTATCTGCAATGGTAAACAATTCTCTTAATTGCTTTTGCTTATAACAGTATCAACAAAAAATTTTTGTGTTTAATATTGTTAAAGATTTAATATAAAACGTCTATAATATCAGTTTTTTAACGAGTTTTATTGATTCAATATGGCTGTTTCGAAGATTTAAATATCTTTACAGGCCTTGATTTAAATTAAATTATGAAAAAAATTCTTTTTGCCCTTTTCATTACATTTTCAATAACGTGTTTTTCACAACAAAAATACCAGAGTTTACTTTGGGAAATTTCAGGTAATGGTCTTGAAAAAAAATCATATCTCTACGGTACTATGCATGTTAGCAAAAAAGTAGCATTCCGTTTAGATGATGTATTCTACAAAGCTCTGAACGAAAGCGATTGTGTTGCTTTAGAGTCTGATCCCACAACATGGCCAGGTTTTAATTATGATATGATGATTGGTGAAATGGCATATTATAACAACTATAGAAGTGAGTTTTACACTAATCTTTTTAAGTTAACTCATCCTGAGGAAATGGCGATTAGAGGATCGGTAAGGATGGATAATAATGCCGTGAATGCTTACTTATATAGAAAAAGTAATGCCTCAGATAATTTTGAAGAAGAAACCTATCTCGATATGTTTATCTTCCAAGCAGGAAAGAAAAATAATAAAGAAATTTATGGGCTTGAAGATTTAGCAGAATCTCGTTATTTAACTACTAAAGCGGCTTATAATGCTGACAAAAAAGATTTAGACCCTTGGTTACAAAAACTATTTGCTAAGGAAAATCCATATCTCATTCAAGAAAACTTATATCGCGATAGAAACCTAGATTTATTAGATTCTATCGGAGCTGGTGTTAACACCAAGTTTTACAGAGAGAACATGCTTTTTATTCGTAATGAAAACATGGTGATTTCTTTAGAAGAACTAATGCCAAACAGATCTGTTTTTGCTGGTGTTGGTGCTGCACATCTACCTGGAGAAAAAGGTATGATTAATATGCTCCGTCAAAGAGGTTATACAGTTAAAGCTTTGACTTCTGATCAGACAGATTATAGCAAAACAGAAAAAATAAAACTAGATAGCCTTTTTGTTGCACCTACACTTAAAATGAATACAACACCTGATGGGTTTTTAGGCATAAATACTTATGATGAGCTTAGAGAGTTTTCTTATGGAGGACAGAAGTATTACTTGGATCCAGATATGACCAATGGTGCCTATTTAACCGTTAATAGAATCAGTCGTTTTCTGTATTTGCCTAATGAAAAAGAAAATATCACTTTAAAAGAAATTGATGATTTATTATATGAAGATATTCCTGGTGATATTATTAAAAAGGAAGAGTTAACTAAGCCTTATCCCGGCATTAGTATTGTGAATAAAACAAAGAAGGGCGAATTTCAGAAATACCATATTTACCAAACACCATTAGAAATTATCATTATAAAATTTGCTGGTCGTAGTGATTTCGTTTTAAAGCATGAAGACAAAATTTTTAGTTCTATAACTTTAAAAACCCCATCAAATTCCAATCAATTGTTCGTGTCTCCACACAAAAAATTTGAAGTTAATTTTCCTGAATATTACGTCACTAGTAATATGGCTAATAGTGGTAAAAAGCTTTTGGAAGGTTATAAAGACGATGCTTATTATTTTGTTGAAGAAGCCACACTGCATGACGCTTCGTACATTGAAGAAGATAGTTTTGAAGCCAAATATTTTCATCATGCTTTGTATAAAACCTATAAGTTAAAGGAGGCAAAAGGCGGATTTAAAGCTGGTGATTACAAAACCTATGAGTCACGAGCTGTATTAGATTCAACTTCTGGTAAAAACATACATCTTAAGACTATTGTAAAAGATGGAAGTTATTATCTTCTAGGTTACGTTGGTGATAACGAAAGTGATAAAACAGATTTTTTTAAGTCCTTTAAATTCAACAAAACAGATTACAAGAATTTTGAAAAAGTAATAGATACATCATTGCATTTTTCAGTAAGCACAAATGCCAAACCTCCTATGCCAAATCCTTATGGCAGCTATGGATACAATAATAAGGATGACAAAGATTACGAAGAAAAGACAAAGCAAGCTATTTATTCTACTAGTGCTAATGAGCAAATATCTGTCACAAGAACTAAGTTTCATGACTTACAAATGTTTAGGAATGTAGATAGTCTATGGAAAAACATGGACCAGAAAATTAATTTCTCAACACGTTATTATAAGCCAGATAAGGTATTTAAAATAGCTAATCGTAAAAAATCTAAAACGGAAGATTTCTATTCTTATAGTTTTAGTTACACTGATTCTGCAAGTGCAAAACAGGTTTTAGTAAAAAACATTTTAAAAGAAGGTGTTCTTTTTGAACTTTCCACTTTAATAGATTCTATAGCTGGCCCTTCAACTTTTGTTACCGAGTTCTACGACTCATTTACACCAAAAGATACACTTCTTGGTCAAAGTGTTTTTAAAGATAAAACCAAACAGTTTTTTGAAGCCCTTAGAGCTAATGATAGTGTCGTACTGGGATCTTATAATCTTATCAAATTTAATAAACATAACAGTAAGGATATTGTATCAGTTCTTAAGGATTTTGAATTTGAAAAGGAGCGTTTAGATATTAAGTACCATCTTGTAGAGCAACTAATTGAAATCGATTTAAAGAATAATTTACCTTTTATAACCCAATTGTATAACGATAGTTATTCAGACCCTCAAACCCAAACGGCTATTTTAGAAGGCTTGTTAGACTCTAACAAGAAAGATTCTTACAATTTAGCTTTAGACCTGATGGAACGCGATTTACCATTAAACGGTGTTGGTAGTATTTTTTATAATTATTTCGGAAAAGATTCTTTACAATTAAAGGCTTCATTATTTCCTAAAATATTACAATACAGTACTATACAAGAATATAAGCAACCACTCTATGATCTATTAGTTAGAGTAAAAGATAGTGGTCATATTAAATTAAAGACCTATTCTAAATACAAAAATCAATTAATCAATGATGGTAAAATTGAGGTAAAGCGAAATTTAGGAAATTCTAATTATGGGTATAACTCGTATTCTAATGATTTATCAACTTATGTGAAGTTACTTTTTCCATATAGAAAAGAACGCTCTACTCAAGATTTCTTTGAGAAGTTACTTAATGTAGATGATACCTCAGCACTTGTAAACTACTATGTGTTATTGACTAAAAACAAAGAATCAATTCCTGAAAAACTGAAAGAAAAGATTCTTGATGATGAAGAGAACCAGCACTTATTACTAGAGAAATTGGATAAAGAAAAGCTACTAAGCAAAATAAAATCCTTAAATATAGATCAGCAGCAATTTGCTAAATCCAAGCTCTTATCTAATGCTAGTTTTGAAAAAGAAAAAGACTCGCTTACGTTCCTTCTAAAACGAGATTTTGTAACAGATAAAGGCAAAAATGCTGTGATATATTTCTTTAAGATTGATAAAGAAGATGAGTATTCTGGCAAGTCTGAAATGCTCCATTATATCTCATTTATTAAGCCAAAAGACCCAAAACAATTAGTGGTTAAATATTATGATAGATCTGAGAACTATGGTACAGAAGTGGATAAAACCAAGGAACTAGAAGAGCAATACACTGAGATTATCAACTTAGCGATTTATAAAGATCGAAAACGTGTTACTCCTAGTGGTCGTGGTAGTTCTTATGATTATTAATATTTAGTAACTAATTAATAAAACCAATATTTAAAGAACATTTTCACCGAATGACTTTGATATGCTAAAAAATTGAAGCAAATTCAAAAATCGACAAATCATTTCAACCAGAATACAAAGCCTCTAAAGAAATCAATGAAATAATTAAATTAGTTGAAAAGCTATCTCAATCAGATTTTGAAAAGATCAAGGAACTAATTATCAAAGTAAATGAAACTGAGCATTATAATGGTTCACATTGGTATGATTATAAAATTCTTCTGAACGCTATATTGCTAAGAGATGGATTTGAATCAGATATTATCTAAAAAAGCAATATCTATTATTAACTCGAAGCAACTATATACTTCTTAGGCGTTGTTCCAAACTTCTTTTTAAAAGCTGCTATAAAATGACTAGAGGTACTGTAGCCCACTTTTAGACCAACTTCATTAACGTTATGGTCACCAGATTCTAAAAGCTTACGTGCAGTTTCCATTTTATAATCAAATAGAAAACTATAAACTGTATCACCATAAATTTGCTTAAAGCCTTCTTTTAATTTTTTAAGGCTTAAGTCTATTTCATCTGCCAATTCCTGCAACGTTGGTGGCTCAGACATATTGGCAATAATGATGTCTTTCGCTTTTTTTAATTTAGCTACATTGACCTCATCAACCAAAAACGGACACTGCTCAATATCTGCATCCTCACTTCTGTTAAAAAATAAACTCAATAACTCGTAAGCCTTTCCTTTAAAGTATAATGGCTTTATAGAATTATTTAAACTAAAATTTATCACCTGATTTAAAACCACGGCCATTGAAGGAGAAATCTTTCCATCTTTATAATACTTCTTGTCTCTATTATCGTCTGTTAAAAAAGTAACGTAACTCGCATCATCAGAAAATAAACCATGAAATTTCTTTATAGATATCACCAAAGAAACCAACCAGGAATGCGGTTGCATTTCTAAATGAATTGGTAAATCGCGTTGCGGATTGTAGAGTAATAGAGATGTATCCTCATTAATATTTAGGGTATAAGTGCCTTGATTAAACACAAAAGCAGACGAACCTTTAGTACAAAAATGAAACTGAATAAAACTACTATCAATCTCACGTTCAAGAATTTCAACAGTGTCATTTTCATTCTTATTGGTCAACACAAAAAAGCCATCTTCAATAAAAGTTTCATCAAAAGTACCTGTAGCGACACTTTTAAACGTTGTTTTTTCCATTTTCATTTCGCACTTATTTAGATTGGTTCTAAACAAAAGCTTAAAAAGCCCTTGCATTCACTACAAAAATATGATAAAAATCATGTTTTATTAAAAAACAATCTTAAAAAACCAGAAACGATACTTTAAGTTCTTCTAGCGTTGTTTTTTTTTGAATAACAAAATTACATTTGTGCTGTTACTTTCCAAAGTCAGGTAAACGAGTAAAGCAACACATGCCAAATAGAAGTAAATATTTTTATGCCATAGGTCTTAGCTATAAAAAAGCTGATGCCGAAGTGCGTGGTCATTTTAGTTTAAGCGATGCTGCAAAACAAAATGTTTTAGAGCAAGCTAAACAAAGTGGTATTGAAAGTATTCTGTTAATTTCTACTTGTAACCGAACAGAACTTTATGGTTTCGCTGAGCATCCTTACCAATTGATTCATTTATTGTGTGAAAACACAAAAGGAACAGTCGAAGAATTTCAAAACGTAGCCTACGTTCACAAAAATAAAGAGGCTATAAATCACATGTTCAGAGTGGGTTCTGGTTTAGATAGTCAGATTCTTGGAGATTTTGAAATTATAAGTCAGCTTAAGTTCGCCGCAAGAGCTTCAAAGAAAGCGAATCTAATGAATTCGTTCACAGAACGCTTAGTAAATGCTGTAATACAAGCCAGTAAACGTATTAAAACTGAAACCGAATTATCATCTGGTGCAACATCTGTGTCTTTTGCTTCTGTTCAGTACATTATGAATAACGTTGAGAACATCTCAGATAAAAATATTCTACTATTCGGAACTGGCAAAATAGGTCGAAATACTTGTGAGAATTTAGTGAAACACACTAAAAACCCTCATATTACTCTAATTAACAGAACTAAAGATAAAGCTGAAGAAGTTGCAGGTAAATTTAATCTTGTGGTAAAGGACTATGAAAATTTACAAGATGAGATCAACACTTCAGATATTTTAATAGTAGCTACAGGAGCGCAAAATCCAACGGTTTATAAATCTTTGATTTCTACTGACAAGCCTTTATTGGTTTTAGATTTATCAATTCCAAAAAATGTAAACGAAGATATTAGAGAGCATTCTAATATTACTTTAGTGCATTTAGATGATTTGGCAAAGATTACGGATGACACCTTAGAAAAGCGAAAGGCATATATTCCTGATGCTGAAGCTATAATCTCGGAGATTATGGCCGAATTTAACGCTTGGTTAGATACTTTAAAGTTTGTACCTACAATACAAGCTATAAAGCATAAATTGACAGACTTCAAAAATTCTGAATTTAATACACAACGTAAAAAATTATCTGATTTTAATGAAGATCAGGCCGAATTGATTACTAATAATTTGATTCAGAAAATTACCAATCAGTTTGCACATCATTTAAGAGCAGATACACAGACTTCTGATGAGAGTATAGAACTCATCAAAAAAATATTTCAGTTAGAAACTACCGACAATGTCTAAAATCATTCGCATTGGCACACGCGACAGCCAGCTCGCTATGTGGCAAGCAAAAACTGTTCAATCTCAACTTGAACATTTAGGTCATAAAACGGTCTTGGTTCCGATAAAATCAACTGGAGATATTGTCCTCGACAAGCCTTTATACGAATTAGGTATTACAGGGATTTTTACAAAGACTTTAGATATTGCAATGCTTAATGAAGATATCGATATTGCAGTCCATTCTCTTAAAGACGTACCTACGATTTTACCGAAAGGTATTGTACAAGCAGCCGTTTTAAAACGAGGGAATATTAATGACACATTGGTTTATAAAACAAATGAAGAATTTCTATCGGCCAGAGATGCGGTCATTGCTACAGGCAGTTTAAGGCGTCGTGCACAATGGCTAAACCGTTACCCAACGCATACTGTTGTTGGACTTAGAGGAAACGTTAACTCTAGACTCGAAAAGCTTGACACTAACGAAAACTGGAATGCAGCTATATTCGCTGGTGCTGGTTTAGGTCGATTAGGAATTACTCCTGAAAATTCTATTAATCTGCATTGGATGATTCCAGCACCTGCACAAGGAGCAATTATGATTACCGCTTTAGAAGCTGATGAAGAGACAAGAGCAATATGTGCAGAAATTAATGATGAAGTCACTGAAATTTGTACGTCAATAGAGCGTGAATTTCTAAATCGTCTCGAAGGTGGCTGTACAGCACCAATCGGAGCTATTTGTTATATTAATAAAGAGGAAGAAGTCAACTTTAAAGGTATTCTTCTTAGCAAAGATGGCACAAAGAAAATCGAAGTATCTAAAGTGGTGCCATTAGATAAGCGCGAAGGTTTAGCCGAATTCTGCGCTGATTATATTATTGGAAAAGGTGGTAAAACACTAATCGACGAATTGGGACGTGGAGATAAAATCACTAATATCTACTCTACTAAGAAACTAACGGATGATCAAGCCATGTTGTTTCATAATGATGTCGTTTCTGAAAGTAATGATGCCATAAAAATTAGTTTGAATAGACTTTCTAAAAGTTTAGTTAGAAATGAAATTCAGAATGTTATCATTACCAGCAAAAATGCAGTTGAAGCGCTATTAACTAACTTTTCTGCACCAGAATTACAATTCAAAAATATCTACTGTGTTGGTAGACGTACAAAACGCATGGTAGAAAAACGCATTGGTAAAGTAAAACATACCGAAGCTAACGCTAAGAAGTTGGCTGAATATTTAGTTGAATATATTGAAGGAACTGAAGTGACTTATTTCTGTAGTGATTTAAGACTAGATGATTTACCTAATATCTTAACGGAAAATAAAATTACTGTAAACGAAGTTGAAGCTTACCAAACTAAATTTGATGCAGATAAAGTAGAAGGTAACTTAGATGGTATTATGTTTTATAGTCCTTCAACTGTTGAAAGCTTCTTGAAACAAAATAAAGCTAATGGTATTGCCTTTTGTATTGGAGAAACCACCGCTAAAGCTGCAAAGCAGTATTTTGAAGATGTACGTATTGCAAAAGTACCAACTGTAGAGAGTGTAATTGAGTTGGTAAATGAGAATTACATTCCTGCGTAGGCAGGAATCTTATGACTAGAACCTTGAATATTAATCAAATCCTGCCTTCGCAGGAATGACAGACATATGGAGAACAAAAAAAAGAGATACCTGCTTCCGCCGGTATTCGCAATGATTTATTTTTAAGAGCATTAAAAGGTGAAACCGTTGACCGTCCGCCTGTTTGGATGATGCGTCAAGCTGGACGATACTTACCCGAGTTTATGGAAATAAAAGCGAAGTATGATTTCTTTACACGTTGCCAAACACCTGAGTTAGCTAGTGAAATTACAGTACAACCGATTCGCCGTTATGGTATGGATGCTGCAATCCTATTTTCAGATATTTTGGTTATTCCACAGGCTATGAATATTGAGGTACAGATGAAACCAAACTTTGGACCTTATTTACCAAATCCTATACGCTCTCAAAAAGACGTCGATAATGTTATTGTTCCAGATGTAAAAGAAGCTTTAAATTACGTTTACGAAGCTATAAAAGCAACAAAAGAAAAGCTTAACAATGAAATTCCGTTAATTGGTTTTGCTGGTTCACCATGGACCATACTTTGTTATTGTGTGCAAGGTCAAGGCTCTAAAAACTTTGATAAAGCCAAAGAGTTTTGTTTTACAAATCCGATTGCTGCACATCAACTATTACAGAAAATTACAGATACAACAATTGCTTATTTAAAAGAAAAAATAAAAGCAGGTTGTAATGCTGTACAAGTTTTTGATTCTTGGGGCGGCATGTTATCTCCAGTAGATTATCAAGAGTTCTCTTGGCAATATATTCAGCAGATTATTAATGCTTTAAAAGACGAAGCGCCAGTAATTGCTTTTGGAAAAGGCTGTTGGTTTGCACTTAACGAAATGTCTAAATCTGGAGCATCTGCACTGGGTATAGATTGGACGTGCTCTGCTCGTAACGCGCGTTATTTAACAGGTGGTAATATTACATTACAAGGTAATTTTGATCCAACACGTTTGTTTTCACCACCTACAGAAATTAAACGTATGGTACATCAGATGATAAATGAATTTGGAAAAGATAAATACATTGTAAATTTAGGCCATGGGATTTTACCAAATATCCCTCTTGATAATGCCAAGGCGTTTATTGATGCTGTTAAGGAATATAAATCTTAAATATTAAGGTTTTTCCGTAACAGATATTAACTTTGTGCGTCTTGTTTAATAGTCAATCAACTATTAATCAAAAAATAAAAAGATGTTTCACAATATATTCAGAGGACTTCAAGTTTACACAGGTGCTTATGGTTTAATTTCTAAGTTGAAATTATGGAAGTACTTTGTTATTCCAATGCTCATAAGTTTTGTTGTATTTATTTTAATTTTTGTCTCTGCTTATGGACTTTCAGACAACTTGGGCGAATGGATTGCAGGAGTTTGGGTATGGGAATGGGGAAAAGCAACTATTACATTCATTTCAACAATAATTGCTGGTATTATAATATTTGCTATTGGGCTTATTCTATACAAACATATTATTATGGCATTGTCATCGCCATTTATGAGTCCGGTTTCAGAAAAAATTGAGGCATATTACACAGGTCAACCTACTCAGAACTATACAAAATCCACGTTTACTAAGCAGTTATTGCGAGGTATACGATTGAGTTTAAGAAACCTATCACAAGAATTACTTTTTACGCTTCCTATTTTATTACTAAAATTTATACCTGTTGTCAATATTTTTTCAACGGCATTGTTATTTTTAGTACAAGCTTATTATGCTGGTTTTGGCAATATGGACTATACACTAGAACGCCATTTTACATATAAAGAAAGTGTCGCTTTTATTAGAAAAAATAGAGGGCTTGCTATAGGTAATGGCATAGGTTTTATGTTGTTATTACTTGTTCCTGTTATTGGTGTTGTACTTGTTTTACCTTTGAGCGTAACCTCCGCATCGGTTATTGCTGTTGATTTGCTTTATGATGATGATGGTACTATTGGGTTTGAACCTTTTGAAAAACTAAACGCTTAACCTATGGTTGCTGAGTTCGATGGCTTTGAGATTAGTCCTATTCATGGAGGTGATGCCTGGAAAATTTGTGATTTATGTGTTGCCAATACAGACCGTTTTAAGCGCTATTTCCCAAAAACGATAGAACAAAATTTAAACCCAACCTTATCTCAATTTTTCGTTGAGAAAAAAGTGAAACAATTTAAAGATAAAGAAGAATTTCTTTTCACGCTAAAGCATTCTGAAACTAGAGAACTTGCCGGACTTATTTATATTAAAGAGCTCGATTGGGATAAAAAGCAAGGCGAATTTGCCTATTGTATTGGTTACACTTTTGAAGGGAAAGGATTAACCTCTAATGCTGTCAACGCACTATCAAAACATGCATTTAATGATTTAGGCTTAGAAACGCTTCAAATAATTTCACATAAAGACAATTTAGGAAGTGTAAAAGTGGCTACAAATAACAATTTTAAGTGGCAAAAAACCTTAATAAATGAGTTTACTCCACCTAGCGAACAGCCTTTAGATATGGAGCTGTACGAATTATACAAATAATATAACGTGAAAGACGAATTTTTCAAATACATTCATCAATTACAAGATACTATAACTTCTAAACTAGAGGAGGTCGATGGTAAAGCTAAATTCCAAGAAGATATTTGGAAACGACCTGAGGGAGGTGGCGGACGAACTCGAGTGATTGAAAACGGAAACGTATTTGAAAAAGGAGGCGTCAATATTTCTGGAGTACACGGAAAATTACCTGATAGTATGCAAAAATACTTTGGTGTTGAAGATGCTGATTTTTTTGCTTGTGGCTTGAGTTTAGTGTTACATCCTAAAAACCCAATGGTACCAACGGTGCACGCAAATTGGCGTTATTTTGAAATGTATGACCAAAAAGGTAACATTGTAGACCAATGGTTTGGTGGTGGACAAGATCTTACTCCGTATTATCTATTTGATGAAGACGCTAAGCACTTTCATCAAGTTTGCAAAACAGCTTGTGATAAGCATAACTCAGAGTTTTATCCTAAATATAAAGCTAGGTGTGATAACTATTTCTACAATACACACAGAAATGAAGCTCGTGGCTTAGGTGGTTTATTCTTTGACTATTGCAAGGCTTCAGAAGATATGAGCATGCAAAACTGGTACGACTTTGTTACCGAAGTTGGTGATAGTTTCCTAGAAGCCTACGTACCAATAGTTGAAAAGCGAAAAGATATACCATACTCTAAAGAGCAGCGTGATTGGCAAGAAATTCGCCGTGGTCGCTATGTAGAGTTTAACCTAGTACATGATAAAGGCACTTTATTTGGATTGAAAACCAATGGACGAATTGAAAGTATTCTTATGAGTTTGCCACCACATGTACAGTGGGTTTATGATCATCATCCTGAGAAAGGAAGTGAAGAAGAACGATTAATTAAAATATTACAAAAACCAATACATTGGGTCTAGAGTGCGAGTGAGCAACTTATAACTTTATACTTATAACTTATAACTTTATTTATGTTTCCAATACGAAGAAATAGAAGACTAAGAACCAACGAAGCGATTAGAAGTTTAGTAAGAGAAACTATAATATCTCCTGATGACTTTTTAGTCCCTCTCTTTATAGTTGAAGGCAAAGGCATTAAAGAAGAAATTGCATCGATGCCTAATTATTATCGCTATAGCTTAGATTTACTTAAAAATGAGGTGAAAAATCTATGGAGTTTAGGTTTAAAATCAGTTCTGCTTTTTGTAAAAGTAGATGACGCACTCAAAGATAATAAAGGTACAGAAGCTTTAAATCCAAACGGTTTAATGCAACGCGCTATTAAAACCGTAAAGGACGTTTGCCCAGATATGTTGGTTATGACAGACGTCGCGCTAGATCCTTTTTCATCATATGGACACGATGGTATTGTAGAAGGAGGGAAAATTATTAACGATGCTACAGTCGAGGTCTTGGCAGAAATGAGTATTTCTCATGCAGAAGCTGGTGCCAACTTTGTAGCACCAAGCGATATGATGGATGGCAGAATTTTGGGTATTAGAGAAGGTTTAGACCAATCTAACTTTATAGATGTTGGTATTATGAGCTATTCTGCGAAATATGCTTCGGCTTTTTATGGCCCTTTTAGAGATGCTTTAGATTCGGCACCAGTAGATATGGTTGATGTACCAAAAGACAAAAAAACCTATCAAATGGATTTTGCTAATAGAGATGAAGCCATAAGGGAAACGGAAATGGACATTAACGAAGGTGCTGATATCGTTATGGTAAAACCTGGTTTGGCATATTTAGATATAGTTCGTGATATTAGGAATAATTTTGATGTACCCATTGCTGTTTATCAGGTTTCTGGTGAATATGCGATGCTAAAAGCTGCTGCTGAAAAAGGCTGGTTAGACCATGATGCCGTAATGTTAGAACAAATTACGTCTATTAAGCGTGCTGGTGCTGATATTATTGCGAGTTATTTTGCTAAAGACGTTGTTAAGCTACTAAAATAAAGACTATAATTTAATCGTTTTTTGTTTATTTTGATTTCGAATGCGTCTTATATTTAAGAATTTGCTTTCAAATCGAAAAAAATGGCTTTATACTCCAAAAACACTACAAACCAATACCAATTTTTCACATAATACCATGCTCTCGCTAATAATCTAGATAAAAAAGTCCTTGATTTACTCATAAAGGGTATTTAATAATCCTAAATCGTTTATAAAACCCTAAAATTGTTTTATCCCAAAGAAATAAAACACCTCATATTGGTGTTGTTTTTATAAAATTTCCTTTAAAATAAGCCATAAAGAGTAAATAGCTAGGTTCATAAAGCTTAAAAATAAGTTTTAAATACAAACTTTTTATATATATTTGATTTTGAATCAATCGTATAATTATATTTCTACTTAATAATCAAAAAAATGGATGATATTGACGAAAAAATCATTGAAATGTTACGTTCTAATGCTAGAGAATCTTTTGCTACTATCGGTAAGTCTGTGGATTTGTCTGCTCCTGCTGTTGGTAAACGTGTAAAACAACTCGAAAAACGTGGTATTATTTTAGGATATTCACTAAGACTCAATCATGAGAAATTAGGGTACACTACTAAAGTTTATATAACTTTAAAAGTACATCAATCAAGTACCATAAGAACTGCTTATAATCAAATAAAAGGATTTAAAGAAGTGCAACGCTGTGATCAAATTACTGGAGACAGTAGCCTTTGCATACTTGCGTTTTTTAAAAGCAATAAAGAATTGGTTAGTATGCTAGAGCGCATTTCGCACTATGGTGTTCCTAATACAAGTATTATTTTAGATTATGTATAATTAGTACTAATTCTAATTAATTTAGCGCTCAGCTTCTTTAATAATATAGTTTTTCTCAATATATCCTAATTTTCCATCTTTAGAAATAGCTTCAACTATCACAGAGACTTCACCTATATGATCGTCATTATAATACTCTAAAGTATATTCTCCTTCAGAAATTAATGTAATATTTGGTGACCAGTGTATTACGCTCCTATTATCTGGTATCACCCAATCTTGGTTTGAAAGTGTTTCGTAATTCGGGGAGTAAAACTCTACGGACTCGGAAAATCCTTGAATATTACTGGTTAAAACACCTTTTGCTCTTGTTGTACCAAAAAGACCACTTTTTGAATATGTATATATATTAATCAAAGCTACTCTTTCTGGGCATGAATTCACAAAACCAAAAACATCTCGGCAATACCTATTCTTGTCTTTAGGTTTTTTTATAATATCAATACTTTCAACTTCTTCTACGGGTAAGTCTTGTATCCTTGGATAATCATCTTTAAACACCGGAATGTTATCTACTAATATATAGGTAAAGTCATAGTTTTTAACTTTTGCCATTAACCACTTTCGGCCAAGTGGTGGGCCAACAGAAATAACCGCTACCTCATCTTTGTACTTGGACAGTAAAACACTAAAAAGTCCATAGTTCCAATCTGGTGCTTTTTCATTTAGTTCTTTGCCCTTTAAAACTACATCTGGCTCACCATGTAAAGCAATAAACTCCTCTCTTGCAGGTGTTAACTTATAGTCCCTGAGTTTTACCTCATCTAAGGCTACTGTATTATACGCCACTTCAAAATCTTGCTGTATCTTATTGTTTGTTTCCTCACGTTCTGTAAAAGAAGATATAATCGCGCTTGGTAAATCAACCATTTGCTCACGTTTAAACTCTATCTTTGGATTCCACTTTTTATCTATGTTAATCCCAAAATCTATAGGTTTCCCCTTTTTATCTACAACCTGCATAAAGAGTTCTGTATTAGATTTATATATATCTTCTACTTCAAAACGATATTTACCACTAGAGTCTATCTCTTGCTTATAAATATCAACTGGTTCTCCATAGACAAACATATTGAGGTCTAAAGGTTTTTTTGGTCGTTTCTTTGGGTTAAAATACTCTCCAATTGTACCAGAAACTACAAGATGTTTTTCTGGTTTAAATGTATAATAGGTATTGGCCGAGATCTTTTGATATTTATAAGTACGCCAACCCTGACTTAGTAATAACGCATCCAAATCAAGGGCACTAACATAGTTTGTACTATCGAAATAATAGGTTGGATTTTCAATGAAGCCTTTAAGTTCTGAGCTAAGCAGTAAATGAGATATTAAACTAGGCTTGTAATTTCTTGAAGCGTCAACTCTTTCCTTGTCAAGTACCAAAACCGATAAACTTGTCCCTTCTGGTGCCTGTAGACTGTCCAACTTTATCTTTAAGCTTGTCTTCTCCCTTTGACTATAGCTATCCCTATCGCTTTTTATATCTAATGTTAAGCGATTGCTTGGTTTGGTGTTAAAAATTAGACGTTCGCTGATAACTCGCTTGTTATCGTCTATAACGCTAATCTTAACAATACCTTCTGGAAGCGATTTTGATGAAATTGATGTTGTGATGGCGTCTTTGTTCTCGAAACTTAAATCATGATATTTTACACCTCGCGATTCCGTTTGTATTCTAATATCACCTTCTGTTTTTTTATTTGAGGCTAATAAAATCCTGATGTCATCTTTTAATCGAACTACAGACAAAACACTACCTGTATTTTTAGCTTTTGGTAAATTATATTTATAAACCACATCATTCATACTAACTTCTGCATAGTAGTTGTTCCCTACTTTTGGTAATAACTTAAAGGTTCCTATACCCAATTTGTTACTATTAAAACTGGTAATGGCATTGCCCTGTCCGTTTTTTATCTGTCCAGATATTTTATAGCCTAAACCTTGGTAATCTATAGCTTTAAAAGCTACTGTGCTTAATAGGTTGTTGACTAGTTTTCCTCCCTCAGGGAAAAATTGAACATCTAGGTAATCTTTGTCTATTACTATGGTTTTGCTGTAACTTTCTAAAGCATCAGCTTCGAATATTTTACCCGAAGCCCCTTTATTAAAACTTAATTTTGTCTGTGTTGTATTTTCTGGTAAGGTGTAATTTAACTTATAGATACCTTCCTTGGTCTTATTAAGTTCAACAGAATCTATGGTATTGCCAGTATCTATATATAATTTTAAGTCCCCTTTGTGTCTCGGATTAATAACTCTTGGATTGATGTCTGCTGTAAGTATCTTATCTTCACCAGTGTTCACAACGACATTTATTATTGGGTTTTTAGGCTTTACTTTTTCATCTAAGTTAAATACATCTATCGATTGGCTAAACATAAAGTCTTCCTGAAAGTTTCGGTTCCAGTTCGTGTAAGCTCTTATTAGATATTTTCCCGTCTTATAGCTTTTTTGTAATTCAAAATTACCACTAGCTGTTCCGCTTTTTAACTTTAATAGTTTTTTCTCTATTATAGCCTCATTAGAATCTATCAGTTCTACGTGCAAAATCTCGCTGACATCTGATAGACTGTTGTCATAAGACTTTGAAACTATGGCTTTAAACCAAATTCTCTCACCTGTTTGATATAAGGTGTTGTCTATCTGAAGGTATATCTTTTCTGCTAAGCTAGACTTGGTCAAAGAGGGCTTTGTAATGTTGTTAACCACTTGGGCGTTTAATGATGTCGCAAAAACACTCAGAAGAAATAGCCGTGAAAAAAAAGTAGTCAGTATCCTCATAACCTCTTAATTTTAATAGGTTTAATGTATCTGTAATTGAGTTTAGAAGATACGAAAATATTTACGAAATAATATTAAATATCATTATTGGTACAATTTTATTCCTATCTCTCAGCTTCTTTAATAGTATAGGTTTTCTCAACATATCCTATTTTACCATCTTTAGAAATAGCTTCGACTATTACTGAGACTTCACCAACATGGTCGTCATTATAATACTCTAAAATATATTCGCCATTAGCATCTAATGTTATATTGGGTGACCAGTGTATTACGCTCCTATTATCTGGTATCACCCAATCTTGATTAGATAATGTTTCATAATTTGGGGTGTAAAATTCTACGGACTCTGAAAATCCCTTTATAGTATTTGTAAGTACACCTTTAAGGTCCGTGTTTTTATTTATTCCATTCTTTGAAAATGTGTATATATGAATATAGCTTAAAACTTTAGGGGCTCGATCACCAGCTGTACCATTTAAAATAAGAGGTCTATACCATACATCGCCAAGATATTGTGAAGGCCTTTTTGCCTTTTTAATTAAATCTATACTTTCTATGTCATTTATAGGAATATTGGCTAAATATCGATAATCTTCAAGGTGAACAGGTTTGCCGTCTAATAAAACTAGCGTCAAATCTGACCCAACAACAGTAGCAATCATTACTTGTCCATATCTACCAACTCGTTCAATCCTAACAAGGTTTGGGTACATTGCTTCTAAAACACTATAAATACCAAATTCTCTTTTTGGTGCTTTTTTTCTTAGCTCCTCACCTTCAATAACGGCAGATGGTTCACCGTTACGCTCGATAGATTCTACTCTTTCAGGTGTTAATTTATAGCCCTTTATATTAACTTCATCTAGAGCTACTGTATTATGAGCTACTTCAAAATCTCGCTGTATCTTATTGTTTGTTTCCTCGCGTTCTGTAAAGGTTGATACAATTTCACTTGGTAACTCAACTGTTCGTTCTTGTTTAAATTCTATCTTTGGATTCCACTTTTTATCTATGTTAATCCCAAAATCTATAGGTTTCCCCTTTTTATCCACTACCTGCATAAAAAGCTCTGTGTTGGGCTTATAGATATCTTCTATTTCAAAACGATATCTGCCACTAGAGTCTATCTCTTGCTTATAAACATCAACTGGTTCTCCATAGACAAACATATTGAGGTCCAAAGGCTTTTTTGGTCGCTTTTTTGGGTTAAAATACTCTCCGATTGTACCAGAAACTACAAGACGTTTTTCTGGTTTATAGGCATAGTAAGTATTAGACGATGTCTTTTGGTATTTATAAGTACGCCAACCCTGACTTAGTAATAATGCATCTAAATCGAGGGCGCTATCATAGTTTGTACTATCAAAATAATAGCTTGGGTTCTCAATGAAGCCCTTTAGCTCTGAACTCAGTAGTAAATGGGATGTTAAATTGGACTTGTAATTTCTTGAAGCATCGACTCTTTCCTTATCGATGACCAAAACCGATAAACTTGTCCCTTCTGGTGCCTGTAGACTGTCCAACTTTATCTTTAAGCTTGTCTTCTCCCTTTGACTATAGCTATCCCTATCGCTTTTTATATCTAATGTTAAGCGATTGCTTGGTTTGGTGTTAAAAATTAGACGTTCGCTGATAACTCGCTTGTTATCGTCTATAACGCTAATCTTAACAATACCTTCTGGAAGCGATTTTGATGAAATTGATGTTGTGATGGCGTCTTTGTTCTCGAAACTTAAATCATGATATTTTACACCTCGCGATTCCGTTTGTATTCTAATATCACCTTCTGTTTTTTTATTTGAGGCTAATAAAATCCTGATGTCATCTTTTAATCGAACTACAGACAAAACACTACCTGTATTTTTAGCTTTTGGTAAATTATATTTATAAACCACATCATTCATACTAACTTCTGCATAGTAGTTGTTCCCTACTTTTGGTAATAACTTAAAGGTTCCTATACCCAATTTGTTACTATTAAAACTGGTAATGGCATTGCCCTGTCCGTTTTTTATCTGTCCAGATATTTTATAGCCTAAACCTTGGTAATCTATAGCTTTAAAAGCTACTGTGCTTAATAGGTTGTTGACTAGTTTTCCTCCCTCAGGGAAAAATTGAACATCTAGGTAATCTTTGTCTATTACTATGGTTTTGCTGTAACTTTCTAAAGCATCAGCTTCGAATATTTTACCCGAAGCCCCTTTATTAAAACTTAATTTTGTCTGTGTTGTATTTTCTGGTAAGGTGTAATTTAACTTATAGATACCTTCCTTGGTCTTATTAAGTTCAACAGAATCTATGGTATTGCCAGTATCTATATATAATTTTAAGTCCCCTTTGTGTCTCGGATTAATAACTCTTGGATTGATGTCTGCTGTAAGTATCTTATCTTCACCAGTGTTCACAACGACATTTATTATTGGGTTTTTAGGCTTTACTTTTTCATCTAAGTTAAATACATCTATCGATTGGCTAAACATAAAGTCTTCCTGAAAGTTTCGGTTCCAGTTCGTGTAAGCTCTTATTAGATATTTTCCCGTCTTATAGCTTTTTTGTAATTCAAAATTACCACTAGCTGTTCCGCTTTTTAACTTTAATAGTTTTTTCTCTATTATAGCCTCATTAGAATCTATCAGTTCTACGTGCAAAATCTCGCTGACATCTGATAGACTGTTGTCATAAGACTTTGAAACTATGGCTTTAAACCAAATTCTCTCACCTGTTTGATATAAGGTGTTGTCTATCTGAAGGTATATCTTTTCTGCTAAGCTAGACTTGGTCAAAGAGGGCTTTGTAATGTTGTTAACCACTTGGGCGTTTAATGATGTCGCAAAAACACTCAGAAGAAATAGCCGTGAAAAAAAAGTAGTCAGTATCCTCATAACCTCTTAATTTTAATAGGTTTAATGTATCTGTAATTGAGTTTAGAAGATACGAAAATATTTACAAAATGAGATCAAATATCATCTCTAACATTATAATTGTTCCTAAAATACAACACCTAAACATCATTGATATTAATATAATCGAATACTTAAAGTTAATACAAATTTTACCTTTGCTTTTACAATAACGGTAAATACTGGGATTTAAATAAAACTAAGGTTAATGCTAGGTTAACTTAACCAATTTCCTTTTTTCTCTTAGTTCTTGGCTATAGATTTGTACCATCATCAACCTGTGCTGAACTCGTTTCAGTATCTAAAATCAAAAAATCATGAGAACTTTAAACAACAATCAAATCACAGAAAGAGATCAACGAACTAAAGCGTATAACTGGAATACCAAAAGACGTTTTAGACAATGATTCTTAATTTAAAACAGAGTTTACCAATTCATCAATCAGAAAATCAATCAACCTAAAAACTGTAAACTCTGTTTTATTTTTAACTTACGGTATCGTATGAAAAGAAAAATCAACCTTTTAATTATAGTTTCAATTCTTGGTCTAATAGCACTTTCTATTATTCAAGGCTATCTAATAAACAACACATATAAATTAAAAAAGAAGGCTTTTATTACTGAAACCAGACGCTCTATTTCTCAAATAGACGATTTCTCACCAGCCTTAGATTCACTTGCAGACTTTTGGCAAGAAAACTTTATTAATACACTAGTAGATTACAAATTCGATCTCGTTGAAAGAGAAGATGTTGTCAAAAGCTTAGAACTTGTAATAGACTCTATTAATGATACTTACAGAGTAGAATATCAAAAAGAACTGGTAAAAAATAATATTCCTTATGGTATAAAATTTCATAAAAAAGTTAAAGCCATTACTTTACTAGACTCTATACAAAATGACACCATTTTTGATGTTGAAAAAACCAATAAGCGAATTATATTGGGTGATCCAATACCTGAAGAAAATGCTTTAGGTGTTAGTACTACGCTTTGGGAAACTGATCATACCTCAAATAGAATCATTAATGGGGAAAACAAAGAAGTTTTTTTCTATTTAATCTTTCAAACTCAAGATAAAATGGATATTGCTGGCTGGAAGAAAATTGTCTTCAAACAGATGCTAGGCCTTTTATTATTATCCTTACTCATATTCGCAGTGGTTATTGGGCTACTCTATTATTCCATCAAAAGCCTAATTATGCAAAAGAAAATCGCAGATATAAAAACAGACTTCGTAAATAATATTACACATGAGTTAAAAACACCTTTAGCAACACTAACTCTAGCAACTAAAATGCTCAATAAAGATGAGGTAAAACAACAACCTCAGTTGGTTGACAACACTATAAATACCATTGATCGTCAGAATAAAAGACTCCAGAAACTTATTGACCAAGTGCTAAATAATAGTTTAGGATATCAGGAGATTCAGCTTAAAAAAGAATCCGTTAATATAGAAGATTACGTCAACACTGTTTTAGATGATTTTATGTTATCAATTAAGGCTAATGACATGACATTAAACAGAAATTTATCAATCACAAAGAAGACCATAAATCTTGATACATTCTTTACCACAACAGCGCTCTTAAATATTCTAGAAAATGCAGTAAAATATTCAGGAGATACTATTGTAATCGATTGCAATGTTGAGAGTGAAACAGAATTAAAAATTTCGATTAATGATAATGGTATTGGAATTTCTGAGAAAGATAAAAAACAGGTGTTTGACAAATTTTTTAGAGCTGGAAACAAGGAAATACATGACGTAAAAGGTTTGGGCCTTGGGCTTTATTACACGAGTCAAATTATAAAAGCACATAACGGGACAATTACTGTCGAAAGTAACGATAGTAAAGGCACAACCTTTATTTTAACTATTCCATTTAATTAAAAAATCTAGCACTATGAAACACATTCTATTAGCAGAAGATGATTTAGATTTCGGAAATATTCTAAAACAATATTTAGAAATCTCGGGTTATACAATCACTTGGGCAAAAGATGGAAAAGAGGCACTAGAATTATTTAAAAATGGAACTTATAATATTTGCGTTTTTGATGTGATGATGCCAAAAATGGACGGTTTTACATTAGCCGAAAAAGTGGTAGATCTAAATCCTGAAACCCCTTTTATTTTCCTTACAGCACGAAAGCTTAAAGAGGACAAAATCAAAGGTCTTAAACTTGGTGCTGATGATTATATCGTAAAACCTTTTGAAGCCGATGAACTAGTTTTGAGACTAAATAACATTCTAAAGCGAACTGAAAAAGCATCAACGCAATTGCAACAAGCCGAAATTATACAAATAGGAACTTACAGCTTTGATACTAAGCGTTTAGAACTCAATTGTAATGATTACAAAAAACAACTCACTCAAAAAGAAGGTGAACTTATTTTATTTCTCTTCAATCACAAAAACCAACTTTTAAAACGTGAAGATATTTTAAAATCCGTTTGGGAAAATGATGATTTTTTCTCTGGTCGTAGTATGGATGTTTTCATCAGTAGACTCCGCAAATATTTTAAGCAAGACCCTTCTATTTCTATTGAAAGCATTAGAAATGTTGGCTTAGAATTTAAGGTAAGTTAATACGGCATATATACTTGGTTAATGCTAGGTTAACGCCTAGCATTTTCTTTTTTTAATCAATTCTGCCAGCTACATTTGTATCATTCAATCATTAAAAACGAATATTATGAATTTCAAAAAATCAAAAAAAGTAAAAAGAAGCATCAGAATTGTAGATGTAAAAAGAACAGTTTGTTTAATGCTAGCTATGGCTTTATTTTCAACATTTAGCCTTGAAGCGCAAACAGTTCCAGATCCACCAAAACCGCCAAAGACCAAAACAACCTCTGGTACATCATATTCTATTTCAATAGATAATGATGACGATGTTAAGAGCAACAGTTCTGTGTCTATTTCTATCTCAAATGACAGTTACAAATTTAGAGCCAGTTATCATAAATCTAAAAATGATGCTGTAAAAGCCATGTTAATCGATAAATTAGGAAAAGGAAATCTTACTATAAATGGCAATACCTATTTATGGTCAGATAGTCAAAGTGGAGATGAAGTTTTTGAATGTAAACTAACCAAAGGACATCTCAGAATGTACGTGGACACAGAAGTAGCATCAAAAGGCTTTACTGAGAAAATCAACAAATTAGGTAATGACCTAAAGTATTTTATCTCTGGCACAGATCCTAAAAAAGAAGAAGCCAAAAAAGCTGAACGTGCTAAACGAGATATAGAAAGAGCTGAAAGAGAATTAGAAAGAGCAAAACGCGAATTGGAGAGAGCTGAACATGAAGCAAAACGTGCAGGTAAAAATTAAAAACAATCAATCAAAGTAAAAAGCCCCTTAGCTGAATAGTTAAGAGGCTTTTTTTATGCAAAAAGCTAAGAACCAAAATTCTGTAGCTTGTTTAGCTATTCATTTTGTAACTTTGTGCCAACTAAAACTTCAATACCATTAATGGGCTTACTCATTTTTTACGCTGTTATATCAATTTTCTTTTCATTCTTATGTTCAATTTTAGAGGCTGTATTGCTCAGTATTACTCCAACCTTTCTCAATCTTAAAAAGAAAGAAGGTAAAGGGTATGCCAACGATTTAGAGGAATTAAAAAAGGATGTAGATCGTCCCTTAATTGCTATTCTTACACTTAATACTATTGCACATACAGTTGGTGCCATTTTAGTGGGTGTACAGGCCAAAGTCGCTTATGTAGAGCTATATGGTAGTACAAAACGTTCTATTTTAGGCGTTGAATTTACAGAAGAACTTATGGTTGGTGTAGTATCTACGATTATGACTATTCTCATTTTAGTAGCATCTGAGATTATTCCAAAAACCATTGGCGCTACTTATTGGAAACAATTAGCGAATTTCACAACAAAGGCACTTAATGTTTTAATTTTTCCATTAAAATGGACAGGTATTTTATGGTTGCTTCAACTCACCACAAAACTTATCGGAGGAAAAGGGCATGGTAGTGTTTTAAGCAGAGAAGGTTTTGTAGCCATGACAGAAATTGCACACGAAGAAGGTGTTTTTGAAGAAAATGAAAGTAAAGTCATTAAAAACTTACTCACCTTTAAAGAGGTACAAGCCAAAGATGTAATGACTCCTCGCACTGTAATGAAAACAGAGGATGAAAGCATGACCGTTGAAGCTTTTTTTAAAACAAACTCTAATATTAGATTTTCTCGTGTTCCAGTATACACAAATGATGCAGATAATATTACTGGTTTAGTTTTAAAAGCTGAAGTATTTAAGGAAATGGCTCTTGGTAACGGTTCTAAACCCATATCAGAAATCAAAAGACCTATCATTATTGTAAATCGTAATTTACCTATTCCAACATTATTTGAGCAACTTGTAGAAAGTAGAAATCACTTAGCCTTAGTCGTGGATGAATATGGTTCAGTAAGTGGTTTAGTAACTATGGAAGATGTCATTGAAACACTACTTGGGCTCGAAATTATGGACGAAAGCGATAACGTCTCAGATCTACAAATGCTTGCCAGAAAAAGCTGGGAAACTAGAGCCAAACGGTTGGGACTAATAGAAAATGATAATCCCAAGGAGTAATGCAAAGCTGCTTTATTGAGACACCTCTTGGTATTGCGAAAATTGTTGGAGATATCAATGGTATTGCTTCAGTTTCAATATTAGATACTGAAGAAGGATTATCTGATATTATCCCTGAATCGCTCTTAGAATGTGTTACTCAACTGAAAGCTTATTTTAAAAATGAACGTAAAGCCTTCAATTTAAAACTCAATCCTGAAGGAACGACTTTTCAAAAAAACGTTTGGAATCAACTAGTAACTATTCCATATGGCAAAACTATGTCTTACCTAGAACTATCAAAACAACTAGGAGACGTTAAAGCAATTAGAGCTGTAGCAAATGCAAATGGTAAAAACCCACTTTGGATAATCATACCTTGTCATCGTGTCATTGGTAGCGATGGAAGTTTAACGGGTTATGCTGGTGGACTGTATAGAAAGCAATGGTTGCTTAATCACGAAAGTGAATACAAACAGCAAACTCTTTTTAATTAGACTTTCATTATATTTAAGTTTTAAATCATACTTATGAAATTTCTGAAAAAAACCTTCAAGTTCATTGTTGTTTTACTTGTACTTACTGTGGCTGTTTTATACATAACAGACACGGATTACCTTATAAAAGCTGTGCGAACTATTTATATGAAAGGTCATACAACTGCCTTCTTAGAAGATTATAAAGAATTTGATAATCAGCAAATCGATATTGCAACACCTCAACCTTGGCCAAACCATAAAGACTATAATACTGTAGCAGAAACTTCAGAACTAGAATCAATACATACAGCAACCGGAACTATTGCATTTGTAATCATAAAAAATGACAGCATTTGGTTCGAAAATTACTACGATGGTTTTAATGAAAATTCTAAATCTAATAGCTTCTCAATGGCAAAAAGTTATGTCTCTGGATTGATGCAAAAGGCCATTCAAGATGGTTATATAAAAAGTTTAGATCAACCGGTTTGCGATTTTCTACCAGCTTTTTGCGAGGGTAAAGCGGCAAAAATGACAGTTGGAGATTTATCGAGTATGAGTTCTGGTACCAATTGGGATGAAGCCTATTATTCACCACTATCCATAACCACACGTGCATACTTTGATGATGATTTAGCCAAAGTAATGAATGGCTTAGAAATGGAAACAGATCCTGGAAAAAGCTTTAAATACGCTAGTGGTGATACACAGATGCTGGCCATGGTTATTGAAAAAGCCAGTGGTAAAAAAATGTACGATTATTTTGAAGAAAGTTTTTGGAAACCACTTGGTGCCGAAAATGAAACGCTTTGGCAGGTAGATAGTGAAGACCATGATTTGGTAAAAGCTTATTGCTGTATAGCTAGTAACGCTAAGGATTTTGCGCGTTATGGAAAACTATTTAAAGATCACGGAAAATGGAACGGCAGACAAATATTAGATTCTACTTTTGTAGCTAAATCTGTAAAACCACGCTTTAGTGACAGCCCACAATATGGTTATGGTTGGTGGCTCGCTAGCTTTGATGAAAAAGAGGTGTTTTATATGCGTGGGCATTTAGGTCAGTATGTAATTGTTATACCCGAAGACAATGTCATTGTTGTAAGACTTGGTCATAGTATCGAAAAATCTAACCCAGATATAGACCCACATTCTGCTGACTTTTATTCACTTCTATTTGAAGCTTATGAGATGTTAAATAAGTAAGATATGATATCAAAACTCAACCTAGAAAATATTTTATTCTTAGATATAGAAACCGTTCCTGAAACAGAAAATTTCTTCTGATTTAGATACAACCAAACAAGAACTTTGGTCTGCTAAATCACGTTACCAACGTAAAGAAGAATTTACAGCTGAAGAATTTTATGACAGAGCTGGTATTTGGGCTGAGTTCGGAAAAATAATCTGTATTTCTGTTGGGTATTTTAAAATGGAAGGAGATATTAGAACCTTTAGAGTGACTTCTTTTTATGGAGATGAGATTAAAATTCTAAAAGACTTTAAAAATCTATTAATTTCTCATTTTAGTTCTAATAAGCACTTGCTATGTGCTCATAATGGTAAGGAATTCGACTTCCCTTATATCGCAAGACGTATGATAATTCACAATATAGAATTACCATACAAACTCAATCTCTTCGGTAAAAAACCATGGGAAGTTCCTCATCTAGATACTTTAGAGCTTTGGAAATTTGGTGACTATAAAACGTACACCTCATTAAAGTTACTCACTAATGTTTTAGGCATTCCTTCTCCAAAAGATGATATTGATGGTAGCGAAGTGTATCGCGTATATTATCAAGACAAAGAAATAGATCGTATTATTACCTATTGCGAAAAAGATACTATTGCAGTGGCTCAAATTTTCTTAAGGCTAAGAGGTGATGAATTACTTCATGATAATGAAATAAAGCATATATAGAAAAACCCAGAAATTAAATTTCTGGGTTTTTATTCATTATGATAAAACTATTTTCTAAATAGATTTACTCTTTTACAAGCTTTCTAAATTCTCTTGTACCTGCTGATGATTCTAGTCCAATCATATAAATTCCACTTTCTAAAGACGATATATCTATCTGTCTCTCAAAACTTGAGTTTGATAAATTAGACCATTGTTGACGTTTAACAATTTTACCTGTTAAATCATAAATGTTCAAAACAATATTTATTCCTTCATTGTTTACGCCATTTAATCCTAATATAATATTTAACTTCTGATTTTGCAGGGTTAGGAAAAACATCAAAAGCTCTAATTTGTGTATTACCCACATTACTAATTGAAGTATTGTTTTCATTAGCAACTGAATTAGAATTTTGTGCGCAAAAACTTATATTAGAAAGAGAAATACTTAACGCGGTAGAACTTCCTGATACACCATTACTTAATGAAACGGTTACTTCGGAGATGAAATCAGAAATAGTCACATTAGCTGTACTTCTGATTAGCTCCACTATACGAATTTAATGTTTGTGTTTGCCCATTGGCATTAATATATGTAACCGTTGCTACTTCTTCAAATCTATTTCTTGGGTTACCATTTACTCTTGCACCTAATCCAGATATACTAAAGTTTACATCTTTAGATAGATTTGAGAAACTGAAACTTACATTGCTAGAGCCACTTCCAGAATGATTTAAAATACTAGGATTAAAGCTTCCATTTCCATTTGCACAATCACAATCGTCAGGCACACCATTGCCATCAAGATCTATAGCGTCATCACCTCCAGGACAAATATCATCACCATCACAAACACCATCGCCATCAGAATCCGCAAAAGTACCAGCACAATTACAATCAGTGCCATATACATCATTTATTGTACAAGCATCTCCATCGTCACAGCTAGTTCCAATTAGATTATCATCAAATTGTGGACATTGATCATCTTCATCGCAAATTCCATCACCATCTGAGTCCGTACAATTTAATGAAACACATGATTGCACTGAACTTAACAAAACACTCATATTAGTACCTGCATTTCCGTCGAAAGCATCAGATAATGCAACAGTAACTGATTCTACAGCACCAAGTATTGACACATTAACACTGCTTGTTGTATTTCCAGTAAAAGTGCCATAATTTTGAGATATTCCGTTACCATCGACATACGAGATAACTATTCTATCTATAAATCTTCTACTTTGCTTACCACCAGTTCTAGCATTCAATTCTGTAATTGTAAAAGTTATGTCTTCATGAATGCCTCCCGCAAAATTAAGTGTAGTACTTGTTGCGCCAGAACCTGAATGATTTAAGGTGCTTGAATTAAAGTTACTACTTGTAGGAACACATTCTCCGCTAGTGGTAGCTATAACGTTATTACTTTGTGCAGAAACATTTCCAGAGGTATCTCTTGCACTTACAGTAAATGAATAACTCGTAAGTTGAGATAAACCCGTCACTTGATATGAGGTTGAACTAACAGTAGCTATAATTGCTCCATCTTGAAATACATCATAATCTTGAACTCCACCATTATCTGTTGATGCATCCCAGCTTAAATCTACTGATGAAGCTGTTGTGTTACTTGCAGATAAGTTATTAGGTACTGAAGGTGCAGTAGTATCTGGATCTAAAGTTGTGCCATTTTCAGCAGCACTTTGGGCAGAGTCATTATTTGATGCATCTCTTGCTAAAACAGTAAAACTATATGTTGTTGATTCTGTTAAACCATTAACAGACAGGTTAGTTGAAGATGTTGTTCCGATTGAATTTCCATCTTGAAATACTTCATATTCTGAAACACCTACATTATCTGTAGATGCATCCCAATTTAAATCTAAACTTGTGGTTGTTACATTTGAAACTGTTAAGTTTTGTGGCACAGAAGGTGCTTCTGTGTCAGGCACCGTAGTTGCTGTGAACTGACCTGTAAATACACCTCTACCATAAGTAGATGCAATGATTTGATTATTATTATCGCCATTTACTGCCCAATAGTCCAAAGATGTCACGCTAACATCGCTCATTCCGTTATAAGCTTGCGACCAATTTGGGTCAGTTGCATTAAAGTTAGATGTAGACCATACTCCTAATTGAGTTGCTAGGATAGCTTCATTTCTATTTAAAGGATTCTGAAGTATGTCTCTAACTGGTATGTTAGGGAGATCTCCCTCCTTACTAACCCAGTTAGAACCACCATCTGAAGTTGCCCAAACACTTGTTACACCATAATTGTGAATTGTAACAAAGATATCATTTGCTGTCTCACCATATCTCACTGAAGACACAGATCCAACAAATGGAGTTGATATATTAGACCAGCTTGCACTGGTATTAGTGACACCTGTTAATTTTATTAGATTACCATTTTTAAGTCCAACATGCCATGCATTGCTTTCAAAAGGTGAAGCTCTAAACGCAGAAGGTGCGGCTGTTAATAAATTATTTGTGAGACTTCCGCTAGAATTAGATGCTACGTTTATAGATTTAATAGCATTACCTGCACTATTTGAATTATTAGTTAGTAAGCGATTAGCATCATTATCATAATCCATTTGATTAACAAAATCACCTCTAGTTTGGTCACTTGATAAGGTTGTCGCACCACCTTGTCGTCTTCCTAAGCCGTTCCAAGGTAAATTATATCTATAAATTACATTAGCAACAAAAGTAGCAATCATGTATTGGCCATCTTTATCAACAAAAGTGTAAAAACCATCACCATCAGATAATTCTTCAGAGCCATTGATACCAGGATCTGCATTTCCATTTCTAAAAGCCTGTGAACCGTTATCTTGAGCTCCGGCAGTAAAAATAACACTTGTTGATCCACTTCCATTAGGACCAATGCCTGCCTTTACATATTGTGTAACATTATAATTGTTATTTCTTACACCAATTGCTGAACTAGAATTTGATGCACTCGACAAACTTGATGCATAATAAATACCACCATCATTGCCAAAAATAGCTTGATTAGAGTTTCCTGGTCTAAAAGTCATAGCGTGCTGATCTGCATGAACAAGAGGTACAGGTAAAGTACTAAGTCCAGGATTATTAGACCATTTAGAAATTTGTGTCCAAGAGGAAGCACTATTGGTAGATCTAAATAAATCGATACCTCCTACATACAATATATTATCGTTATTAGGATCAACTTCTATCATCAAATCATAAAATGCCTGACCTCTTGTAAAATCGTTTGCAGCTATTCCTTGGTCTGCATCGTTAGGTAATGCACCGGTTGAAATACTCGCAAAAGCATTTGTAGTTGTGTAAATATGTACAGGTGAGTTAACCCCTTCCGTCAAGGCATACAATTTATTTGGATTTGAAGATGAAACTTCAATTTCAACACGATCAGAATCTGGTAATGGCGAAGCTGCTGCTGCTGTCCACGTAGATCCATTTGTAGAGCTAAAAACTTGGCCTCCTCCAGCTCCGAATCCGTTATTTATTGTTGACATCCAAAGGGTATTATCAGCACTTACTTCAAAATCATTTGGTATAGCATAATATGTATTAACACCAGAAGTATTGGCTTCTAAATTAGAAGACTCTATTCTATTCCATGTTGTACCACCATTAGTTGAATGGTACAAACCTGCTGTTTGTAAACCCAACCAGTTACTAGGATTTGCAGCGTCACCATACACAAATGCGCCTACACCGACAAAAATTTCCGTATTACCATTATTATTCCATGCTTGTACAGCATTTACATAAAATAATCCTGATAAAAATAAATTTGTAGCACTAAACTCAAAAGTGCCAGCACCTGCTGCTGGTATATTAACCGGATTCCATGAATTACCACCATCATTAGTCATATAAACACCATTACCTACAACATCTCCTGCTGTATATTGCTCACCTGTACCAACAAACCATCTGTTTGAGTTGTTAGGATCTACAGTAATTGATGTCACAGCTAAATTTCCAGGAACATTTTGAATACGAGTCCATGTAGAATTACTGTTTGTGATATCTGTATTTTTCCATAGACCTCCACTAACACCACCTGCAAAAACAGTATTATTTGAGGCGTCATTAGGATCGAACATTATAACTCGTGTTCGCCCACCAATATCATTAGGACCTCTTTCTTCCCAATCATTTCCAGCTTCACCAGGATTTCTTTTAGCAAGGCGGTTTGATTCTAATTCTTCTCTCAGAAGTGTTAATTGACCATCATCTAGTTTTCCAGTAGATGGATTAACCGTTAGCTCCCACATTTGCTCAAAATAGCGATTAGGTGGAAGCCCTTCTTTCTTTCGCTTCTTTTTGTCCCAAGTCAATGTTTCCTTAAAAGGTGAATTGGCTATGACCTTTGCATGAGCATTTCTTTCTTCTTGTAAAGTTAAGTTCGAGGTTTCCTTATTGTTTAATAAGGAAAAAGTTCCAACAGAAAGCAATAATATTACTATTACGCCTGATAAAAACTGTAGTTTTTTATTCATTTTTTTTAAAATTTAAAATAGTTAGTGTGTTTTTATGTTAAAAACTGAACGAAAATATTAAAATTTTGTTAAAAAAAGAGTTTTTCGAAAACGTTTTCGCTCTAATACTTCAATTTATTTTTAGTTACGGTTTTACCACAGCACTTTTGAAGAAAATAACTACATTTACCTATGGCAAATGAAAAATTACTGGAAGTTGAATCTTTAAATATTTCATTTTTTAAAAACAAAAATGAAAAACAAATTATAAAGGACATTTCATTTGAAATTCAACAAAATGAAATTGTCGCTGTGGTTGGAGAATCTGGGTCTGGTAAGTCTATTTCTTCATTGGCTTTAATGGGTTTATTACCGAAAGGTATTTCTAAAATTACGTCTGGTTCAATTTTATTTGATGACAAAAATATTGTTGGTCTTTCCGAAAAAGAATTTCAAAAGATTAGGGGAAATAAAATTGCCATGATTTTTCAAGAACCTATGAGTTCCTTAAATCCTTCTATGCGTTGTGGAAAACAGGTTGAAGAAATATTGAATAACCATACTAATCTATCAGGTTCAGAAATAAAGACTGAAGTCATAAATCTTTTCGAAAAAGTAAAACTTCCGAATCCTGAACGTATTTATAAGGCATATCCTCACGAAATTTCTGGTGGACAAAAACAACGTGTCATGATTGCTATGGCAATTGCCTGTAAGCCCAAATTATTGATTGCTGACGAACCAACAACTGCTTTAGATGTTACTGTTCAGAAAGAGATTTTAGAGTTATTAAGAGCTATTCAAGAAGAGACTAAAATGAGTGTATTGTTTATTTCTCACGACTTATCATTAGTTTCCGAATTGGCGGATAGGGTTTTGGTGATGTATCAAGGAGACATAGTAGAACAAGGCGCAACTGAAATCATATTTAAAACTCCTAAGCACGATTATACTAAGGCATTAATTGGAGCAAGACCTTCTACCGATTTTAGATTAAAACAACTGCCAACCATTTCTGATTTTATGTCTGATACTGTCAGTAATACCGTTGTTTCTGATGTTGATCGAAAAAAAAATCACGAAAAATTATATAGCCAAGCTCCTTTATTGGAGGTCATTGATCTAGAGAAAACATATTTTACAAAAACAGGATGGTTTACAAAAGACAAACCTTTTAAAGCAGTAAACAGAGTCAATTTTAAAGTATATCCTGGCGAAACGATTGGTTTGGTTGGTGAATCTGGTTGTGGTAAATCTACTTTAGGAAATGCTATTCTTCAATTAGATAAAGCGACTTCTGGGCAGATTATATATAAAGGAAAAGATATTACTAACTTAAGTCGTTCGGAAATGCGGCAGCTTAGAAAAGATATTCAAATCATATTTCAAGATCCATTTGCTTCATTAAATCCACGATTAACTGTTGGCAATGCCATTTTAGAGCCTATGAAAGTTCATGGTATTGGAACCTCTGATACTGACCGAAAAGAAAAAGTAATAGAAATTCTAGAAGAAGTAGGATTGGATGCTTCAGCTTTTAATAGATATCCTCACGAATTTTCCGGAGGACAAAGACAACGTGTTGGTATTGCAAGGACGATTGCTTTAGCACCTCAACTTATAGTTTGTGACGAATCTGTATCGGCATTAGATATATCTGTTCAAGCGCAGGTTTTAAATCTATTAAATAATCTTAAGGAACAATTTGGATTTACCTATATATTTATATCACACGATTTAGCCGTAGTAAAATATATGGCAGACCAATTATTAGTAATGAATAAAGGAAAAATAGAGGAAATAGGAGATGCTGATAACATATACGCATCGCCTGAAAAAGAATATACTAAAAAGTTAATTCATGCTATACCCAAAGGGTTATAGCATGAATACTTTTCTGGCTAACTTTAAAATATTTGAGACTAACTCCAATGTGTCTTCTATAAAAGAAAATTCATGGCTTTTATTTAAAGTTCGTCCGGGTAAATTTGATTTAGTCTTCATAAGCAGTAATTCATGGTAGATTTGAGTCAAAAAAGGTAAATCAGGTTAATTTATATTCGTTTTGTTTGGGACTGCAATATGAAACTAATTTTCATTTAATCAGCTTAAATACATTATAAATCGACGAAATGCACATTTTTTTAACATTTAACAAATGTTATGACGTTTTTACCTACAAAAAAAACACTAAAGATTAGTGGCTTGATTCTATTTTTATTTGAGAATTATAATTTCATTTCCGGAATATCACCTTCAATAATCAAATGACCTTCAGTAGCGTTTTTAATATCTTCAACAGAAACTCCAGATGCACGTTCCAATAATTTAAAACCTTTATCAGTAACCTCTATAACCGCCATGTTTGTTACTATTTTCTTTACACAACCTACACCTGTCAATGGTAATGAGCATGTTTTCAACAATTTAGATGCTCCAGCTCTATTTGTATGCATCATAGCGACTATGATATTTTCTGCACTTGCCACTAAATCCATAGCTCCGCCCATACCTTTTACCATCTTGCCCGGGATTTTCCAGTTAGCTATATCACCATTTTCTGACACTTCCATAGCTCCAAGTATCGTTAAATCAACGTGTTGCCCTCTTATCATAGAAAAACTCATGGCAGAATCAAAGAACGAAGCACCAGGTAATGTCGTTATCGTTTGTTTACCAGCATTAATAATATCTGCATTTTCATCTCCTTCAAACGGAAAAGGTCCCATACCTAGGACTCCATTCTCACTTTGAAATTCAACTTCAATATCATCTCTTACAAAATTGGCTACCAAAGTTGGAATCCCAATTCCTAAGTTAACATAGTAACCGTCCTTTACTTCTTTTGCAATACGCTTTGCTATTCCGTTTTTGTCAAGCATGTTTTTATATTTTTAATAGGTCTCGACTGCGCTCGACCTGACAGTAATTTATATATTAACTTCTTGGTCTCACCGTTCGTTGTTCAATTCTTTTTTCAAATGTCTTACCTTGAAAAATACGCTGTATAAATATCCCTGGAACATGAATTTGATTTGGGTCTAATTCTCCAACAGGAACTAACTCTTCAACCTCAGCAACTGTAATTTTTGCAGCTCCACACATATTAGGATTAAAGTTACGCGCTGTTCCTTTAAAGATTAAATTTCCGGCTGCATCGCCTTTCCACGCTTTAATAAATCCAAAATCTGCTTTAAAGGCATGTTCTAAGACATACATTTTACCATTAAATTCTCTGGTTTCTTTTCCTTCAGCAACTTCAGTTCCATAACCAGCTGGCGTGTAAAACGCTGGAAATCCTGCTTGTGCAGCTCTGGCGCGTTCTGCTAATGTGCCTTGAGGAATCAACTCTACATCTAACTCTCCTGAAAGCATCTGACGTTCAAACTCATCATTTTCACCTACATAAGATGAAATCATTTTTTTGATTTGTTTCTGCTGAAGTAACAACCCCAAACCAAAATCATCTACACCTGCATTATTAGAAATACAGGTCAACCCTTTGACGTTACGTTTTACTAATTCTGCTATTGAATTTTCAGGAATACCAGACAGACCAAATCCACCAAACATAAAGGTCATGTTATCAGAAACACCATTTAGAGCTTCTACTACACCTGATACTTTTTTATTAATCATAAATAAAATATTTATACCTTGAAAAGTACGAAACTAAGGCTAGAATTCATATTAAAATTTAGCTAAAAAATAAGCTCGGAAAAGAAATTTGAAAGATTTTAGAAATCTACATCTACATTATCCTCCGGATCGTCATCGCTACCAAGATCACCTTCATCTCTAGCCTCACAATCAATATCTATGGATAATCTCGAAGGTTTATCGAACTTGCCAGTAGAAACATTTAAAGTTTCGTCTGCATAACAAGCCTTCATATACAATCCCCAAATTGGTAGTGCCATGGCGGCACCTTGTCCATATGTCGTGCTGCTAAAATGAACTGCTCTATCTTCTGCACCAACCCAAACACCTGTGACTAAATTAGGCACCATTCCCATAAACCAACCATCACTTTGGTTTTGAGTGGTTCCTGTTTTACCTGCAATAGGATTTTTTAACTCATAAGGATAGCCCGTAACAATTTCTTTATACTCTGATTTCTTTATGGCCCATGAATGTCTTAAACGCTTACCCGAACCCGCTTGTGTAACCCCTTCCATAAGATTAACAGTTGTATATGCCACTTCTTCACTTAACACATCCCTACTCTCTGGTGCAAATTGATACAGTACAGTTCCATTTTTATCTTCAATACGCGTTACCATAACAGGTTTATTATAAACCCCTTTATTTGCAAAGGTTGAATACGCTGCAACCATCTCATAAACGCTTATATCTGCAGTTCCTAAAGCAATTGCAGGCACAGGCAAAATCTCAGATTCAATACCCAATTTTTTTGCCATTTGTACTACGGGTTGTGGCCCAATCTCATTCATTAAACGTGCCGTAATTGTATTGGTTGAACTCGCCAAAGCATCTTTTAATGTTTGTTTACCAGAGTAATTAGCATCTACATTTTTAACCGTCCATGGTTCTGGGTTACCAAATTTATCAGCCTCTATCGTTATTGGTGATCTCGGAAATGAATCGCAAGGCGAATACTGTAACTGGTCTATCGCTGTTGCATATACAAATGGCTTAAAGGTAGAACCTACTTGGCGCTTTCCTTGTTTCACCATATCATATTGAAAATGCCTATAGTTCATTCCACCTACCCAAGCTTTTACATGACCCGTAAGCGGATTCATAGACATCATACCAGGTCGTAAAAACTTTTTATAGTAACGCATAGAGTCAATTGGCTTCATAATCGTATCTATGTAAGCTGGTTTACCATCTACCCATTTAAATATTTCCATTTCGGTTGGCTCTTGGAAAGATGCTCTTATTTCTTTATCAGATTTCCCTTGACCCTTAAGTATTCTCCATCGCTCACCGCGTTTCATTCCATCATTCATCAATTTCTTAATTTCGGATTGATCTAATTCTCGGAAAGGTGTTGTTTTATTTCGCTTTGGAGTATTTTGGTTATCAAATTCAGCTTGTAATCTTGGCATGTGTTGCGCAACAGCTTCTTCTGCATATTTCTGCATTCGAGAATCTATAGTAGTAAATACTTTTAAGCCATCGCTATATAAATCGTATTTGCTCCCATCTGGTTTTCTATTGTTTTTATCTTTTATCCAATCTTTCATAAATCCTCTAAGGTATTCTCTAAAGTAAGTTGCGGTACCTTGACTATGAGTTTCTGGTGTAAAGTTTAAATCTAATTCTGTATTTTGAAGTGAGTCTTTTACTTCTTCATTTATATACTCATATTTTTTCATTTGCGCTAAAACAACATTACGTCTGTTTCTAACACCAACAGGATTTCTTCTCGGATTGTAAAGTGAAGAGTTCTTAAGCATTCCAACTAACATTGCCGATTCTTTTAGATCTAATTCCTTGGGTTCTTTACCAAAATAGATACGAGCTGCAGAACGAATTCCATCACCATTATTTCCAAAATCATAAATATTTAAGTATTGCGCAATGATCTCTTCTTTTGTATACTGTCGTTCTAAGCGAATAGCAATTATCCATTCCCTTACTTTTTGAGAAAGTCGTTCTATTATGTTAGAGGAAACTTTTTTTGTAAATAAGTTCTTTGCTAATTGTTGAGAAATAGTACTTGCACCTCCTCCACTACCTAATGAGCTTATTGCTCTTAGAGTTCCTCTACCATCAATACCAGAATGGTCATAATAACGGACATCTTCAGTAGCAACCAAAGCATCAATAATATTTTTTGGCAAATCGTTATAACCAACCGGAGTTCTATTATCATCAAAATAAAATTTACCAAGAGTTTTGCCATCTGAAGAAATAATCTCTGTGGCTAGATTGGTTTCTGGGTTTTCTAATCTGGTATGGTCTGGCATTTCTCCTAATAATCCCCAAGAGGCAAATAAAAATAGAAGAACTATCACGAGGATACCTCCTGCAAATACCATCCAAAACCAACGTATATATTTTGAAAAATCTAAAGTATTTGATTTAGACTGTGTTGTTTTCTTTTTTGCCATAATTGTTATTTTTGAGCCTGTTCTACTCTAAAACCTATCTCCGTAATACCTTCTAAATTTTCGATACCATTGACGTCTCCGTTGTTTCGCATAGCATGTTGAATATTAACTGCGTAATCACCTTCCTCATTAAACTTAAATGATTCTTTGAAACCTCTAAACCACAATTTATTTTCTTTAACATCCGAAAATCCTGTGCCCAAAAGCTCCCCATTTGGTGCCGCCATTTTATACTCTAAAGTATCTTTAACAGCTTTTCCGTTAGGATAATTCAACTCAACAATAAGAAATAAATTACTAAACTTATAATCATTAGTATTTCTTAAATTAACGAATAGATTATAATTCTTAGTGGTATCTGGTGCTTTAAAATTGAAACTCACAATAGAATCTTTATGCCATTCGTTTGGCGCAGATTCATACCTATCGAATACAGCATTTGAATCACAACTAGTGATAAAAAAACAACTGATTAGTGATAAAAATAAACAGTTAATTCTTTTTAGCATTGGTATTTGTTTTGGCATTTGATTTTTGGTTGCGGTTTCTATTTTGAGTTCTATTCTTGTTGTTTCTGTTTTTATTATTTCTGTTGTTCCTATTGTTTTTACGTTTCTTTCTCGATTTTGGACTATCGAAACGTGTTAAACTATCTTGACCTACAACGTTCTCAAACTCATTTTTAGTGTCTTGTATATGCTCAGCAGCATATTCTTCCAGACTTGCAACCTTCTCTTTTTTCTTGTTTTTTTCAATTATTTCATTGGCTTGGTCCGTAGTTATAACATGCCAATTCATCCATTCTCCTTCATAGGCATACCACATTAAGCCTTTAAAAATATCTGTCTTTTGGCATACAGCTTTTCCTTTTTCGGTGTAAAGCTTTGTGTCATTTTTAGGGAATGCTTTTAAAGCGTCTAAATATGCATCTAACTCATAATTTAAACAACATTTTAGTTTGCCACACTGACCAGCAAGCTTCAATGGATTTAAAGACAGTTGCTGATAGCGTGCTGCAGATGTGCTTACAGATCTAAAATCGGTTAGCCAAGTAGAACAACACAGCTCTCTACCACAAGAACCTATACCTCCAAGTCTTGCAGCTTCTTGTCTAAAGCCAACTTGTTTCATTTCGATACGTGTTCTAAATTCGCGTGCAAAAACTTTTATCAATTCTCTAAAATCTACGCGTTCTTCTGCTGTGTAATAAAATGTTGCTTTACTTCCGTCTCCTTGATATTCTATATCGGAGATTTTCATTTTCAAATTTAGGTCTATGGCAAATTGTCTTGCCTTAACCTTCATTGGTTCTTCTTTGTCTCTAGAAGTAGACCAAATGTCTATATCTTTTTGTGATGCTTTTCGGTATATTTTTAAAACCTTTTCAGGGTCATCAAGGTTTACTTTCTTACGCTTCATTTGCACCCTTACCAACTCGCCAGTAAGTGTAACCATTCCTATATCATGGCCAGATTTTGCTTGTGTGGCTACAATATCTCCAATGCTTAATGTAAGGTTTTCTGTGTTTTTATAATATTGTTTTCTGCCGTTTTTAAAACGCACTTCAATACCAATAAATGGGTCTTGACCGTTTGGAAGCGACATGTTAGCTAACCAATCAAAAACAGTGAGTTTGTTACAGCTATCTGTACCGCAAGTTCCATTGTTTTTGCATCCTTTTGGTTGGCCATCTTTACCAGTTGAGCAACTGTTGCAAGCCATAAAAATTTTATATATTAAATCTAGATGTATTAAAAATCTAGATATAGGATTCGTAAATAATTAGAAAGTAAAGATAAAACTATTTATCAACTTCTGTAGAGATATGAAATTAAGATTAAAAAAGCCTTGAATTTAAATTCAAGGCTAATCCATTTTATTTCTTTAAAATTTCAAAAATATTCCGCAAATCCTTTTTATATGGTAAGTGATCTGCTCGTCCTTTTTTGAAAATATCGTTGCTATTACCCTGACCTTTTCTTAAAGCTTTTTGTTCTTCATAAGGTAATCTGTTTATTTCCATACAGTTTGAGGAACAGCAATTTTCCATTTTTTCTTTACAAGAATCGCATTGAATAAACAACAAGTGACAAGCTGCGTTAGCACAATTTGTGTGCAAATCTGCAGGCTCTCCGCATTGATGACAATTAGCAATAACGTCATCACTTATACGTTCTGAACGGCGCTGATCGAACACAAAGTTTTTACCTATAAACTTGTTTTCTATACCTTCGGCTTCAATTTGTCTTACGTAATTAATTATGCCGCCTTCAAGCTGAAATACGTTTTTAAAACCTTTATGTTTATAATAGGCACTCGCTTTTTCACATCTAATTCCACCAGTACAATACATCACCAATTTCTTATCCTCTTTGTGCTCTCGTAAATCTTCTTCAATTAAGTCTAGAGATTCTCTAAATGTATCTACATCTGGAGTTATGGCATTTTTAAAATGACCTATTTCACTTTCGTAATGATTACGCATATCTACTAAGACAGTATCAGGATCTTCAATAAGTTCATTGAATTTTTCAGCATTTACATGCACACCTTTGTTTGTAACATCAAATGAGTCGTCATTTAATCCGTCTGCGACAATTTTATGTCTAACTTTAACTTTCAACTTTAAAAAGGCAAAATTATCGTGCTCAATAGCAACGTTTAATCTTACATTTTCTAAAAAAGTAATAGTGTCTAAATGGTTTTTAAAAGCATCAAAATTCTCTGCAGGTATTGAGAGTTGAGCGTTAATGCCTTCGTTTGCCACATAGATTCTTCCCAAAACTTCTTGTTGGTCCCAAGCTAAGAACATATGGTTTCTAAAAATTTCGGTATTGCCAATTTTGGCGTACTTGTAGAAAGAGATTGTTAAGCGTTCTTTACCTGCTTTTTCAATAAGTTCTGCTCTTTCTTTAGCACTTAAGTTATTGTACAGTTGCATGCTATACTAATTTTAAGGTTAAAGAATAATTATTTTACAAAGGTATTCTTTGCTCCCAAATAACAAAGGTTTAAACATCAAAAAAGCACCTTGAGAATCTCAAAGTGCTTTTTTACTAACTTATAACATAAAACTTAATAAAAGGCTAGTTTGCATGGGCTTATCAGCTGCTTAGAAAAATCATAGCAGCCGAAATGCTCATGTCTTACTAATGAATAAATTTTAATACCATTATATTCTAAATGATCAAAAAAAGAATTTAATGGATAATTTCATAGCAAATATTTCCTTTTTCATTTAGTAGATGTGAAAAGTGTAAAATGGTTGCGTGATAAAATTGAAATAATTAAAATAAGTGGTATTTTTGATGTTCACAAATAAGAAAAAAAGAAGAGATGAGTAGTGAAAAAGACGCAAAATTAAAAGCTTTAAAATTAACCTTAGATAAATTAGATAAAGCTTACGGAAAAGGGACTGTAATGAAAATGAGCGATCAGGCTATTGTAGATGTAGATGCTATTTCGTCTGGTTCATTGGGTTTAGATATTGCATTGGGAGTAGGAGGATATCCAAGAGGTAGAGTCATTGAAATATATGGTCCGGAATCTTCTGGTAAAACCACATTAACACTACATGCCATTGCAGAAGCGCAAAAAGCTGGAGGTATAGCTGCTTTTATTGATGCAGAACACGCCTTTGATCGTTTTTATGCGGAGAATTTAGGTGTAGATATTGATAATTTAATCATTTCTCAACCAGATAATGGAGAACAAGCATTAGAAATTGCAGATAATTTAATTAGATCTGGCGCTATAGATATTGTTGTTATTGACTCCGTAGCTGCATTAACGCCCAAAAGTGAAATTGAAGGTGAAATGGGAGACTCTAAAATGGGTCTACATGCACGTTTAATGTCTCAAGCACTTAGAAAGTTAACGGCATCTATAAGTAAAACAAATTGCACAGTAATTTTTATTAATCAATTGCGTGAAAAAATCGGAGTCATGTTCGGTAATCCTGAGACAACAACAGGTGGTAACGCCCTTAAATTTTATGCTTCTGTGCGTTTAGATATTAGACGCTCAACTCAAATAAAAAATAGCGATAGCACTGTAATGGGTAACAAAACAAGGGTTAAAGTTGTTAAGAACAAAGTTGCCCCACCATTTAAATTAGCCGAATTTGATATTATGTATGGAGAAGGAGTCTCTAAAGTTGGTGAAATCTTAGATTTAGCTGTAGAACACGATATTGTTAAAAAGAGTGGGTCTTGGTTTAGTTATGAAGATACTAAGCTTGGTCAAGGACGGGATGCCGTAAAGGCTTTAATAAAAGATAATCCTGATTTAATGGATGAATTAGAAGAAAAAGTTAGGGCGTTAATTAACGCCTCCAAATAAAAAAAATGAAAAAATCCTGAAAAAATTCAGGATTTTTTCATTTTCACACGCAACCCTTCTGCATTTTTTGCATCTACCTAGTGAAATTGATTGTAATTATTTATAAAAACTATTGACTAAGTAAGCAATTGTCTTAGTTTTTTAAGATGAAGTTACAAAGGTTGTACAAGTAAAATAGTTATTAATTAATTCCGAAAAAAATGTGAGTTTAGACAGACTCATAAAAAATTGTATTGAACAAGATGCTCAAGCTCAAGCTCAATTATACAAGCAATATGCAAGTAAATTATTTTCGCTTTGTCTTAAGTACTCTAAAAACTATGTGGAAGCAGAGGATAATCTGCATGATGCATTTATAACTGTATTTGGTAAAATAGATCAGTATAATAATAAAGGTTCTTTTGAAGGTTGGTTAAAACGTATTGCAATTAACACAGCATTACAGCGATACAGAGAAGATGTAGGAGTTTACGACATCGTAAATGAAGGCAATATAGAAGATGTCTCTGTAGATATTAATGATGAGGATTTGAATATAGATTTTTTATTAAAAATCGTTCAAGACTTGCCAGACCGCTACAGATTAGTATTCAATTTGTATGTATTAGATGGTTACTCTCATGTAGAGATTAGCGAATTAATAAATATTTCAACCGGAACATCAAAATCTAATTTAGCACGCGCTAGATTGATTTTAAGAGATAAAATAGAAGATTACAGAGCGAGTGCAAATTCGCAGAGTTTATAAAAATGAGTGATAAGAAGAACATAGATAGACTTTTTCAAGAAAAGTTTAAAGATTTTGAAGTAGCACCAAATGATGCTGTTTGGAATCGTATAAACGAAAGTCTTCCTAATAGAAAGAAAAAGCGTAGAGTTATTGCGCTTTGGTGGCAAATCGGTGGAGTTGCGGCCGCTATTGCATTGCTCTTAACTGCTGGTGTTTCAATATTTAATTCTGACGATAGTAATAATAAAGATTTACCTATTGTTAATACAGATAAAATTGAATCCAATAACGCTAAGGATAATAGCTCAACGAATTCTAAACAAAATGAGTTGCGGAAAACCAATGAGGCTGAAAAGATTAAATATGTTGATTCAGAAACAGACAATAGTTTAATTAATGAAGATGAAGAAAATAATATGCCTAGAAAGGATAATGTTTCTAATCAATTAATAAATTCTAACGAGTATCAACAAAAAACAAATGCTGTTGCTAACTATTCTAGCGAGAAAGAAAAAATAGACACGTCTCAAAATCGTAATGATTTAACAGCTACAACTAAAGAAAACAATAGCACTAAGGTTGCTGTGAATACAGAAACATCTAATTCAAACGTAAAAGATTCAAATGCCACGCAACTCGCTAATGAAAAAGAACTCAAATCTGCTATCAAAAATACTATTGAAAAGAATAATACTGCTGTAGCAAATAATTCTAGTTCAAATAAATCAGATACTAAAAACACAGATACTGAAGTAAAAAACGATGAAGAATTAGAGTCTGGGAATTCAATTGTTGAAGAGATAAATAAACAAGATATTAAAGACGCTATTGCGAAAAATACTATAGATGAAAAAGAAGAAGAAAAACAAAACAGGTGGAGCATTGCACCCAAAGTTGCACCTGTTTATTACAGTTCTTTAGGACAAGGGTCTTCAATAGGTGATCAGTTTAATAGTAATACCAAAACAAGTGATATTAATATGAGTTATGGTATTGCTGGATCTTATGCAATCACTAAAAGATTAAAAGTGAGAACTGGTGTTAGCCGTGTTAATTTTAGTCAATCTACTTCAGAGGTATATGCTTTTACAGGCCCAAGTATATCTGCTACTGCAGCTTCTAGAGCATCGAGCATTCCTGTTGGTGGTAATGTCACTTTTAATAAGAATTTGCCCGTAGCGTCTCTTATGAGCGGAAAATTAATGAATATGCCTGCGGCATCACCTATTAAGTCAGGCAATCTAGATCAACGTTTTGGTTTTATCGAGGTTCCATTAGAGTTAGAGTATAAATTAGTTGACAAAAAATTTGGTATCAACGTCATTGGTGGATTTAGTACCTTCTTTTTAAATCAGAATGAGATATTCGCAGATTTACATGGAACTTCTACCTTAATTGGTGAAGCTAACAATATTAATGATACAAGTTATAGTGCTAATTTGGGATTAGGATTAGATTATAGGCTGTCAAAACAATGGAATATCAATCTTGAACCTACGTTCAAGTATCAAATAAATACATTTAATAATACGTCTGGTAATTTTAACCCATTCTTTGTTGGTGTATATACAGGATTAAGTTTTAAGTTTTAAGTTTTAGGTTAAATTTAGGTTAGGTTATTGCAACAACAATTAAGCAATGATGAATGCAATGATTAAAAAAGCTACTCGTGGTTAGGGTAGCTTTTTTGTTTTTATATTATTGCTTAATTCATCCCAAATCACAGTTCTTGCTTTTTCATTTAAAGGCTTAGTATCCTCTATAGTTAAGCCTTCTGTTTTTAAAAAACTATGGATTTTTGCACGCATCTTACCAGGTCCTCCACTAAAAAACGTATACGAAAATCGTTTTTTGTTATCGTAAAAGGAAATAGGTACTACGGGAATTTGATGGTTTATTGCCAAACGAAAAGCACCATCTTTAAAAGTATCTAAAAGAATATGTTCTTCTGGCACACCGCCTTCAGGAAAAATACAAATGCTTAAACCCTGTTTTAAACGTCGCTGTGCTCTTAAAAATACAGCTTGTCTGCTTTTAGCACTAGATCTGTCCACCAATATACAAGTGCGTTTATAAAAAAAGCCGAATAGAGGAATTTTAGCTAATTCTTTTTTACCCACAAAAACAAAAGGGTTTTTTACGGCGACCAACATTAGCATAATATCTGCCATAGAGGTATGGTTAGCTACAAACATGTAGCTTTTTTTAAGCTCAGGTTTTTCTTCTTTTATGATTTTATATCCAAAACCCATTCCTATTAAAATAAACTTAGCCCAAAAGCGCGCTAACCTAAAAAAATAAGGATACCATTGCTCTCTAGAGATAGAGATAATCAATATTGGGAATAATACAATTATGGGAATTGCCACCAAAACGTAGAACCAAATACGATATAAAACCCAGAAAGGGTATTTTAAAATTGCCATCGCATCAAAACTAAGTAAATAGTTCTACTAAAAAAATTATCTTTGCGCATCGTTTAACTTTTAAAGAGATTCCTGCTTTCGCAGGAAGTGAATATGGCCAGAATACTAACAGGAATACAAAGTACAGGAACACCACATCTAGGAAATATTTTAGGTGCTATCTTACCAGCAATAGAGCAAGCAAAAGATGAAGCTAATGATTCGTATTTGTTTATTGCAGATTTGCATTCGCTCACACAAATAAAAGATGCTGAAGTTTTACGAAGCAACACCTATTCTACTGCTGCAACTTGGTTAGCTTTTGGTTTAGACATAGATAAAACAGTATTTTACAGACAGAGTGACGTACCACAGGTTACTGAATTGTCTTGGTATCTTAATTGTTTTTTTCCTTTTAAACGTTTAGAATTAGCACACAGTTTTAAAGATAAGGCAGATCGCTTAGATGATGTTAATGGTGGTTTGTTTACCTACCCAATGCTAATGGCTGCTGATATCTTATTATACGATGCAGAAATAATACCTGTAGGCAAAGACCAAGAACAACATATAGAAATGACGCGTGATGTAGCATCTCGTTTTCATGCTAAAATGGGAGAGACTTTCGTTTTGCCAAAAGCAGACATACAAAAAGATACCATGTTAATTCCTGGTACCGATGGTGCAAAGATGAGTAAGAGCAAAGGCAATATTATCGATATATTTTTACCAGAAAAGAAATTGCGCAAACAAATTATGTCTATTGCAACAGATAGTACACCACTTGAAGACCCTAAAGACTGGAAAACCTGTAATTGCTTTGCTATTTATAATTTATTAGCATCAGAAGCTCAAATTACCGACATGAAAGCCAACTACGACCGTGGAAATTACGGTTATGGACATGCTAAACAAGCGTTATACGAATTGATTTTAGAACGTTTTGGTAAGCATAGAGAACGCTACGATTATTATATGAATAATTTTGAGGAGATTGATGCTGCTTTGGCTAAAGGCGCTGAAAAAGCTAAGGTTGTTGCCGATGGTGTATTGAAGCGTGTTAGAGTTAAGGTTGGGTATTAAATTACCTCAAACAATTTGCCTGGCAAAGGTCTTACTACTCCTTTCAATTCCATATTAAGTAATATCCCAGCAATTTTATAGGTTGGCATTTCGCATCTTAGCGCTATGACATCCATCAACTCTTTATTATTCTCTTTTAGAAAATTATAGATGATTTTTTCATCAGGTTCTAACTCTACAAATAACTGTTTTTGTACTACTGGTTTTTTATCCGACTCTAATTCCCAATTCAACATATAAGGGACATCTAAAGGATTGGATAATAAATGTGCTTTCTGAAATTTTATAAGATTGTTACAACCTACACTTTGGCTATCTGTAGTTCTTCCTGGTACAGCAAATACTTCTCTATCATAAGAATTGGCAATATCTGCAGTCACTAGACTACCACCTTTTTCAGCAGATTCTATGACAATAGTGGCTTCACTAAGACCAGCAATGATTCTATTTCGTTTTAAGAAGTTGTTTCTATCAAAGGGATCTGTACTCCAAAAATCGGTGTAAAATCCACCATGATTTTCAATATCTGCCACATACTTTTTATGCACTTTAGGATATATTTGATTTAGTCCATGTGCTAAACATCCTATGGTTTGAAGATTATGTTTTACAGCTGCTTTTTGGGCTGTAATATCTGTCCCATAAGCAAAACCAGAAACTATAATGGGATTGAACTGTGATAAGGTCTCTACCAACTTCTCACAAAATGCGATTCCACTTGTGGTAATTTTACGTGCTCCAACAATACTTATAATACGTTGTTGTTGTATGTTAATGTTTCCAGATTGAAACAATACAATGGGTCCATCAATGCAATGTTTCAATTTTTCAGGATAAGTATCTTCTTTAAAATAATGTGCAACAATCTTATTGTCTTTGATGAACTTTAGTTCATTTTCTGCCTCTTCAAGATGATTTTTATCAAAAAGACCTTCGATAGTAGTGGTTCCGATCCCATCAATTTTTAGAAGCTTCGATTTTTTTTCTTTCAAAACCGCTTCTGCAGAACCGCAATGGTTTATTAATTTTTTAGCAGTTGTTGCACCAATTTTTGGTACGTGTTGCAATGCTAAAGCATAAATAAGCTGTTGGTCTGTCATTGAAAATCAGAAAATTGAAAAACTAAATCGCTAAAGCACGAATATATCGTTTTTTGTAGAAAATCATTCCTCCATTAATGGTTAAAACTGATGTTAATTACTTATTCTTTTGATGTTAATAACTAAGCCAAGTTAAACTTCGTTCAGAATTAAAAATTTTTAACTTTGCTTTCATATGCAGTTAGAGACATACATTAGCGACCTTTTATACCGTTACGATTGTGTAACCGTTCCTGATTTTGGAGCGTTTTTAACGCAACGTGTTTCGGCAAAGATTCATGAATCCACACATACGTTTTATCCTCCAAAAAAAGTATTGTCTTTTAATGAGCAGTTACAGAAAAATGATGGATTATTAGCTAACTATATTGCTGAGATTGAAAAAATACCATACGCAATTGCAACAGATAAGCTTACAAAGAAAGTAAAAACAATAAAGTCGTATTTAGTTGAAGGTGAAACTATTCAGTTTGAAAATATTGGTGAACTGACTTTAAATACTGATGGAAACATGGTATTTAGTCCGTCTCAACATGTTAATTACTTAACGGATTCCTTTGGTTTATCTCACTTTACCTCTTCTGATGTTACTCGAGAGGTTTATAAAGAAACTGTTGAAAAAATAGAGGAAAAAGCTCCTGTCGCATTCACTCCAGAAAAACGTTCTAATAACAATTGGTTAAAATATGCGGCTGCAGCTGTTGTTGTTTTAGGATTAGGTGGCTTTTTTGGAACTAAATATTATAGTAACTCTATTGAAAAACATAATCAATTAGCACAAGAGCAAGCTAATGAGCAATTAGACGCTAAAGTACAAGAGGCTACTTTTGTGATTAGCAATCCATTGCCTGCTGCGACTTTATCTTTAGATAAACAGAGTGGAAATTACCATATTGTTGCTGGAGCATTTAGAGTGGAAGCTAATTCTGATAAAAAAGTAAAACAACTTAGAACAAAAGGTTATAAAGCAAGAAAAATTGGCGCTAACCGCTATGGTCTTCATGAAGTGGTTTATGGAAGTTTTGAAACCAGAGCAGAAGCACAACGCGCGCTTTACAAAATACGTCGTGAGCATAATCGTGATGCTTGGCTTTTGATTAAGAAACTAGATTAATTCTTTCTTATCCATTTATTTACTTTAAGCATCTTATCTTTGCACAAATTTTAAGAATTTATGCAATCAAGAACCGCTACGCAGTCTAAAACAATCGTTACTGATTTAGTATTACCTAGTGAAACCAATCCTATCAATAATTTGTTTGGTGGAGAGCTGTTGGCTCGTATGGATAGAGCTGCAAGTATTGCTGCAAGACGTCATTCTAGACGAATTGTGGTCACAGCTTCAGTAAATCATGTGGCCTTTAATCGTTCTGTGCCTTTGGGAAGCGTGGTTATGATTGAGGCTAAAGTCTCTAGAGCTTTTACATCTTCAATGGAAGTATATATGGACGTATGGATTGAGGATAGAGAGTCTGGTGATCGTATTAAAGCTAATGAAGCTATTTATACTTTTGTTGCCGTAGATGAAACTGGAAGACCTGTAAGAGTCCCAGAACTTGTTGCAGAAACTGAGTTAGAAAAACAACGTTTTGATGCGGCTCTACGACGTAAACAATTAAGTTTACTACTAGCAGGTAAAATAAAACCAAGTGATGCTAGTGAGCTTAAAGCACTTTTTGAGTAGTTTTTAAACCTTTTTCTTATTATAAAGTCTCATTATAGAACCAAATTTATTTATGATGAGATATTTAGTCTATACTTTCGTTTTTATTTTCGCATTAAGCTTTAATTCGTGTGCTAGACGTGTCGTCGTTACTCAACCCACAACTGTTACGATTGTAAAAAAATTACCTCGACAATATAAAGTTGTTAGAGTTAAAGGTAAACGCTACTATGTATTTAATGGAAAACATTATAGAAAAACCAGAAAAGGGTACGTGGTTACTAGGATATAATTAAAATTTAGTAAGCCAAGATTCCGGATTTAGCATCTTATTATTTTTATATATTCTAAGACCTAAAAGTGTTTCTCCTTTAATTTTATTGGTAAAAACTTCCCCAATCATTTCACCAGTTTTGACTTTATCACCCTTTTTTACGAAGATTTTAGACAGATTAGTGTAAATGGTTAGGTAATCACCATGTCTTATCATTATAGCGGGATTTCCTCTTTTAATCACTAATATCTGCGAAACTTCTCCATCAAAGACCGCCTTAACCACTGCACCTTTTTCAGTTGCTATTTTAATGCCTGGATTGTTCACCTCAACAGAACTATCTGTTAACGAACGTCCCTTACCAAACTTAGCTTTAATAACACCTCGTGAAACTGGCCAACCCAATTTTCCTTTATTGGCTTCAAAATTAGAGGCTAGTTTTTTAGCTTCAGGTGTAAGCACAAACTTTCCTGTAGATGATTTGTTTCCTGCTTTTTTATTAGATGCGGCTATAGCTTCTTTAATCAATCGATTGATCTCTTTATCTAGTCTATCGGCTTCTTGTTTTTTCTTTTTGATCTGGGCTGCAAATTTGCCCATATCAGACTTTATAGACGCCATTAATACTTCGCGCTGTTTTAATTCTCCTTCTAATTCGCGCTTAGCAATTCTGTTTTCTTCAATTAATTTTTTCTTATCCTCTTTTTGCTTGGATAGTTGAATGTTCCGGTCTTGAAGTTCTTTAGTTTTTGTCTTTATCGCTTCACCTTGTTCTTTCTGATAAGCTCTGTATTGTTTTATGTACTGCAATCTTTTATACGCTTGCTGAAAATTATCTGAAGACAATAAAAACATAACCTTACTTTGCTCTGACTTGCTTTTATATGATTTTACAACCATAGCAGCGTAGTCGTCTTTTAATTCTTGCAATTGTGTTCTAAGACTTGTAATTTCTTTCTGATTGTTGTTTATTTCTCTTGTCAGTAAATTCGCTTGCTCATTAGTAATTCTGATTAGATTTTTTCTAACATTTACTTTATAATTAAGATCTTCAATGAGCGTAATTGCAGATTTTTCTTCCTTCTTTTTAGTGAATAACAAAGCATTAATCTGCTTCATTTCTTTTATAATCTGCTGTCGCTGCTTTTCCAATTTCTTTTGCTTATCGCTTTGAGCAGAGAGAGCAAAACAAGATAATATCAGAGTAAGAATAAGTGTAGTATAAAAACGCTTTGTGTTCATTACTTTATGACTATTTCTTTATATCCTGAAGGAATATTAAACGGAAAACGCACCTCATTATTTAAAGATACAGATTTAAATTCCATAGTGACAGCAACTTCATCTGCATCTTCAACAGCAATAATTCTTATATTTTTAGGCAATATTTGTTTCTCAACTTCTTGATAAGACGAATAATCAACCTGAAGCATTCTTCTTTTTAGTTGCTGATATAATTCTAAGCGATCCATCTTAAAATGTGATGGGTTAATTAAATAAAACAAATCTATAAGCGCATTCTGGTCTTTTGGGCTTAAAGCATAAGAGTTGCCACTTACAGATACCTGATGTGGTTCGTCCTTTAGATTATAAATGGCCTGACCCAATAAGATGTTTTGTACTTTCATATAATCGAGATCAACACCAACAAAATCACTTAACAGTTTATAATCGCCATCAAAATATTCGTTATCTAATTTGTTATAGAATCTCACTTTGTCTGGTGTTATCATCATCCGAGCTATACCCAATGGAGCGCTTAACCAAATCACTTTGTCTTTTTCCATTCTAAGGCTAAAGGTATAACCTTGTTCTTTTTCTTCTTGTATGAGGTCAATAGCAACTCTAGCGTTCATTGTTTTAAAAGACGCATCATTTCTTTGATGCTCTTTAATGACCTGATTAGATGAAAGCCTATTACTTGTTTCACCAGATGCTATGACATTTTTAGCGGACTTACAGTTTATTACTAGAAATGCTAGTAAAATTGTAAAAAAGTATTTTAATAATTTAACGTGATTATGTTTTAAATTTTTTTTCATTCTCTTTATTGAGATTCCTGCTTTCGCAGGAATGTGTTTATTGTTGGGCTTTTAAGGCTTGCGCCTTTTTAGCAAACGTTTCAGATTTGCTAATATTATTTAAGGCTTTGTAGGCAATACTTAATTCTGAATAAAAATCGGCCTCCATAACAGGATTATCAACTAAAAAATCTAAACCCATTTCTAAATTGTCTATTGCTTTTTTATACTGATTCAAATTATTGTTGGCTACACCATTTACCAAATACAAAATGGGCTGTGCAGGATATAGTTCTAAAGCGCGTTCTCCATCATTTATAACAGCTTTGTAGTCCTTTATATCTAACTGCAGTAACAATACGTCTTTTATTAATTTAAAGTCGTTAGGATCTTGTTTTAGAGCTTCTTTAAAGTTCGAAAGCGCTTTAGCCTTATCTCCTGCCTTTAGATAATAATGACCTAAATCGCTGTGAGTTTGTGCGTCTTTATTTTCATCTACTAAAGCAGTAATATCAACTAAATCTGATTCGTATTCTGGATTTTTAGCCACAAAACTCACAAAATCTTTGAGTACTTTAGCTTTAGCATCTGAATTTATCTCAGGACTCATCAATGCAATTTTCACTGAACTAATGGCTTCATCTACTTTACCATCTTGAAGGTAAAACTTGTACAATGCCAAATGCACAAACTTTGAATTTGGCTTTACTTTTAGCAGGTTTTTAGCTGCTTTAAAAGCATTTTTTCGATCTCCAGTTTGACTATATCTATAAATAAGTTTTAAATGATTGTCCTCATTATTAGGATTACTAGCAACGCGCTGTTCTAAGTTTTCAATACGATCATCTGCATTCCCAGTAATACTGTAAATATCATTACGCATAGCGTCTCTAGATTCACTAAGACCTAAATCAGCATCCAATTCATCCAATATGTCTAACGCTTGTTTGTATTTTTCTTCTCTAACATAAAGTGCTGCTAAATCTTCCTTATAATCTGGATGATATTTTACCAGTTGCTTTATCGTTTTTAAAGCATTTTTAATATCATCTTGCTGAAAATAAACATCGTACAACTCGTCCAAAAACCAAACATTATCTGGTTGCATGCTAATGGCTTTCTTTAGATTTTCTTCTGCTGCGCCAAAGTTTTTAAGCTTATTGTAGTTTTTACCAAGTTCAAAATAAATAACCGGAAGCTTACTATTGAGATTTAAACATTTTTGAAGGGCATCAATTGCTCTATCGTAATTTTCAATTCCCTTTTGTTTTAAAGCTTCAAAGAAATATTCTTGAAATTCATCTTCTACATTTCCTAAATCATCATCTGGTCGTTTATTAAAATCAACTTGGGCTATAGCAAACACAGGCACTATTAAAAGTGCAATGAAAATTCTTGTTATTTTCTTATTCAATTTCATTTGTTAGATTCCCAGTCTGACGACAGGCAGATTCACTATTGCGCCGAATGACATTAGAGTTTCAAAAGTTGTTCCAAACTATATGTTTTAGTTTTTAAAACAATTTTAATCTGTCACATTGAGCGTAGTCGAAATGCATTAAGTGTTTATATTTTTATGATTCTCGACTACCCTCGAATTGACAGAATCGGAAAAATAAAGCCTTTAAAACGTTTTTTTATTCCAAAACTGAATAATCGCCAATACTAATCTTAGTAAAGCCACCATTGTACTTTACGTGGTTACCAATCATAGCTTCGTCTAAATTAGCGTTTTTAATAGTCGTTTGGTTCTGGATTAAGCTATTTTTAACGCTTGAGTCTTCTATAACACAATCCTTGCCAATAGAAACGTTTGGTCCTACTGATGTATTGCGTAATACCGTTCCTGAACCAATAAAGCATGGTTCAATGATGTTTGAGTTTTCTAATACTACTGAATCATGTACTAATTGTTCTTCTTTATCAGCTGCTAAAAAACCAAGCATTTTAGCGTTAGTTTCTAGAGTAACGGCTTTGTTTCCACAATCCATCCATTCATCAACTGATCCTGTTTTAAAAATTCTGCCATCAGCCATCATGCGTTTAATACCGTCATTGATTTGGTACTCCCCACCATTCATTACGTTTTCATCCAATACTTCTTGAAGTTTTTCCTTTAACACTGCAACATCTTTGAAATAGTAGATACCAATTACAGCTTGGTCACTTACAAAGGTCTCAGGTTTTTCAACCAATTCAACAATGCTTTCATTCTCATCTAACTTAACCACTCCGTAAGCCTCAGGATTCTCAACACGTTTTGTCCAAATCACACTATCTGCTGTTGGATCTAAATCAAACTCTGCTCTAATCAACGTATCTGCATAGGCAATTACTGCTGGACCAGAAAGCAACGGTTTAGCACTCATAATAGCATGACCTGTTCCTAAAGGTTGGTCTTGCCTATAAATGGATGCTTTAGCTCCTAAACCTTCGGCTAGTTCCGTTAAACTTTCAACAACCTCATCTCCAAAAAATGCTGGATCACCTAAAACAAATGCTATTTCGTCAATAGGTTGCTTTAAAACTTTAGCGATGTCTTTTACTAAACGATGCACAATTGGTTGACCTGCAACCGGAATTAATGGTTTTGGTACTGTTAAACTATGTGGTCTAAGGCGAGAGCCTCTGCCTGCCATTGGTACTATTATTTTCATTTTACATGCCTGCGAAAGCAGGTATCTTTTTAAAGTTAAACTTAATTTCTAATCTTTTTATAATTCAGATTCCAATTAGTACTTAAATCAGACCAACTTGGATTCATCTCTTCTATTAATTCTATTTTCCAATTTCTTTTCCAATTTTTGAAGTTTTTTTCACGTTCTTCAGCTTCTTTTCCGCTTTCGAACTCTTCAAAATACACCAACTTATCACAATTATACTTCGCTGTAAATGATTTAGGATAGACTTTTATCTTATGTTCTTTTACTCTTTCTTCGATGCTATCTGTTACGCCAATATAAATTACTCCATCTGGCTTGTTTGCCATTATATAGACATACCAATATTTCATTCTTATTTATTCTGAGATTCCTGCTTTCGCAGGAATTGGCTATTTAACTCCAGTACTTCCAAAACCGCCTTCACCACGATCAGTATCAGATAATACTTCTACTTGCTCCCATTCAGCACGTTCGTGCTTTGCTATTACCAATTGCGCTATTCGCTCGCCATTATTAATTGTAAAATCTTCGTTGGAAAGATTGACTAAGATAACTCCGATTTCACCTCTATAATCTGCATCTATGGTTCCAGGTGCATTGAGTACTGTAATGCCTTTTTTAGCAGCTAAACCACTTCTTGGTCTTACTTGTGCTTCTGTACCAATCGGTAATTCTATAAATAAGCCTGTTCCAACTATAGTGCGTTCTAGAGGTTTTAATATTCTTGACTCTGTTAAACTAGCTCGCAAATCCATGCCGGCTGAGGCTATGGTTTCATAATGTGGTAAATCGTGTCTTGATTTGTTTATAATTTTAATTTTCATGGTTTTATCGTTTTAAGACTTGTTTTAGTTGGTTCTTTTCCAACATAATAACTAATCCCAAAAATACAATTAACATTGCAATTCCGATAACATAATTCTCACGATATTGATAAAATGATAATGCTGATAAACCTATTGAAATGGATAAGTACAATCCAATCTTTTTAAGGTTGTATGGAATTGGATAATATTTTCGCCCAAAATAATACGATAACAGCATCATTACAGCATACGCAACAAGAGTTGCTACAGCAGAAGCTTGATAAGAATAGGTTTCAATAAAGATGAAATTAATTGCAAGCGTTACCAAAGCTCCAACAACAGAAATATATGCTCCAAACCTAGTTCTGTCAGTAATTTTATACCAAACGGAAAGATTGTGATAAATCCCTAAACAAAAATTAGCTAAAAGTATGATAGGCACAATCCACATGGCTTCCCAATACGCCTCACTTCTAATGATAAATGGTTTTAATACATCTGCGAATACAACTACTGCAAGCAAAATAATAGAACCAAAGGCCACAAAAAATTCAAGAATATTAGCGTAATTCTTCTGTGGGTTTTTAGTCTTTGCATGACTGAAAAAGTAAGGTTCTATTCCTAAACGATAAGCCGTTGCGAACAGCGTCATAAATAAAGCTAGCTTATAACATGCTGAGTACATTCCAATATCATTTTCCGCAATATCTGCTGGCAGTAATTCTTTTAGTAAAATTCTATCGAAAGTTTCATTGATTGAAAATGCGATACCAGCGATTAAAACTGGTATTGCATATTTCATCATTTGTTTCCATAAGCTAGAATCAAATTTATACTTCAGTTTAGCATAAAATGAAGCCATCAACAATAAAGTAAATGCACTGGCTACCAAGTTTGCTATGAATATGTAGCTGATCTCAAAATTGGGTTTGTATATATTTTCAAACATACCTCCTCCTTCTGCCAAATCCTTTAAAGCTAGTAAGAAAAATAGATTTAGACCAATATTAATAACAACATTAAGTATCTTAATAACAGCATATCGCATTGGTTTTTCATTTGCTCGGAGCCAAGCAAAAGGAATAATGACTAAGGCGTCTAGAAGCAATATCCAAATCACTAAGTTGATGTATTTAACATCTATATCTATAAAGCTGGCGATTTGATTTTGAAATACTAATGCCAATATGAAGAATCCTAGAGATGATACTATCAGTGAAATAGTAGATGTACTTACCACTTTATCTTTGTCTTCTTCCTTATTGAAGAATCTAAAAAATGCTGTTTCCATACCATATGCCAAAATCACATTGAACAAAACAAAATATGAAAATATAACTGATACCTTACCATATTCCGCAGGATTAGCAAGAACTGCTTCACTTGTATACAATGGTACAAGGAGGAAGCTCAACATCCTAGGCAACACAGTGGCTAAGCCATATATAAAAGTTTGTTTAAAAAGAGATTTGAATCCGCTCAATCTGGTAATATTGATTTGGCTCAAAAGTATTGAAATAATCTCAAAAGATTATTTATTCAGACATTAATCCTTTTAAGATAAAAAGTTCTTTTTTTGCTTGGTTGAAAATCAAAACTACACCTATAACTAAAACTACAACTGCAGAAACTTGAATATAGGTGTAAAACCCACTTGAAAGGCCAACCTTAAAATAGGGCATCAAGATTAAAAACCCAATGACGTACAAAACGAGGATGATAGGTGTGAAAATATAATGTGTCTTTACTCTTCTTTTGTAGTAGCCTGAAAGCTTTTCTTTGAAAGATTTAAAATCTAGATTATAATTTATGTTTTTTAAACTACTAATGCTCAAAAACTCGATTATAATTCTTACAATCAATGCCATAATCATTAGCCCTAATGCTAAGGTTGCCTTAACTTCGAGATAAGCTTTTACATAAAAGAAAAAAATAATTAAAATTGCTACGGTTGTCCCTAACACTATATTAGATATTTGTTGTTTCTTTTTTAACTCGTTAGTTTTTCTGTATACGTTTTCGAGTCCTTTACTTGTTCCTGCGATATTAGGTTGGCTTTGCCATTCTGATTGTATGTTTTCAAAATTATTCATTGCTCACACATTTAGTTAATTTGTCTTTAATTCGGTGTATCCTTACTCTTAAGGCTTCATGATTAATACCAATAATTTCTGCTATTTCCTTTTGAGGTAACCCCTCTAATTCCAGTAAGATTATGGTCTTGTTATCATCATTTAGTTTATTGATACATCTATAAAGTTGATTGAATTTTGTTTCTCTATTTTCAATATCATTATCTGTTTGGCTTTCCAAATTAGATGGTAAATTATTAGTTGTCTTCCACTTTTTATTTGTTCTTATATGGACTAAGCAGGTATTCACCGTAATTCTATAAATCCAAGTTGATATGCTTGATTCCTTTCTGAAATTTTTAAGATTATCCAAAACTTTTATAAACACATCCTGAGTTAAATCTTGTGCTTGTGACTTATCGCCATTTACATAGCCTAAACATAACCGCATGACCTTTGGATAATTTTTAGTATAAATAATCTTGAAATTCTCTTGATTCATTTCTATTCCAATTCACTTTTAATCGCTTCTAAAAGCCACTCTGGTTGGTCGTACATTATGAAATGAGCTGAATCATGGGCATACTTAATCTCATAATTCTCAAGATTCTTGTATTGATCTTTATATGTCATTTTAACCATTTCTTCTCCATAAGGTTTAGTCGCTGCCAATAACAATACAGGAATTTTAATTTTTATAATGTCCTCTCGTAGATCTAGCTTTAATAGATCGGTAAAACCATATACATAAGTTTCTCTGTCTGTATTAATAATCCAATCTTTTATTACTTGCTTCTTTTCTTCGTTTAAAACCATTCCTGATGCCATTTGAATTGCCACAGCTTCAAAATCTTCACTACTCATACTTAGCATTTGTTTATTGTATGGTGTGTCATAGGCAATCATTTCGCTATTGTAATTAGGAATCATTAAAGCACCTGTCGATGGTAGCGCATCAACAGCTATAATTTGTTTAAAGCTTTCATTATCCTCAGCAGCCAACCATAGACTCAAAGTGCCACCTAAACTATGACCAATTAAAGTAATATCCTCAAGATTTTTCTCTGAAATGTAAGTTGTTATCTCAGTTTTAATTTTTGGTAACCATGGTTTTTCAATAGCCGGTACATCCCCAAAACCTGCAAATGTAAAGACATGACATTCATTCGTTTTTGAAAGCTTATCAACTACATCGTCCCAAACCTCACCAGGACATGTAAATCCTGGAAATAGAAAAATAGGATTGCCTTTACCAGTTACTGTTACTTTAAAAGCTTTGTTTTGGGCCATTACCGAAGCGGAAATGAAAAGTGTTAAGACTAGAAGTTTGAATTTAATAGTTTTCATAATGTTATTTTTTATTTGTTTTCCTTTTAGATACAAAATGAAAAAAATGTTACATGAAAACACAAAAAAACCTAACTCATTAAAGTTAGGTTTTATATTATTTAAGATGCTGAAATAAATTCAGCATGACAAATTTTAGTTATTCAATGCTTCCGCTCAACTTTAACATTTGGCTTACGCCTAATTGTTAAGTGCTTCCGCTCAACTTTAACATTTGGCTTACGCCTAATTGTTAAGTGCTTCCGCTCCACCAACAATTTCTAGGATTTCGTTAGTAATCGCTGCTTGTCTTGCTTTGTTATATGTTAACTTAAGTTGATCTCTCAACTCTGTTGCATTATCTGTGGCTTTATGCATTGCTGTCATACGTGCACCATGCTCAGAGGCAAAAGAATCTCTAATACCTTTAAATAATTGCGTCTTTAAAGACTTAGGAATTAAAGTTTCTACTATTTCTTGCTTAGAAGGCTCAAAAATATAATCTAAGTTGGCATGTGCATCTTCCCCCTTAATTGGTACAATTGGCAGAAATTGCTCAGTCATTACAATTTGAGTTGCTGCATTTTTAAAACTATTATAAACGAGTTCCACTTTATCGTATTCTCCTTCAACAAACTTTTCCATCAACATTTCTGCTATTTCAGCAACATTATCAAAAGTCAAATCGTCGAATACTTCACTTTTGTTAGCAATAACTCTGTCTTGTTTTGCAAAAGCATCATTAGACTTCTTACCAATAGCTAAAACAGATACGCTTTTGTCAGCATAAACATCATTAATCAACACATTTGTTTGCTTTATGATGTTAGAGTTAAATGCACCACACAAACCTCTGTTAGATGTTATAGCAACTACTAAAACATTTTTAACTTCTCTTTCGGTTGAATATTTACTTCCAGAATCTGCATCTAATGTTGCGCTTAAACTCTGTAGTAATTCTGTTAACTTGTTAGAGTAAGGACGCATTGCAGTGATAGCATCTTGTGCCTTCTTTAACTTTGCAGCAGATACCATTTTCATGGCACTAGTAATCTGCATTGTAGAAGATACTGATGATATTCTGTTACGTATTTCTTTTAAGTTTGCCATCTTTTTTAGTATTAAGTAGTTAGTGAAAAGTAATTAGTACTCTGCACTAACTACTATGTACTTCTTACTAATTTCTATACTTTCCTGTAAGGTCTTTAGCTACATTTGTTAATGTATCAATTACCTCATCAGTTAATTTACCCGACTTCAATGTATCTAAGATACCTCTATGCTTAGCATTTAAAAACTCAATGAAATCTCTTTCAAATTCTTTTACTTTATTCACAGGAACATCTCTTAACAAGTTCTTAGAACCAGCATAAATAATCGCTACCTGATCTTCTACAGTAAATGGATCGTTTTGAGCTTGTTTTAAGATTTCAACGTTACGCTTACCTTTTTCAATGACATTTAAAGTAGATGCATCTAGATCCGAACCAAACTTAGCAAACGCTTCTAATTCTCGGAATTGAGCTTGATCTAGTTTTAATGTACCAGATACTTTTTTCATTGATTTAATCTGTGCGTTACCACCAACACGAGATACAGATATACCTACGTTAATTGCTGGACGTACACCAGAGTTAAATAAATCACCATCTAAGAAAATCTGACCATCTGTAATCGAAATTACGTTGGTTGGGATATATGCTGATACATCACCTGCTTGAGTTTCAATAATTGGTAAAGCGGTTAAAGAACCACCACCTTTTACTAATGGCTTAAGAGAATCTGGTAAATCATTCATCTCTTTAGCAATATTATCATCGTTAATTACTTTCGCAGAACGCTCTAATAATCTTGAGTGTAAATAAAATACATCACCAGGATACGCCTCACGTCCTGGAGGACGACGTAATAATAAAGATACCTCACGGTATGCAACCGCTTGCTTAGATAAATCATCATAAATGATTAATGCTGGTCTACCAGTATCTCTAAAATATTCTCCAATAGAAGCTCCTGTCATTGGTGCATATACTTGCATCGCTGCTGGATCTGATGCGTTAGCTGCTACAATTGTTGTATAGGCTAATGCTCCTCTTTCTTCTAATACTTTAGCAATATTTGCTACAGTAGATGCTTTTTGCCCTACAGCAACATATATACAATACACAGGCTCACCTGCATCATAAAATTCTTTTTGATTTAAGATCGTATCAATACAAACAGTTGTTTTACCTGTTTGACGGTCACCAATTACTAACTCACGTTGTCCTCTACCAACTGGAATCATAGCGTCAATAGCTTTAATACCTGTTTGTAATGGTTCTGTCACTGGTTCTCTGTAGATAACTCCTGGCGCTTTACGCTCTACTGGCATTTCGTAAGTTTCACCAGCGATTGGTCCTTTACCATCAATTGGGTTACCTAAAGTGTCTACAACACGTCCAACAATACCTTCACCTACTTTCACAGATGCGATACGTTCCGTACGTTTTACTGTAGAACCTTCTTTTACTCCTACTGAAGTACCTAAAAGTACGATACCTACGTTATCTTCTTCAAGGTTAAGTACGATACCTTCTGCACCACCTTCGAATTCTACTAATTCACCATATTGTGCGTTAGCTAATCCGTAAGCACGTACAATACCATCACCTACAGTTAATACTGTTCCTACTTCGTCTAATGAAGCACCTGCTTCAAAACCTGAAAGTTGTTGTTTTAAGATTGCTGATATCTCAGCTGGTTTTACTTCTGCCATTTTTACTAGTCTTTAGCTTTTAGCTATTAGCCTTTAGAGAGCTAACCTAAAACTATAATTAATTTAATGTAAATTCTCTTTTTAATTTGTCGAGTTTATTTGCGATACTAGCGTTGTACTGAATATCACCTACTCGTAAAATGAAACCACCTAAAATGCTTTCATCTATTATATTTTCCACTTCTGCTTCCTTACCAGTAAGTTCTTTTACTTTAGCTAATACTTTAGTTTTTAAATCTGCTGTTAAAGGCACTGCTGTAGTAACGGTCGCTACTTGAGTTCCTCGCATCTGATCGTATAACTGAGTATAACTAGCAGCTACATCATTTAAAAGCGCTAGTCTCTTATTAGAGATTAAAGTATCGATAAGATTTGCTGTAGTAACATTAGCATCTTTAAATACTGATGTTAATACTGCTTTTTTATCCGAAGATCTTACCACAGGACTTTGAAGCATCTGATTCAAATCTTCACTCTGTGCAATTGCATTAGTGATAGATTTCATATCACTATTTACAACTTCAGCAGATTTTTGATCTGTTGCTAAGCTTAAAACTGCTTTTGCATAACGTATTGCTGCTCTTGATCCTGACATTTATCTTAGTTTAAAGTTGCTTCACCTAACATGTCTTCAACCAACTTCAATTGCTTGTCTTTGTTAGATAATTCTTCACGTACTACTTTCTCAGCGATATCTAAAGATAATCCTGCAACATGACTTTTTAATTCTGCCATTGCCGCTTTCTTTTCACTTTCTATTGCTAATTGTGCTTGCTCAATCATCTTGCTTGCTTGCACTTGCGCTTCATCTTTAGCATCTGAAACAATCTTATTCTTCATGTCACGAGCATCTTTTAACATCGCTTCGCGCTCAGCACGTGCTTCTTGTAAAATACGTTCGTTATCTGCATGAAGATTCTCCATCTCTTTACGCGCCTTTTCAGCAGAAGCCAATGCATCTTTAATACCTTCTTCTCTATCACTTACAGCACCCAATATAGGTTTCCAAGCAAATTTTCTTAAGATAATAAGTAGTATTATGAAGGTAACTGCAGTCCAAAATACTAGCCCTAGTCCAGGCATTACTAATTCTGTTGAATCCATTTGTTTTTGTTTTAAATAACTTAAATTTTATTCTCTGAAGCTACAGCTCTAGTGAATGAATAAAATACTGAAGTAACCAACCGTTACTTCAGTATTCTTAATTAGCTCATTAAGCATTAGGTGCTGCTTGTAAGAAAGCGACAACTACTGCGAATAATGCTACTGCTTCAACGAAGGCTGCTAAAATTAATGCAGAAGATTGAATCTTACCGTGCATTTCTGGTTGACGTGCCATAGCTTCCATAGCTGATCCACCAATTTTACCAATTCCGATACCAGCTCCAACAGCCGCTATACCAGCGCCAATCGCTGCAATTCCAAAAATAGTCATAATATAAAATTTAAATTAATTAATGATGTTCTTCTTCTGTTGCCATCCCAAAATAAAGGGCCGACAATATTGTAAATATATATGCTTGTATTGCCGTTACAATAATTTCAATGACTGTAATAAATAATGAAAACGCTACAGACACTGGTGCTATATAAACAGACTTGAATACAAATATTAATGACATTAATGCTAAAATGATAACATGACCCGCTGTAATGTTGGCAAACAAACGAATCATTAACGAAATCGGTTTTACAAACATTCCTATAATCTCAATTGGCATTAAAAATAATTTCATGGGAACAGGTACTCCTGGCATCCAAAAGATGTGCTTCCAATAGTTTTTATTACCGCTTATCGTAGTAATGATAAATGTAAAAACAGCTAAAGTGAATGTAAATGCAATGTTACCACTTAGGTTTGCCCCATTAAGGATAGGAATTAAGCCAAAGATGTTATTAATCCATATAAAGAAAAAAATGGTTAACAAGTATGGCATATATCTTTTATACTTGTGCTCACCAATCATTGGTTTACCAATCTCGTCTCTAACAAATACTATTAATGGCTCTACAAATCCTGCAATACCAGTTGGTACTCCATCTTTAGATTTTTTATAGCTCCTTGCGGTCATTAAAAATATTAATAATAATACCGCTACTGAAACCCACATCATAAATACGTTCCTAGTAATAGAAAAATCTAGAGGTTTATGTGCATTTGTTGGATGGTGCTTTGCATCGAAAGTAACAGAAGTTGCTCCAGAATCTAGTTGATAAACTTTTTCATGATATTTAACAAACTTTCCTCCATTAGCTTCAACTATTTCATGACCTGTGTCATCATGGTGAAATTTACTTGATGAGAATACAGTCAAACCGTTGTCAGTCCACAATATAATAGGCAATGACAATGATACAGGTTTTCCTTTCCAGTCCCATAAATGAAACTCATGAGCATCCTTTATATGATGCAAGATCATCTCTTTGGGATCGAATTTTTCGTCGTCTCCTCCTTCTTTAATCTCAAAGGCAAAACCAATATTAAATACCGTTAAAAATAACGCTGAAAATATTATGCTTTTAAAGGTGCTTATTCTCATTCTTATGGGCTTAAAAATACCTTGCTTTAAATTCCGTGCAAATGTACACACATTTAATGAAACGACAAACAATAATTTCGCTATATTTTTTAATCGTCATTTGTTGGTAAAAGTCGTTGATTTATAGGACTTTTAAAATCTGTTTTTTAAGATTTCTGAAGAAATTTAGTTATAGCAAAAACCTCAAAAAATAAATACAAGAAATAAGAAATGAAAAAACTAAAAACGTCTGGTTGTTTGTTTTCAAAATTCGAAAGTATCAATGGTAATAAAAATAATATCGCCAATATCATTTTTAAAAAAGTCATCACCATAAACAAATTAAAAATATCCTTTTTACCAGATGAAAACTTATAATTAATTACAGTATAAAAAACTAAAGTAATAATTAAATGAAAGGTGTAAATCTGCCAAAGCGGAAAAAAGAACGTAATTTCTTTTGCAAAGTGGTATAACAGGTAACTATGTGCTGCAAACAATAAAACACTAACCCCTATTAATTGTAATAGAAAAGCTATCTGTCGCTTTATAAAATCTTCCATTTTAATTTATTAATCGTCTTTTGAAGTTGCAATAATACGTCTTATTACATAAACAATTGAGGCTATAACAGAACTCAAAGTTAATAATAAGGTGTATAGGTTGTGTTCGTTAGGGTATTTTTTATCCAGCTTTACACCAATGAAAGTTCCAACAGCAATTATAGTAAACATTTGTATGGCAATACCCGAAAAACGAGCATAAGAATTAAGCCTGTCTTTCTGGTCTTGTGCTGGTTTGCGCTGCGGCTTGTTGTGGTTTAGCTTGCTCATTAGATAATGCTTTAACTGTACCTTTCATACTACATGTAGCATTAAATGCCGCTCCTGGTTCTACTGCTAATTTAGTTATATGTACCTCACCTTCGATATGTGCCGTAGATTTAAGTGACAATGTACCTGATAAAATTAGTTTACCTGAAAATTTTCCTTCAAAATCAGCATTTTCGCCTTGTAGTGTTCCTTTTATAAATCCGGATTTACCTACTACGATTTTACCAGATGTTTTAACGTTACCTTCAACGGTTCCGTCGATTCTAAAAGGACCTTGACTTGCTATATCGCCTACTATTTTAGTGCCTTGTGCTATGATATTCTGAGATGTACTTGTTTCCATAGTTGTTTGTTGTTTTGGTTTTTTGTTATCTGAAGAAAACATGTTGATTTGGTTTTAATTTATTGTAGTTTTAAGTATGCATTTAAGTTTTTATGTCGTTGAATAATAGCATAGTTTGGTGATGAAATAGCAAAATACTCCTTTGTGATTTTTGGTTTTACTGGTCTTCCCCTTTTATCTTTTTCATCTGACTGAAGTATTTGTGCAAAACCACTAGCTCCGCTAATACTTTTTAAACCATGAACCACTACAAAGGTAGTGTTTTCGTCATAAACATCCTTTGAGGTTGTTAGGTCAAAATATTTAATTTTTGCAACTTCTTCATCTAAAATCTTTATGAATGCGTCAATATCTTCACCTGAATTGTTATCAAACTCATAAATCACATTAAATTTTTGAGCCTTCTCGTCTGTTACAAATTCCTTTTTTGCTAATACAGGAATCGCATCTTTAATAATGTCTTGTGCCTTTTTACCCTCTTCAGTATTAGGATAGGTTAAGGCGATATAGTCAATACCTTGCTTATAAGCTTCAAAACCAAAAAGCCTACCATTGGCTGATGCTTTGAGTATTTCGAATTTAGGTACAAAATCATCTCCTTCTAGCCGTTTTATTTGAGCTTCGGCTTCTGCAATGACCTCGGCATATTCTTCATTATTAAACTGCCTGTATAGTCTTTTATAGATTGCCTCAGGACTGTTTTCGTCTTTAGATAATTCAGATTGTGGGTTTAACAGAATTTCAGCATAGCGCGATTCTGGATAGTTTTTAATTATATCACTCTTGGCAACTTCAGCCTTTCTGTTTAATCCTAATTCTATGTAAATTCTATATAGATTATATTTTGAAGGTAAAATCAATCGGTCCTCAGGATTGTTTTCTAAAAGTTTTTCGAGCTTAGTTTTTGCTAATTGATACTCTCTAAATTTTTCCTTGTAAATAATTCCTAATTGATAATATGCAAAGTTTCTTTCTTTTGCAATACTATCGATTTCACTTTGTTTTGTTGGAAGCGTTGCTAAATACGTTTCAGGATTAAAACGCTTATCTTCTACTAAATCTTTTACTTCACCATCTGTGTTTGTGGTTGCTATACTTGCGCGTTGGTCAGAAAGTCTCCAATTATCCTGAAGCTTACGATCACCCCAAAGTTTCAAAAACTCATTTTTACCATAAGCAACTGTTGTAGGGTTATAAAAATAGAAACTACTATTACCACCATTATCATCTTTAGATTGAGGATTTCTAGCCATTCCTGGTGGATTTCCTGGACTTCTTATACTTCTTTGGTTAACATTGGCAGCTCGCGCTGACTGGTTTTGTTGCTTTTCTATAGCTTCTTCTTTCTCCTTCTGTTCTTCTAAAGATTTTTGTCTTAAGTTTTCTGCATATTCTGCATAAATAGCCAATTGCTCATCTTTTGGAAGTTTAATGATATTTAAAATACTATCGTTAGTTTGAGCAATACCTTCGTAATAAATGACATCGTCAAGATTCTCGCGCTTTCGTTTTATAACTCTAAATGGTTTTGAATTCTGAACCATTGCAGTCATGGTACTATCATAATACGCTCCAGCTGTTTTGTAAACATTTCTATCAAAATACATGTTGCCCAAAGTCTCATAATTTAAAGACTTTAAGTACTTATCTGAAGTAGTTTTTCGCAATGATTTATTGTAATATGCTTCCGCTAAACTATCAGAGGTTTCGTTGCGGTGAAATTCTGCAATGCGATAATATATTTTATCTAAAAAAGGTCTGTTTTCCCTATTTTCTTCTAATTCCGTAAGATATTCTTGAAATTCAATTAAGTTACCCTCAGTAGTGTCAAAATTATTCGATTTTTGAAGGTGCGCATTAATATAAAATGCTCTTGGAATTTGACGATGCATATCTATAATGGCGTCAAATTCAATGTTTGCACTATCTTTTTTACCAAACTCATTATACAATTGACCTCTAATAAAATGATAACGTGCTTTCTCGTTCTTTAACTTGGTGTATTCTGCGGCAATTCCCAGTTCCATTAACGCACTATCTTTATGCTTCAGATTAATGTAAGCTCGGGCTAATGCAGCTTTCGCATCTGCTAGATCTTGGTCTTTAAGCTCTTCTTCATCAAGTAAACGTTTCAGTTTTTTTAAGGCTCCTTCATTATTATCTAAACGAATACTTGCCTTTTCGCGCCAGATTTTTACTTGATTAATTTTATCGCTTGTTGGGTATTTATTCAAAATATTGTTGAAAGCCGCCAAGGCTGGTACAAAACGCTGATCGAAATAACGCGCTTTTCCTAAAAGCAAATAGGCTTCATCAATTTGAGGATTCTTCTCTTTACCGTCGATATTCATCCCATGGACCTGAATGGCCTTTATAGCTTTCTCTTCAGCTCTGTCAAAATCCGCATTTTTAGATTGTCCTGGAAGAAAGATGTCTTCCTCTAATTTCATACGCTCTACAGGCAATAATTCCCAAAAGTTTTCGGTGAATGCATCGTTAACACCTTCTTTACCTCGCTCTAAAGCCAAATTACCATTATAAAGCACATTGTATTTAGTGCCTAAAGCATGAAAATTTCTATTGATAAACTTATCTTTTTTTCGTGAACAACTCTGTGCAACGAATGCTAAACAAAAAAGAGATAATATGATTTTATAATAGATTTTCAAAAGGTGGTTCTATTTGATTAATAGATAACTAAAATGTTATGTGTTTAGTGTGCTAAGTGGTAAAAATAAACATCTTTTTGAATTTTTGAAGTTATTTCAAGGTTTTTCGAGGTAATACGATAGGTCAAAGCATAAAAAAGCTCGTGATTATTTATAATTACGAGCTTTTAAAATATGCTTAATAGATTGTTATTCTTCTTCTTGTGCAGTCATGGCACCACTTGCAAAGTGGGCCTCTAATTCTTTTAATGTTGCAGGATTAGTTTCTAAATCTTTTACCACATTTCCTTTTTCTAATACAACAATACGTTCGCAAACATCGGTAACATGCATTAAATCATGACTTGAGACCAATACAGTGACCCCTTGCTTTTCTGCTAAATCTTTTAAAATTTGTTTTAAGCGAATCTGTGTTGTTGGATCTAGATTAGCAAAAGGTTCATCAAGAATTATCACTTCAGGATTACCGATTAATGCAGCTACAATTCCTGCTTTCTTTTGGTTTCCTTTGCTTAAATCTCTGAGATATTTTTTCTTCCCTATGATTTCCCCATTGAAAAAATCTTCAAATTTAGAAGTCAATGCATCTACATCAGCTTTGTTTTGTCCGCGTAAATCACCTATGAAATAGAAATATTCTTCGGGTGTTAAATAACCGATTAAGAAACTTTCATCTATAAAAGATGATGTGAATGGCTTCCAGTCTTCACTCTCGTCTACAACAATACTGTTGCTTGTTATATTACCTGTTGAAGGCTTTATTAAATCGAGTAATAAACTGAAATAAGTCGTCTTACCAGCTCCATTATTTCCAACTAAACCAAAACTTTGGCCTTTTGGAATATTTAGCTCTTCTACATTAAGAACTGTTGTTCCGTTGTATGATTTTGAAAGGTCTTTTGTATATATCATGATATATTTTCTTACGTGTTATTAACTATCTTGACTAAAAGCGTCAATCATTTTATATTTTGAATCGAGATATCTTTTTGTTATCAGTTTCATTAATTTTTTATGAAGTACGATTCCTATTACTCCAAGAATGATCAGTACTGCTACTGCCAACTCAAAACCAATTAACCAATTAACAAGAGCAAATAGTCCCATTGGTAAAACCATCAACGGAATACCGATTAGCCACTGCACAGCTCCTGTGCCTTGATAGTTAAAAGCTGCTTTTTTATCTAAATCTATCTTTTTTCTATTGAATGAGCCTCCATAAAGAATTACATGAGAATTAACTCCGATGTTATATATGGCCGCAGCAAAATGGACAATTAAAATTTTCCAACCAAAATATACATAAGGTATTCCTAATATGAACAATATGGCTACACTCATTATCATGAGTATAAATTTAGAGCGCAAATATTGTTCATATTTAATATTTTGACTCATCAACATCTTATAGTAACCGCTATCCCAAGCTGGAATAAACTGACCGAAATTAATAAGGAAAAATCCTGTTGAAAATATGCCAATAAAAGCAAACATAAACTCTTTGTCTCTATACATGGGTTGTGGATAAAAGAACAACCCATAAAGTAATCCTATGACTAAAAGCATTGCCATAGACTTCGTCCGTTTATTTCGCCAAATTAGTTTTAAATCTAATTGCATAAATGGTGCAATATCACCAAAACGTTTAGTCCAAGATAAGTCTGCTGCTTTTACTTCGGTTACTTTAGATTTTAAAGAACTATCTAAAAATAATTTAGATTTTAGTATTTTATAATTATAACCATAGCATAATAATAAGATTGCTATCGGAATTAAAATTAAAATAGGATTATTAGCAATACTGATAAGACCATCTCCTATGAGAGACTTCATTGGTAATATGTCAAAATAGTCTAATCCAAATAACGCGCCTACTACAAGTATTATAGGGAGAAAGGATAGTTCTTTTTCTGCAGAAAAAGCCTCGATAATAAAGTTTAGAAAATTAATAATGAGAACAATAATAATCATTGTAAACATCCATGTTAAAACCATAGAAGTTCCATAACCATCTCTAATTAGCATTATGCTAAATGGAATAATTGCAAAAAGTGGTAAAAAATTAAAAAAGGATATCGCAGATTTACCTAAAACATAATTAACAACAGTTGAACGCTTAATTGGTAAGGTTAACAAAGGTTTTACACTCATTACAGGTAATTTCTGTAAAAAGAAGCGCATCATTAAATCTCCAATAATCCAGAAAAACAGAAATCCATTAGCAACTACAAATGCATCTTGCTCGGGAAAAGTTTTTTTCAAAATAAAAAGAAGTCCAAATCCTAAGCCCAAAAACATAACAACAAAATACAGTGCAAAAAACACCATCAATATATTTATGGCAATACTTTTTTGCCAATAAGAGGAACGAAAATATTGCTTCCATTCTAGGTTGGTGAAATGTTTTATCATAATGTTTTGGTTAGTTGATACGTTCAGTTAGTATTAATTTTTTAAAGTTTGTTACACAACTTATACGAATTTATACTCAGGATGCTGTTTTGCCATTTGTCTTCTCAGTTTTGGTGATACTATAAATACCGAAATATATATTATCATCCCAAATAACACACTAATTATAGAAAATACCGCTTGTAAGTATATCGGCCAACTATTTATTGACTCAAAAAAAACACCACTATATAATCCGATACTCAAGATATGAACTAAACCTCCTAATTGAAGATTTATGGAGTCAAAAAGCCATTTTTTATTTGTAAGCTGTTCGGTTTTTCGAATCTGCTTAGTCATATGAATGAAGAAAACAGTTGGTGCAACAAATAATGTTGCGAATGTAGGTATCACTATCCAGTTTTTATTCGGCATGAGTTGAAATAACTCAAAATAGATCCAAACTAAAAATAACGTTAGTATGATTTTTGGTAACTTGAAAAAATCTTTAAAGTACTTCCAAACTAATAGTCTATACTTTTTATTTAACGCCTTTGTCTTTTCTTCAATAACATCCGAGAATCCCGTAACTCCAAATTTTTTAAATTCCGCGTTTAAGGCAGATTCAAAAGTTAGATTTGAATTTTGTTCTAATTGTACTTCTATTCCATTTGCTAAATGATCTACAAGTTCAGTTTGCACGTCGTACCAATCCACATAATGTTTTTGGGTGAATTTATAGAGTTCGTTTATTTGGAATTCATCAAGTTTCATTCTCTATTAATAAGTTGGTAATACTTTTCTAAAACTTTTTCTCTATCTTTTTCTATAATTATTGCGGCAGATAATCCTAATAAAATAGAAAAAGCCCAATAAATTATTATCAATAAAGAGCTCTCTCCAAGTAAATCTTTAATAAGGAGGGAAGAATGTAAAAGAACCATAGGTAGTGACGTTACAGTAAACAATGACTGAATGGATTGTACTTTTTTAACAGCTTTATAATATATCATCTGATAAAGCAGTGGGTAAAAAACTAGTATCAATAAAATGAAATAGCAAACAAAACCGAATTCTTTTAGATTAAAAAATTGTAAAAACATGTAGCCTAAACCTATTAATCCAAAAAGTAGTAATAGAAATTTAGGCTTATAAAAGAACTTTCCAAGTTGAATCCATAATTGCTTTTGATAACCCCAATGAATAGCTTTTCGTTGTTTTTTGGCAAAATCTCTAATAAACTCAACTTTACTTATCAAGTAATCTTCAATTAAACTATAATTAGATTTCTCCTCAAATTCTGTCGCTAAATGATCTAAAAGTTCAGATCTTACATCTAAATACTTTACACCTTTCTTTTTTAGAAAATCATCTATAAATTGTACGTCTTCTTTAGTCAACTCCATTTTTTAAGCCAATTTAGGATTTACCAAAGCCTGCATAGTTCTTATATACTCTGCTAATTCTTCTAGCTTATTAACAGTTTCTTTTGTACCCATTTCTGTAAGTTTATAATATTTCCGTAAACGATTATCTACTTTAGCGACTTCAACATCCAATAGTCCTTCTGCTTCTAACTTATGCAAAGCAGGATACAATGCTCCTTCTGTAATATTAAGCTCACCTTTGGTTAACGCTTTTACTTTTTGGGTAATCTCATAACCATACATTTTATCATGCTGGTTAAGCAACTTTAAAATGATAGTATTTAAGCTTCCTTTATATAATTTTGAATTACTCATAATATTACAAATATACATAATAATCTTATGCATAATAATCTTAGGTATATGTTTTAAGAAAAATTTAGACTTACAAGGTCAATAAAACCTTGCAGGTCTGTCTTGAGATTCCTTATTTTTGTCAAAAATATTTTTAATGTCACAATTTCATTCTCTTAATATAAAATCTATAGCTAAAGTCACGAAAAAATCAGTGGCAATAACCTTTGATATTCCAGATAATCTTGAAGAACAATTCCGTTTTGAAGCAGGTCAATACATAACTTTAAAAACTGTAATTAACGAGGAGGAGATTCGCAGAGATTATTCTATCTGCGCGTCAAAAAACAGTGGAGACCTAACTGTTGCCGTAAAAGCCGTGGAAGGTGGAACATTTTCCGTTTACGCTAATTCTCAACTAGAAGCGGGAGATGCGATTGATATTTCAGCACCTAACGGTCGTTTTGTTTTTGAAGCTAACAAAGATAAAACCAGAACTATTGCCGCTTTTGCTGCTGGTAGCGGAATTACACCAATTCTTAGTATTGCTAAAACCCTGTTAGAAGACGAACCGTTTAGTAATTTTATATTAGTTTATGGTAATAAATCTTCTGAAGAAACCATGTTCTTCAAAGAACTTATAGAACTTCAGGCACAATATGGTAATCGTTTTCATGTGCATTTTATTTACAGTCAGGTAAACGAAGAAGATGCTTTATTTGGACGTATTGAAAAAAGTACAGTTAATCTTATTGTAAAGAATAAATATAAAGGTGTTACTATCGAAAACTTTTATCTCTGTGGACCGGAACAAATGATTCATACCGTTAAAGATGTATTGATAGAAAATGGGGTAAAAGAAAAAGCAATTTTATTTGAATTGTTTACAGCTCCTGTTGAAACAGAATCAGGTTCTAACTCAGAAACCTTATCTGGAAATTCAAAAATTAAAGTGCTTGTAGACGATGAGGAATTTGAATTTGAAATGTCGAAAGAGCAAACCATTCTTGAAGCGGCTTTAAAACAAGATATTGATGCACCTTATTCTTGCCAAGGTGGTATTTGTAGTAGTTGTATTGCACGATTGACTGAAGGAGAGGCAAAAATGCGCCAAAATAACATTCTTACTGATGGCGAAGTAGCTGAAGGATTAGTTTTAACTTGCCAAGCGCATCCTACTTCTGATAGTTTAGTTGTGGATTATGATGATGTGTGAAAAAGACAATAGACTTTAGGCCGCTTCGCTTTTAGAACAGAGATGCTTTACTTTTTTAGTAATGGTTTCACTTGAAACTGAAGCTGCGGCATTTTCGTAAGCTTCAGGGAATTTATTCCCATAAACCGAAGTTGGTATTAACGGGTATTGTTCTCTGTCAGCTAATAATGCATAATCACTAGGCTGATTAAATGGTGCAAAGCCAGCGAAAGGATGCGTTACTCCCCAAATTGTGATAACTTTTATACCTAACATTGCTGCAATGTGCGCATTCCCAGAATCCATGGACAGCATCACATCTAAACTTGAAATCAGATTTAATTCTTCTTCTAGCTTTAGTTTTCCCGCAATGGACGATACATTATTGAATTTTGATTCAAACCGATTTAAAACCTCAACTTCTTTTTCTCCTCCTCCGAATAAAATAATATTGTAATCTTTAGAAAGTTTGGCGATAACTTCTTCCATTTTTTCTAATGGGTACATTTTACTTTGATGCGCAGCAAAAGGTGCAATTCCGATCGTTCTTTTTTCTTTGTTTGATATAAATTTATTTAAGTTTTTACTTAATTGTTTAGGCTTAGGAAACTTTGGCTTTGATAAATCAACCGAATAGCCTAATGTTTCAAAAACATCTGCATAACGCTGATGTGTCGTTTTTAATTGCTGAACTAATTTCCCAGAAGTTAGAGCCTTTTTTTCCGCTCTACCTTTATCGAGTTGAACTACTTTTTTGCCAGCAAAAAAGAATTTTAAAATTTTACTTCGTAGTACATTGTGTAAATCTGCAACAGCATCAAAATCTAGAACTTTTAATTCTTTTGAAAGTTTATAAAGCCCTAAAACACCTTTGTGCTTCCCCTTTAAATCTGCCGAATACACTTCAACATTTTTTAAATCCGAAAAGAAGGGGTTGAAAAAAGCTCTAGTAACTACTGTTATTTTAATCTTAGGATGTTGTTCGGTTAAGGCTCTGATCACAGGTACTGTCATCGCAACGTCTCCCATGGCAGAGAACCTAATGACTAATATGTGTTTTGGTTTTGGCAACTCAACTATTTAGATGAGATTCCTGCCTTTGCAGGAATTTGTTACTTCTGTCCTCTTAAAACAGGATTAAGCTCGTCATCATTGTACATTTTCATCTGCTTATAAACTTTCATGTACTTGTCTCCATTTGAAATATCTTCTAATAAATCATCTATTGCAGTACTCAAATCCACACGTTGCTCTAATAAAACCTCTAGTTTCTTTTGGCATGCAGCTTTGTGCGCATCACTAGCATCTACTCTTACGGTTTCGATGTGCATGTGGTATATTTTCAAGGCTAAAATTGAAAGTCTATCTATTGCCCATGCAGGACTTTCAGAATTTATTTTAGCATTCGGTTTTACCTCAACGTCTTTATATTTATCTAAAAAATAACTATCAATAAACTCAACTGTATCAGTTCTATCTTGGTTAGAGGCATCAATCATTCGTTTTAGCTTTAAAGCCGCAATCGGATCGATGTTTGGGTCTCTGATAATATCCTCATAAGCCCACTGAACAGTATCGATCCAAGATTTTCTGTATAGTAAATGCGCAATTAAATCGTCATTTTTATCATACTTGTTTGTAAAAGGTTGATCTACTGTATTCAAAACCTTATAGGTCTTAATTACATCTTGAAATATAGTATTGGCTTTTTCTGAAAACATTTTGAAATCTATTTATGATATGCAAATATAGTTTGAATTATTAACTTAGCCCTTCAACTAAACACCATTCTATGCAAATTCACAACCTCGCAGAAACCCCTTCAATTTTAAACACTTTTATTTCGGAAATTAGAGATGAAGTCATTCAAAAAGATAGTATGCGTTTTAGACGAAATATAGAGCGTATTGGTGAAATTCTAGGTTACGAACTAAGTAAATCACTTCATTTCGATGCTCATCAAACTAAGACTCCTTTTGGTCTTTCTGATACTGTTTTACACAAAAGCGATGTTGTATTGTGTTCTATTCTTAGAGCTGGTGTTCCACTTCACAGCGGTTTGCTTAATTATTTTGATGCTGCTGAAAACGCTTTTATTTCAGCATATAGACAACACAAACACAATCCTGAAAGTTTCGAAATTATTGTAGAGTATTTAGCTTGTCCAAGTATAGAGGGCAAAACATTGATTCTGGCTGACCCAATGCTAGCAACAGGGCAATCTATGGTAGCAACATTTGAAGCTTTAAAGCCTTTTGGTACACCAAAAGAAATTCATTTAGTAAGTGTTATTGGTGCTCAAAAAGGTATAGACTATGTAGCTAATGCTTTTCAGCCAAATACGCATCTCTGGATTGCAGCTATAGATGATATTCTTAATGCTAAGGGTTATATTATTCCTGGTTTAGGTGATGCAGGTGATTTGGCTTTTGGCAATAAGCTACAGCAATAAAGTAATTATTGGTGTAATTATTAAAAGTGCTATAAATACTTCTTTAAACCAACGTTCAGAAATCACTTCAATATAGTTTGCCATAACTATTGAAAATGGTGCTAATAAAAATAAAAACTCACTTCCGTTTTTAACAGGCGCAATAATTGCAACTAAGATAGCCATGATTGAAGCCCATGCAATTAAGAAATATGACGGTCTTAGTTTTTTGTTTTTGTCTGGCAATGTTTTGAAATAGTATATGAGTGTCCAGATTAATGATGTAAATAAAACTGTAAGCTTTAATATGGTTGCTTTGCTGTTATAGGCGGTAAAATCTAAACTGGCATAACGCTGAAAATCAGAAGATCTAATGTAAGCATCATGAAAAATGATGTTATAAATTAAAAACAATACGACAACCGTTGCTATACCAATAAATGGAATTATAGTGTTTTTTATTTCGTTTTGCGAGTGGTAAATTAAAGCCACGATAACCAATGCGAAAAATAAAACAGACCAAAAATAAAATAACATTGCTAGAGCAATCCAAAAACCAGCATCAAATAGTTTTTTCTTAACATGTAGATTAGAGTGTAGACTAATTAAACGTCTTAAGGCAAAAAACACAAAGAGATTAGACAATAACAAATCAGAATATTTCATAGCTTCAGGAAACATGCCAAAAAGCAATCCAAAAGTCATTATAGCATAGCTATTTCTTTGGGTTAAGTTGTTTTTAGCAACTATAAAGTCTAAAAGAAAAATTAAAAATAAAGTGATTCCAAGTTTAGCCACAGTCAATAATGTGCTATTGAAATCATTAAAAAGTGAGGTGAAGTTTGTAATTACAAAAAGCAAAATGACAAAAACCACCACTATAATGAAGTTTATAGGCTTTGATTTACTGAAAATGCTTGTAATCATAAAGTGATTTCTTAAAAAGGTTCTAATAATTTGTTTATACCTCTTTTTTAGTATTTTTGTACCGTAAATTTATAAAGTTATGAAGGATTTCTTTTACGGAATACAAGATTTATTTGTTGATGGACTTTTTGCTCCTTTTGATGCGCTAAGAGCTTTAGAATTAGAAAGCTGGTTTGGTGCCAATATTATGTCATGGATTTTTATGGCTATTGGCTTGGTGGCATTTACTTATTGGATGCTTCAGCTAAAAAAATTCAACGATAATAACGAAGAGGACAAAAGCGTTACATCGCACTCTTACTTGTAATCAATTATAGGTCGAAACCTATATCCTTACGATAATACATCTTGTCAAAATGTAGATTTTCTATGCTTTGATAAGATTTTTTTATGGCTTCTTGGTACGTGTTTCCATAAGATGTAACTGCCATAACTCTTCCTCCTGACGTTACAACTTTACCATCATGTAACTTTGCACCTGCATGAAAAACAATAGAATCTGTAGCTTTTTCCATTCCCGAGATTTCCTTACCTTTTTCGTAAGCTTCAGGATAGCCTCCAGAAACTAGCATTACCGTTGTTGCTGCTCTGTCATCAATATCCATATCTATTTTAGATAATGTTTGATTTGCCATTGCTTCAAAAATATCAACCAAGTCAGTTTTTAACCTTGGTAAAACCGCTTCGGTTTCAGGGTCTCCCATTCTTACATTATATTCAATGACTTTAGGGTCGTCACCAACCTTAATTAAACCAATAAATATAAAACCAACATATGGTAGGTTATCTTTCTTTAATCCTTCAACCGTAGGTTTTACAACTTCAGTTTCTATTCTATCTAAAAACGCTTTGGTAGCGAAAGGTACTGGTGAAACCGCTCCCATTCCTCCTGTATTTAATCCTGTATCTCCTTCGCCAATTCTCTTATAGTCTTTTGCTGTTGGTAAAATTTTATAGTCTTTACCATCGGTTAAAACAAAACAACTTAATTCTATACCATCTAGAAATTCTTCAATAACTACTTTGGTGCTCGCTTCGCCAAATTTAGCATCTACAAGCATACTTTTTAATTCTGATTTCGCTTCCTTGAGATCATTAAGAATTAAAACACCTTTCCCTGCCGCTAAACCGTCTGCCTTTAATACGTATGGAGCTTGAAGTGTTTCTAAGAATTTATAACCCTCTTCAACATTGTCTCTTGTAAAACTCTCATAAGCTGCTGTCGGAATGTTATGACGCATCATAAATTCTTTAGCAAATTCCTTACTACCTTCTAATTCTGCTGCCGCTTTTTGTGGTCCAATAACAGGCACATTTTTTAACAAGTCATCTTGTAAAAAGAAATCGTGAATACCCTGTACTAAAGGATCTTCAGGACCTACAACAACCAAATCTATTTTATTATGAATAACTGCAGTTTTAATAGCCTCAAAATCGGTAACACCAATATTTAAGTTTGTGGCTATTGCTTCGGTTCCCGAGTTTCCTGGTGCAACAAATAATGCCTTACAACGGTTGCTTTGTGCTAATTTCCATGCGAAAGTATGCTCTCTTCCACCTGAGCCAAGTACTAAAATATTCATGATTATAATTTATTTAAGAACTCGTCTCAACTTTTTTTTTTACCTGCAAATCATACATTTTGCACCCTAATTTTATTATTTTTAGATTCCGTAGACTATGGCTATGCAACCAAAAAATAATTTCATTAGAGCACAAAAGCCATAATTTTCGGTCTAAAACAAAAACTCGAGACGAGTTCTGGCAAAAATAATTGGTTTTAAGCTTAAAAAACAATTAATTTACAGAAACCTTAAGGGCAAAAAGACACTTTGAGATTATTTGATTTTTCTTTAAAAATAAATGGCTTTGATATCGATAAAGCTAAATCTGTTTTATCAAAAATTCAGGCTAAAACTGATGCTGAATTTGAAGCTTATATTGAAAAACAAAAAAAAGATATTGTTTCATATCATTTAACAAATAATCCATTTTATAAAACGCTAAGTAAATCTGTAACTATTGATGAGTGGAATTCGGTCCCTGTTATTACAAAGCGCCATTTACAACAACCTGTCGAAGACAGACTTTCTGAAGGCTACAGCATAAAAAATGTTTACCTAAATAAAACGTCTGGTAGTTCTGGTGATCCTTTTATTTTTGCAAAAGATAAATGGTGCCATGCCATGACTTGGGCAGAAATTATAAATAGGTTTGCTTGGCATGGTATTGAATTTAATACTTCTAAGCAAGCGCGTTTTTATGGTATTCCACTAGACAAAAAAGGGTATTACAAAGAGCGTTTGAAAGATTATTTTAGTAATAGATTTCGGTTTTCGGTTTTCGATTTGAGTGATACTGCATTTGAAAAAGTCTTAGCAAAATTTAAAATCTCAAAATTTGAATATATTAATGGCTATACAAGCCCAATCGTTCAATTTGCAAAGTATTTGAAACAAGAAGACATTGTTTTAACTAAGGTTTGTCCAAGTCTAAAAGTTTGTGTCGTCACCTCTGAAATGCTTTTTGAAGATGATAAGGCACTAATGGAAACTTACTTTGGTGTACCCATAGTTAATGAATATGGAGCTTCAGAATTAGATCTAATAGCATTTCAGAATACCAAAGGTGAATGGCAAGTTAACAGTGAAACATTATATGTCGAAGTCCTAGATGAACAAAATAATGTTTTGCCAAATGGAGAAGAAGGCAGAATTGTAATTACATCTTTATATAACAAAGCGCATCCTTTTATTCGCTATGATATTGGCGATATTGGCTCTTTGTCCGAAGATGGTACAACCAGAAAACCCCTTTTAAAAAAGTTAACAGGAAGAACTAATGATATTGCGATTTTGCCTAGTGGTAAAAAAGCCGCTGGACTTACATTTTATTACATTACCAAAAGTGTTATTGAGAATGATGGTAATGTGTCAGAGTTTATTGTTGAACAATCTCATTTAGATACATTTAATATGAGTTATGTATGTAAAACCGAGCTTTCTGAAGCTAAAAAGGCTACTATTAAAGCTGAAGTCATTCGATATCTCGAACCTAATATAAATGTTAATTTTAATCGTGTGGAAAAACTTAAACGCTCAAAATCTGGTAAGTTAAAACAATTCACCTCGCACATAAACTAAGCTATTAGTGAAAAAACTTATGATAATAACGAGTTATTTTCCACCAGAGATTGGCGCCGCTTCTAATCGCATCCATCATTTGGCACAAGGCTTAAAAGATGATTATAATATTAGTTTGGTGACCCCTTTACCAAATTACCCAACCGGAAAGATTTTTAAAGATTATAAGGGAAAGTTTAGTCGTAAAACTGAAGAAAATGGCGTTAAAATTCACCGTTTATGGTTGTATGCTTCGGTTTCTAAAAATAAGTTTCTTCGGCTATTTGCCATGCTTTCTTATAGCTTTAGTTTGATTTGGTTTTTTATATGGAATAAAATTCCGGATAAAGTTATCGTTCAGTCTCCACCACTTTTGGTGTCGTTTACTTGTATGTTCTTCTTAAGATCAAAAAAAAGAAAGCTGATACTAAATGTAAGCGATTTATGGCCAAGTGCAGGACTTGAATTGGGTGCTTTAAAGGAAAATTTTACTTATAAAATTCTTAAAAAACTTGAAGCTTTTAATTATAAAAAAGCAGATCTTGTTTTGGGACAAAGTAATGAGATACTCACGCATGTTAAAAACATTTCAACAAAACCTGAGCTATTTCTATATAGAAATTTTCCTGAAATTGAAACTCAAAAACTTCCTGAAATAAAATCGCGAAATGGTAAAATAAAAATGGTCTATGCTGGTCTACTAGGAGTCGCTCAAGGTATTCATAGACTTTGTAATGAATTAGATTATGAATCGATGGAATTTCATATTTATGGCTCCGGTGCTGAAGAAGAAGCAATTAAAAAGTTGATTGCATCTCAGGATAAGGCGCCGATTTATTTCCATAGTAAAGTCACTAGAGATGAATTACATAAAGTCCTCTTGGATTATGATCTTACTATCATACCCTTGTTAAATAGAATTTATGGTTCTGTACCTTCCAAAATATTTGAATATGCTAAATTAGGTTTGCCAATGGTTTATTTTGGTGGTGGAGAAGGGGAAAGTATTATTGAGGAAAATAAATTAGGCTGGGTTGCAAAAGAAGGTGATTATGACCATTTGAATAAGGTCTTAAAAACAATAACACCTGAGCTTTTAAATACGGATTTAAAGATAGCTATCCAAAATACAGCTAATATTCAATTTGATTTCAAAAAACAGTTAAAAGAACTCAAAAAAATTCTTTAGTAAGCTTTGTCGTCACCTTTTACTGCATTAATGAAAGTTTGAAAAATAATTTTAATGTCTAAAAGTAAGGACCAATTTTCTATGTAGAAGATGTCGTATTTTACTCTATTTATGATGTCTTTATCCCTTTTAATTTCACCTCTATAACCTTTGATCTGTGCCAAACCAGTAATTCCTGGCTTAACATTATGCCTAAAAATGAAGTTATACTTATTGATTTTCTTAGAATAGTCCTCTGTATATGATAACATATGTGGCCTTGGCCCGACCACAGACATATCTCCCTTTAATACATTAATAAACTGTGGTAATTCATCAATACTTTTTCTTCTAATAAATTTCCCTATTCTGGTGAGACGTTTGTCATTTTGCTTAACATATGTTCCTTTAGATTCTTTTGTTATGTTAAGGGATCTATATTTATAACAATAAAATTCCTTATAGTTAATACCCGTTCTTTTATGCTTATAGTACAATGGTCCTTTAGATTCTAGCTTAATTAAAATAAATAAAATAATTGAAAGCCATGATAAGACAAACACCATTATCAATAATGAAAACACAATGTCGAAACCTCTTTTAAAAACTTTGTTTATCTCATTATTCAATGCAACTTCTTGAATTGATAATACTGGAATATAATTATAGTAATCTGTTTTAAATCGTTTAGTTAATAGTTTATTAGTGTTGGGTATAAATTTGATATTACAGTGGTTTAAATTAGCATATCTAACATATTGATTAATCTCTTTTTCGCTAAGATCTTGTATTGAACAGTATATCTCATCTACATTGTCGTCATTACGTTCTAAATAAGCAAAGCTATCTTCTATAGAACCTGAACTGTTTTTGTCTTCTGAATTGCTAAATATTGCTTTTATATTGTATCCCAGTTCCTTTCTTTTTCTGAAAATCTTTTTCAGTTCATTTGCACTTTCACCACTTCCTATTACAATAATATTCCTGAGATTTCCTTTGAGATAAACTCTAATAGATTTTAAAATATAATAGCTTAATAACTTAATAAAACCAATTGCTAAAAAACAGTAAATTAAGTAACGAAATGTTTCTTTAGCTTCAACATTAATACTTCTAAAAACACCTTCAAAAGCATAAGTTAAAACCCCATAAACAAAGAATTGCTTAATAATAAGAGAAAATATGTTTAGTAGTGATGTGTATCTGTAAACCTTATAGAAATTGATAAAATATGTTGATAAAAGCCAAACAACTATAGAATAGATAAGGTATAGAAGATTTTTATTATTAAGAAAATCTATTGAGAAAAAGTATAGATTTTGGTTATTAAAATGTAATAAATTATAAGCAAAAATATTTATTATGAGCAGATCAAATATTATTAATAAAGGTCTTAAAATCCACGAATATCTTCCACGTTTATATTCCATATGAAATTGATAATTTATTCATTTAAGAAGAATTCGTTTTTACTTTTAGATAAATCAATAAGCCTTTTCCTCACCTTTAAATATATTCACTATCGTTTGCGCAATTATATTTAAATCTAACAGCATTGACCAATTTTCAATATAAAAAATGTCGTATTTTGTCCTATTCACTATATCATCTCTTGTCTGTATTTCACCTCTATATCCTCTTGCTTGAGCTAGACCCGTAATACCTGGCTTTACGTAATGTCTTACCATGTATTTAGATATTTTGGTTCCATACATTTCGTTTTGTCTCCACAAATGTGGTCTTGGGCCAACTACTGACATAGAGCCAAAGAGTACGTTGAAAAATTGCGGGAGCTCATCAATACTTGTTCTTCTAATAAACTTACCGACTCTTGTTACTCTAGCATCATTCCTTGTTGCAGACTCTTCTGATCTAGAGTTTATAGTCATTGATCTAAATTTATAACACAAAAAACCCTTTTCCTTTATACCTGGTCTGTTTTGTTGAAAAAATATTGGCCCTTTACTTTCTAAAACAATAATTAAACCCAGAATTGGTATCAGCCATGACAAAACAAAACATATAATAAATACTGCAAATAATATATCAAATCCCCTCTTCAAAACACTTTTCAATGGGTCGTCTAAAGGTATTTCCCTTAAAGATAATACAGGTGTAATGTCGTAATAATTTAGACGTAAATTTTTAGTAAATAAATCCTTATTATCTGGAATAAATTTTAATGTTTTAAAATTTGCATCGCAGAATTCAATGAATTTTTTTATATCACTATTAGAAAGTTCTTTCAGAGAACAATATACTTCATCAATATTATCGGATAAAATGTAGTCGAAACCATCCTTAACATTACCTTTTTTATTTTTATCCACTATATCTGTAAAAAAGCCCATAAATCGATATCCAAACCCAATCTCTTCATTAAAAAAATCTTGTAATCTTTTCGTTGATTGATTTGCCCCAATTATTACTACTTTTTTATAATTACTTCCTGTGATAGATCGATATTTTCGAAACAGAAAAAAAAGTGATATCCGCCAAAAATAAAGAACTAGAAAAAGTAAAATGAAAAATTTAAGAAAAACAAAAAGATCAATTTCCGATTTTATTAAATATAAAAAAGATAAAATAGCTAATGCAAATAATATAATTTGCTTGAATAAAAGTGATACTATTCTAATAAGTTTGGTAAATCTGTAAACCTCATAAAAAGAAAAAGAAATTGACAAAATAAACCAAAAGGTAACAAAACAAGCAATGTGAATTAAATTGTTCGTCAAAAAAAAGTAAGATAATAAAGATATAATCGCAAGGTCTAATACATAAAGCGCAGGCCTAATTAAATATGAAAATCTTCCTTTTTTAATCATTAATAAACATATCTCTTATTATGAGACAAATATACTTATTATGCACTCATTTTAAAGTCTTCTCCTAATAGATTTTTTATCAAAATAGACGAAATTATTAGAGGGAAATTTAAACTCCTATAATTTTAGATAATTTGGTTTCAAAAGAAGATAACACTCTTTCTTTAGAAAATTGTGCGACAATATATTTACGAGCATTAGCCCCTATAAGTCTTGATTTTTCAGGGTTATCAATTAAGTCTTTAACAATTGAAACACATTCATCTAGGTCATTATTAGAAATATAAAATCCGCCATTAGATTCGTTAATAATATTTTTTACTTCTGACGAAGCATTGCCTAATATTAAAGATGGTTTAGCACTAGCCATCATACCCAATAACTTTGATGGCATCACAGAGTCAACGACATCCTGCTTTTGAAACAATACATGTAAATCAGTGCTACATAGTAAACTAGATAACTCTTTATAATCTACGGGTTTGTAATACTTTATATTATTTGAATCCTTAATTTTATCTAATAACCAATCTTTCTTTGAACCGTCACCAACAATAATTAAATCTACTTTTTCACTATCTAGTTTCACCGTAAATTTAAAGAAGCTATCCCAATCTTGTTTGTCTCCAATATTACCAGAATACAAAATTTTAAAGTTCTCATTCTCAGGGCTTAAATATTTATGGGTTTTATTGTTTTCTGGATTTATTAAATCTTGGTCTATCCAATTCGGGAAATAAAATGTATCGCTTTTTGATTTTTTCTCAAGTTTATTAAGCATATTTAAGCTGATTGTACTATTAACACATCCTTTATTTAGAAAAAAAGTTTCTAATTTAAATAGTACATTAAAAAATATTTTTTTAAACATGTTATCAGATTTTGAAACACCTGTTTGTTTCGCGGCATCAAACTCAAAATCTTGAACGTGGTTCCATATTATTGCGCTTGTTTTAAGTTTTAAAAGCCAACCCAAAAAAATCGTAGTGGTATATGGAACAACACAAATAATTATATCTGTTTTTTTTATTTTAAAGATGTTAATTAGCGATCCAAAGGTAAAATCAAAAATTAATAATATACGTTTAAAAAAAGTAGGAGAGGATGGTACATATTGTTTATATCTGTAGACCTTTGTACTTCCAATCTTTTCAGATAAAAATGTATGTTTTTTTTTGTAATCATCTCTAATTCTCCATTGGGGATAATTAGGAAACCCCGTAACAACGCAGACCGTATACCCTTTACATTCTAGATACTCAACCAATTGTGAATTATATAGGCCTATGGCAGTGTCTTCTGGATAATAGTATCCTGTGATTAGTGTGACTTTTTTCAATTCCACTATTTTTAATAGTTTCTAATCATTTTGTGTTATAATAGTTTCAATCTTATTTACAAAAATATCTGCTTTATAGGTTTTACTGGCATATAAATAATTTTTAACTAATATCTCTTCAAATTTGGGTTTATCTAAGGAAATAATTTTTAATTTATTCAGTATGTCTTTATAATCCTTTGACCTAATAAACAAACCATTCTTTGATGAAAATATATCGGAAATACCTGCATGATTTGATGCAAGTACTACATTACCCGTTGCCATTGCTTCTATAATTGAAATAGGCTGTCCTTCCATTCTATAATATGACGGAAATATAAACACATTACCCCATAATAATAATTCCTTTTTTCTATCGCCTTCAACAACACCTAAATATTCGGCATTATTCAGTTGATTTAAATAATTATCGATTTTTTTCTTTGAGTTTAAATCAATATTACCCGCTAGCTTAGCCCTGTACTCTAATTTGTTTATTTCCATTTCTTTAAGTGCCTTGAGCAAATCTAATATTCCTTTTTCTAACATTAAATTGCTCAAATAAACAATCCTTAGTGTATTTAGCCTTTTGTTATTAATAATTTTTTTTGTGTCTTCTAAAAGGTAATCTTCCACAAAGTTGTATATTATTTTTATATTCTCTTTTTTTAAAAACGGTGTTAAATTAGGGATTAATGATCTGGATAAAACAATACCCTTATCGGCCATTCTTAATATGACCTTAACAATAATTTTTTTTAATTTCCCTATTCTTTTGTATTCTTCTCTTAAATAATTTCCATGAATATGAATAATTATTTTTCTTTTGAGCATTTTAGATGTCAGAATAATTACCCCATACTTTAAAACACCAAAGAAGGACTGGCCTGGAGTCACATAAACAGCATTAGATTGAAAAATTTTATAAATTTGTAGATTAAATCTAATGCCGTTAAATGCTTTTTTTAATGAAAAAGAACCCACTTTTTCATCAAAAAAAGAGGTTGAGGAATTTACCCTTCTAACTTTTACATTCTCTTTTTTACTTAATCCATCAAATAAAATTTGATTTGCTAAACTATTTCCTGTAATTGGTTTTGGAAATGGGCCAACAATAAGGATGTTGTACTGTTTTTTATTCGTCATTTTTTAATAATGATATAAAACTACTGCCCATAGCTTCAATTGAATAATTTTCTTTACAAAATTCCATTATGTCTAATCTCTTTCTAATCCATGCTTTTTTATTCTCTTGGATTTTAATTAGAGTATTCCCAAGAGCCACCATATCGTTTGACTTAAAAAAAAGTGCGTTTTCATTTTCTTTTACAGCTTCAATCTCTGGCGAGTGTGGTTCTTCTTTAGATATTAGCATTGGCACCCCAAAACCAAGGCTTTGAGTAATTGACAAACCCACATAACCGGGAGACACACTAAAAAGGGCTTTGTCGTAATGAGACTTTAGTGTTTTATGGTCTCCTATATGCCCCAAAATTCTTATTTGATTTTCTAGATTATGTTCTCTAATATAATTAAGAATAGATGATTTTTCACCACCTTCGCCAATAACTATTAATTTTGTGTCTTTTGGCATTTTATCTAGAACATTGTGAAATGCCTTTACTAAAAATAATGGTTTTTTTGCCTTTGTTAGTCTCCCAACGAACATCAAGTTTTTTATTTCATTTTCATTGGAATCTACAGACATCTGATTTCTAAAATAGAGAGAATTGGGTGCATAATTAATTTGTTTATTCGGTATTTTCTTTTGGAGTTCCTTTTTTTGGGTTGCCGTATACACCATTATTCCATCAGCGAGATTCCTCATCAAGCCTCTTAGCCAATCTGTTTTACTACTAATACCATTTCTTGGCCATGCATGTCCCCACAAAATAGTTTTTTTTTGGGTCATTTTTCTCAATAGCAATATTATCCAATTTGAAATAATACGAGGATTTAATTCTAAAACCATTAAATTATCTTTTAAAATAATTTCCCAGAAACCCAGTTGAATTAAAATTTTTCTGTTTAAAAAATATATGTTATTGACTTTGTTATAAAACGTTAAAGCTGAGTCACTCTTAACTGATTTTTCGAAATACTCTTTACCACCGTAAAGTACAAACTGTTCATTTAGTTCTGTTTTTAGATAATTGAAGAGGTTACTTCTATAATCTGGAACTACTGTTTGCAAAATGACCAACTTTCTCATATTATCAATTCCATTTATGAGCTTAGTTATTTAGGGTTGATTTATTAATAAAAGAGATCTCTTCAAAATTGTCAGATATAGCAAATATCTCATAGCCTTTGCTATTTAAAAAAGAAATTGCATTTTTAGATCTTCGCACCCCGTCTTTAAAGAACCTATCGTGAAATTCAATTAAAATTTGTTCAAAATTCAGGTCAACCTCAAACAGGCTCTCAATAACTTCGTATTCTGATCCTTCAATATCCATTTTTAAAACATTTACATGATTGTGTTTTAATTCTTCGGCAATCGTTCTTATGTTTTTTAATTGCACTTTTAACCTGTTTTTAGGGTCCAATTCTCTTCTGTTAAAAATACTTCCAGAGACAAAGTCTTCATTTAAGGGTAGAAAAAAATCTACTTCGTCGTTGTTGTTTCCAATTCCATATGAATTAAACGAAAATTCTTTTGGTAATGTTTTATCCTTAATCCATTTTATTGATTTTGGAGTGGGATCAAAACCAAACACTTTACAACCATAATGTTCTATTATTGATAAGTCAAATGAGATGTCTTCCCCAATTCCAAATGAATAGACTATAGTGTCTTTATTCATAATATCAGGGTTTATGTAGAATCCACCATATTGATTTCCATGCCATTTTTTTTTGCATTTAACACTATGCTTTAAATGCTTTTTATTTTTGAGAATTATAACAAGCTTTTTCTTTAAAAATCTTTTAATTTTTAATATCAAAATAATAGAGTTGAATTATACTATTTATATTTTACAAACGCAGAGTGTTCTATCGTCGCTAAAATAAAGAAATGAAACTATACAGCCATGTCAATTAAATAAAATATGGTATACTAAATTTAATTTATTACAGCTTTTGAATAAAAAAACAAACTATCCTTTCTAAGGTGTTGATAAGTGATTATTGTTAATTTTATTATCTGACAAAATATTTTTAGCTACCAGAAAATTAATCAAAAATGCAAATAATATAACACCAGATTGTCTACTTAATACATTTTCGAAAAGAAAAGTAACCAAATATAGCGTTGAAATGCTAATCAGGAAATAATCATTTTTATTTACTGCTATTTTAATGATAAAGTATAAATAAAATATAAAAATAAATAATCCTATAAGTCCACCCGAAAGCCATACAAATAAGTATTGGTTATGTGAATTATATTTCCCATTAGGTAACGATAAGTTGTTTGCCCTATATTCTTCATCTAAAACACCCTGTACATCTCCTAGCCCATAACCAGTAATAGGATTCTTAACACATAGGTTGAGTGCGGATCTTAAAATAAAGAATCGAATACTCGTTGAGTTATTTAAGTCAACCTCTTCAAAAGATTGCTTACTAATTAATTCAATGAACCTATTGTTTTGCTTAGGTATTAATATTATTACTAATACAACAATAACCATGGCTAATGCTGTTGCTTTTTTGCGGTATTTCTTCTTAAAGATATAAGGTCCTATTAGTGATACAAATAGCCCTATAAGAACCCCTTTACTCATTAATAAAAACAACATGGTTGTTATAATTAACAATCCTATAGAAATTAACACCTTCATTGTATTATTCCATTTCCTGTGAAGAAAGAAATAAACACCCATAATTACCGCTATTGCTAAAAATAAAGATATATAAATAGAATGATCGCCAATAAAAGGAATATCCGTAATTGCATTTCTAAAAAAATCTGAGTCTTTTGTAGAAAATTTTGGGTTTCTATAATAATTGAGTAAATAGAATGCAATTAAGGAAAATACAACATTAGTGAAAAAGAAAATGTATGAGAATAAGGATTGTAGCTTTTTGTAATTAATCTTATTATTACTTAAAAAGATAAAAAATACAATTGGCATACCAATAAGACTTGCCATGGTTTCTATTTTTTTAAACCCTAGCGCGGTGTTTTCTGATAACATTGCACTCAATCCAAAAAAAATAAACATCATACTCATTATAAGAAATGGCTTATAATTAATTTTCTTTTGTTTTGTTTTAAGGAAGATTAAGAGGCTAAAAGTTATAAGTAAAATTGGAATATAACTTTCATAACGCTCTGGCAATAGAGGGTATAATCCGAACAGGATTACACTTACCATAAATAATGAATCACTAACCTTTTTAAACCTTAACATTTATTGTAAATACTGCTTTCTTTTAAATCTATAATGATAACCGGAAAATGCTCCCATGGTTAAAAACATTCCTTTTTGCATCCATAGCGTAAAACTAAACATTGCCTCAATAAAAAAGTAGAAAAATAATGCTAACAATATAATATGAGTAAGGCTCTTCTTGCCAATTTTTTTCACTATAAATATCATATATATGATTAAGAAAATTAAATAAAAACTCATTAGCAATCCAAAAATTCCATATTGCGAAAGAAATTCTAAAAATAAATTGTGAGGATATGGTAATATAGAATAATGCTTAAAGGCATCCGGACCAATCCCAAAAGGATATTCTATAAAAAGGCGTAAACTATCATTATATGCTATAAACCTATCGTTTACCGAGCTTGCTGTTTGTTTTGCAAGCAAACGTTCAAATAAAACTTCAAAATCTATATAGTGTATAGCAATAATAAGAGCCAAAACCATTAAAACGGCAGAGGCGTATAATATTCTCTTCTTAATCTTAACTTTAGATAATATCAAATAAACAAAAACAGCTATAGCTATTGATAACATTACTCCCCTTGTTTGTGTGGCTAACAACATTAGTATTAAAAAAGGAAGCAAGGCTTTGTTTAAATTTAATTTAAGTTTTGATGTAATATTAAAATATGTCCCATTTGTTATGAATAAAATAAAAGATGTAAAAATACCTAAGCCTATTAATTGACTAAAAGGTATTGGGTGAACACCCGGAATTGTTAATCTGTAAGCTCCTTGTCCAAAACCTTTTGCTAAATATAATATATCCCCAAAAACCCCAAATATAATCGCAATCCATAAGGTGTAAATAAGAAATGATTTAATGCTTTCATTGGAATTGTTACTATTCAATAGAATAAGCTTAGAAATAAAGAAATACCCAAAACCTAGCAACAGAAATCTAAAACTATAGTCTAATGATTCTACCATGTCTATAGCATAAAGGGATGTGGTAAACAATATAAGTGTAGAGGTCACAAAAAAAACATCAAAAATTCCTATTACATATTTTACTGATTTTAACAACTCTAAACGAAAAATTATTATTATGAACCCTGCGATTGGTAATATTGCGCCCAACAGAATATCTGGCTTATTGCTACAATTAAAACAAGGATTAGTGTAATTTATATTAACTAACGAACGGATTATATTGGTTTGTAGTAACAACGCAAGGCCCAGCATAGGGCGCTTAAAGCAGATTAATAAAACTATCAAAAATATAAAAATCGCCATTCTTAATCGATTAGTAATTTTTCACTTATGTGCTTTTGAAAAAAGTAAAAAGCTATAACTAATAAAAAAAACTCTGTTATCATAACCGCTGTTGCCATTCCGTAAATACCATATAATTTAACTAGTATTAAACTTAAAGGAAGATGAAAAAGGCCAGTAATAATTAATATCTGCATTCTAGATTTATATAGCTTTACAGCCGTAAAGTATAGACTAACAAGCATCATATTTAGGCTTGCGAATATTGCTATTACGCCCAATATCTTAAATACTAAAACATATTGATTCACCAATTCATCATCATAAATCAACTCTAATATAATATCTCCAAAACCATAAATGACTAAAGCTATTACTAAACCTATACTAAACACAATAGGTGTGACTTTTTTTAGGAATTTTATCCTATTGTTCTGAGATTGATTGGATAACCACGGAAAAGATGCTTGATAAAATGGTGAATATATATTCTTTACCGCAATAATTAATTTTTCCATGCTTGAATACACTCCCACTATAGCATCGCTAACAAAAAAGCCTAAAATCAAAACATTACATGTTGTATATAAATTAGTCGCAAACTTTCCAAAGAACAGACTGATACTATCAATGAAAAGTCTTTTAATTAAGTTTATTGGAGGTTTTACAAATCTTACATACTTTAAACACAATAACAAACCTAGTATTCCTGCTAAAATAAAGCCAATTGAATTAAACGCTGGTACTAAATAATAATCTGACTCTTCCCTTATTACAATAAACAATAAAACAGTAAATATTAACTTGGCCAATATGTTGATAAAAGTAACAAATTTCATCTTCTCAATACCCTGAAAAAACCAGACAGGGAATATTGCGTGCCCTATGACTATTCCAAAGCTTAAATAATAGACAATTGAATTATTCTTAAATCTAGGTATAAATTCAACCAACAAAAAAAGCGTTATAAACCAAAAAATTATTAACGCCAATTTAATTATTAGTATTGCAGAAAAAATTTGTGATAGATTTTCTTTGTTCTTCTTCGCTAATGCTATTTCTCTAGTTCCACTAATCTCAAAACCAAAATCAACAGCTATTATAAAAAAAGCAGCCAACGATTGTGCAAACATAACCAATCCAAACTTATCAAGTCCAAGGACCCTTACCAAAAAAGGTAAAACTAAAATTGGTAAAAGGTAGTTTACAGCTTGTAAAACAGTTAAGGAAAAGAAGTTTGATGCGATAGTTCTTTTCTCATTGTTCATTTTCCTTAACATAAACTATCTTCTTTTGATTTCTTTACAAATAATATAAAGATTTTAACTAAAAAATCAGTGTTCTAATTCTTCAATTCTTATACTATTAGGCAGTATTAGTATCTCTCTATTACTATTGTTCAATAATTCTGATTCCCAAGATTTTGTTTGATCTTTAGGTACATTTGTTGGTCCAAATACTAGTCTGAAATAGCTTGCATATATATAGGTATCAATCATACATTTATACCAACCATTATCAATAGGTTCAACTTCTATTTTATTTTTTTCAATGAAATCCCCCTTTTGATATGTCCCTCTAACAACTTCATTATCCAAATCAAAAACAGCATCAAATCTAGACGGATATACTTCCTGAATTCTAATTCCATAGTTTTCATTTTCTTTAGATGGTTTTACAATCATACTAATCCTATATCTTCCACCAGTATATGCTAATTTTATATTATTAATTGCTGCGAAAGCATATGATTCCTCATGATCCACAACTTTCATTTTAAAAATCTTATTATTTAAATAAGTTGAGTCAATATCTATGAGTTTTACACCTCTCAATTCCCATTTGTCAATTCCGCCAATATTAATCTCTTTAATAATATTGCTTGATGATTGGTTTTTTTCTGTCCCATCATTATACTCATATTTCTGTTTACCATCTTTACATGAAAACAAAGATATCAATAATAGTAAAAAGGTGATTTTTTTCATTTTAAAAGTTATTTTTCCTATTCAAATACCAGCTGTATAAAGCTTTTGTCCCCTCTTCTATGTTCATAGTATATCGCCAGCCTAAATTATTAAGCTTTGAAATATCTGTAAGTTTTTTCATATTACCATCCGGCTTATTATTATTAAAATTAATTCTCCTTTAATCCTATAATTTCTTTTATGAGTTGTGCCAGTTGTGCAATAGAAATATCTTTTCCTGTACCAATATTAATATGTGTATCTCTAATCTCTTCTTCTATTGTTGCGTAAGTACCATTAAAATCAATATTTTCTAAAACAAACACAAAGGCATCTGCCATGTCTTTAAGCCATAAAAATTCCCTTTTTGGCTGCCTGATCCCAAAATTTTGGCACTACTTTCTGATATGCCAAATGTTTCTAGTGTGGCTTTAGCTTCATTCATATTATTTACACCTAAATCTCTAACAACTTCTTCAAATTTAGACTCTGACAAGAGTTTAGCTAAATGAATTTTTCTAATAAGAGCGAATCTTAACTTTTCAATACCGATAAAATTGATTATTTATATCAAGACCCATGCGTAGATCCGAGCAATCATGGCTAGTAATACCTGTTATTAAAGCTGTTTTTTTATCATTTATACTGTAAACTCTTTTTCTTAAGGGATGCCATCGATAAACAAAGGTAATTGTTTTTATGGGCTTTTTTCTAGTATATTGAGCTTAACTTCCCTAATTTTTATAATGTTCTATTATTGTTTTAATACTTTTTTTCCAACTATTCAAGACTCCGTAATACTTCTCGGTATCCTTAAGTTCCAATACACTGTATTCTGGACGTTTAGCAAATGTCTTAAAACTCTTCGTTGGTAAAATTTTGTCTAGCTTTTTAGTATCGTGATTTCTAACTATTTCTTGTGCAAATCCAAACCATGTAGTGCTTCCATTTGCTGAAAAATTATAAATACCATAAGGTAAATCATCTACTGTGATTATATGTAAAATAAACATTGCCAAATCTGCACAGCTGGTAGGCGTGCCTTCTTCTTGTGTTGTAACGTTTAAAGTTATATCATTTTCAATTTTGCTTATAATTGTTTTCAAGAAGTTCTTACCATACAAAGAATACAGCCAAGAAGTTCTAATTATATAATAGTTCTTTAATAGTTCTTGAATGTATAATTCACCTTTCAGCTTAGATTTTCCGTACTGATTGATTGGGTTAGTACTATCAAAAGTAGAGTATGGTTTTCTTTTTTCTCCATCAAATACATAATCAGTTGATACATGTATTAACTTGACTTGCCTATCTGAGCATACTTCAGCAATGTTTTTTACTCCTTCTGCATTAATCAAAAAAGCTTCTTCAATATTTTTTTCAGCCTCTTCTACATTTGTATAAGCAGCACAATTAACACAATAATCAAAACCCAATTCATTAAAAGCTGATTTTAGGCTATTTTTATCCGTAATATCTACTTCACTTCGAGAAAAAAAACGGAAATCGAAATCGTCCTTGTTTATAAAATCTTGAATCGTTTTACCCAACTGACCATTAGAACCAAAGACCATAACCTTTTTCATAACTTGGCGTTCTTTAATTTAGGAAGTCTTAAGTCCTTTTCTGAAATAACTATTTCTTGTTCAGTAAAACCCCAATCAATACCTAGTTCATTATCATTATAAATAATACCTGCTTCACTATCTTTATTATAAAAATTATCGCATTTATAACTAAAAATTGTATCGTCTTCCAAGACTAAAAAGCCATGAGCAAATCCTCTAGGTATGAATAATTGTATTTTATTGTCTTCTGAAAGTTCAGTTGTAAAACTGTCTTTAAAGGTTTCGGAATTTGGTCTTAAATCTACAACAACATCTAAAACCCTGCCCTTTATAACCCTTGCTAGTTTTGCCTGAGCGTGTTTTCCTAATTGATAATGTAATCCTCTTAGAACACCCTTTGAGGATTGTGATTCATTATCTTGAACAAAATTTATATCTAATCCCAGTGCTTCATTAAACTTCTTCTGGTTGTAACTTTCTACAAAATAACCGCGCTTATCCTTAAAAACTTGAGGTTTTATGATAAAACACCCTTTTAGTTTTGTCTCTTTTATAATCATACTATTCCGACAATAGACTTAATAAATGCTTGCCATAACCACTTTTTGTTAGGGGTTTAGCTACTTTTTTAAACTGTTTTTTGTCAATATAACCCATTCTAAAGGCCGCTTCTTCTACTGCACCTATTTTTAATCCTTGTCGCTCCTCTATAACCTGAACAAATTGTGATGCTTGCATTAGTGATTTAAAGGTTCCTGTATCTAACCAAGCTGTACCTTTATCTAACACACTAACCTTTAATTTTCCTTGATTTAAATAACTTTTGTTAATGTCCGTAATCTCCAATTCACCTCGTCTGCTTGGTTTAATGTTTTTTGCGATTTCAACAACTGAATTATCGTAAAAATAAATACCTGGAACCGCATAATTAGATTTTGGTTTTTTAGGTTTTTCTTCAATAGATACAGCAATGCCCTTTTCATCAAACTCAACAACACCATAGCGCTCTGGGTCATTGACATGATAGGCATATACGATACCTCCATCAGGATCATTATTTTGCTGAAGTAAATCTGCTAACCCAGTACCATAAAAGATATTATCACCAAGAATCAAAGCTACCTTGTTATCGCCAATAAAATCCTCTCCTATGATAAAGGCTTCGGCCAAACCATTTGGTGATTCTTGTACTGCGTACTCAAAATTACAACCATATTTTTTACCATCACCCAAAAGCTTTTTGAATAAAGGTAAATCTTGAGGTGTAGAAATAACTAAAATTTCCCTAATTCCAGACCACATAAGTGTTGAAATTGGATAGTAAATCATCGGTTTGTCGTAAACAGGCATTAACTGCTTACTTACCGCTAAAGTTAGTGGATGTAATCTTGTGCCAGAACCTCCTGCTAATACAATTCCCTTCATTACTTATTATACTTTTTCAAATACCACTCAATCGTTTTTACAATACCTGTTTCAAAGTTTTCATCTGCGCGCCAACCTAGTTTGTTTTCAATTTTGGATGCATCAATAGCATATCTAAAATCATGTCCAGGTCTATCCTTAACGAAAGTGATTTGTTTTGAATAAGACATTTCCTTTGGTCTTAAGTCATCTAATATATCACAAATTTTATGAGCTATATATAAATTATCTCTCTCATTTTTTCCGCCAATATTATAGGCCTCTCCCGATTTTCCTTTCTGGAATGCTAAATCGATACCTTTACAATGATCTGCCACATATAACCAATCTCTTATGTTTTTGCCATCACCATAAATAGGAATTGATTCATTATTAATTGCTTTTCTAATGATAGTTGGTATTAATTTTTCATCATGTTGTTTAGGTCCATAATTATTGCCGCAATTAGTGGTCACCACATTCATTCCGTACGTATGAAAATAACTTCTAACAATAAAATCAGAAGAAGCTTTTGAAGCACTATAAGGACTATTCGGCGCGTATGGTGTTTCTTCCGTAAACAAACCTGTCTTACCTAGAGTGCCATAAACCTCATCAGTTGAAATATGGTGAAACCTGCTGGTTTCAAAGCCTTCTTTAAATAAAAATGGCCCATTCATCCAGTGATTTTTGGCTGTATTCAATAAATTATATGTTCCGAAAACATTAGTTGTAATAAATGCATCTGGATTTTCAATAGAATTATCGACATGAGATTCAGCTGCAAAATGAATAACACCAAAAAACTGATACTTATCAAAAAGTTCATTTACTAGCTCTAAGTCACAAATATCCCCCTTAATAAAGGTGTGGTTTTTATTATCTTCTAGCTCTTCTAAATTAGAAAGCTCACCTGCATAGGTAAGCTTGTCTAAATTTACAACCTTAGTGTTTTGGTACCTGTCTGTAAAATAACTTAGAAAATTTGATCCTATAAAACCAGCGCCACCTGTCACTAAAAGCGTCTTATTCATAGTTCTTTATATAATTAAAAGCTTTAACCACTAAAAAATAAAAGATAAAAAGCCCTAGGATTAATAACGGAAATAGAAACATATAGCGCTGCTTGATGCTATTGTCTTTGATTCCGACTCTATCAAAACCCGACAACACATCGTAGTAAGTATTTTCTTCAGCAATTTCTTGTTCTAGCTCGGTTAAAACTCTTCCAATTTCCTGTTCTTTTTGAAATAATTCATATTCTTTGGTTTCCGATTTTTCTTCTTGTAATGGCATTGTGTTACCAAGATTAAGCGACAAATCACCTTTTTCTGACTCCTTAATTTTAACTTCTATATATGTTTTCTGAATACTATCGAGACGCGCTAATTGTTTTTTAAGTATTTCACGTTCTATAGCAGCCATTGTATCCCTCACTTTCTTTTGGTGTTTTGCAAAATCATTTTCAAATGTTTTCCTGAAGCCCTCCTCTAAATTCGAAAAAATATCTCTTTTATACGATTTTGCTTTTATGGCAAATAACCTACTCGACAATAAATCTCTGTTTTTTATATACTCAACATAACTCAATTCATCCACTAAAGATGTATCGATTGACATGACGTATTCATCATATTCTACAAATAAATCATTCTGCGTTTCAGGGCCAACATCCAAATCAAAACTAACTAACTCTTTGGCGCTTAAGGTGTCTATATCAAAAATATTAGATAATTCAATCAGGTTTTCAGAACCAATGAGCGCATTAAAATAATCGATATTCTTGGCCAATTGGTATTTAGAATCGAAATTTGGCTTAACAACCATTTCTGAATAATAAACAGGGTCTTTAGATTTTTGCAAAATAAATCCCAAAATAGCAGCAATCACCATAGCGCTTACTGTCAACTTAAAATGTTTTACTACAGGTTGTATAGCATAAATAATCGCAGAAAAAATCCCTTTAAAAATACTTCCTATAAATCTAAAAAGTTTCTCAAAAAGTTTGCCAATGGCATTAAACAATTGCCCTAAATCAACTTCTTCATTTTGAGGTGGCTGTGGTAATTTATCACTCATATATTATGAATTAAATATTTGTTCTAGTATCTTTTTTGTTATTACATAAGTGGGCTTAACACCCGAAGTGCCCAAACCTCCAGAGGCCAAGGTACTACCTGTTTCTAATGGATTATCACTGGCATAATAAGCATATCTTACTTTTACATCTTTATTAATACTTCCTCTTACCTTCGAAGCAGCTTGTATTGCTTTTTGGTAATGTGCACCTTCCATTTCTAAGCCTATAACATTCCATGTTGAATTTTTAAAGAACTTCAAAATCTCTTTATTTTGAAGCGATGTGCCTAAAACAGTCACCATTGTTCCTTCATATACGGACACTCCACAATCTAACAAATCATTTTTACTTAGTTCGTTCTCAAAAGGATAATTATCTGCTGTACCTTCAAATATATGAGCGTTCGGGATCATTACATCTCCCTTTCCACCTTCTAAGATTCCCGCTTTACCCATTATTGAGATGGATTTTACGTCTAAATGCACCTTTTTACCATCAGCTTTAATAGGTTTTAAAAACTCATCTAAAGTTTCGTAAGCCTGCTCTCCAAAAGCATAATCCATTACAAATATAACAGCCTTATTGTCTTTCTCATTCTCTAAATATTTAAATTCTGTTTTAGAAAAATCGATTTTATCTGTATCAAAAATTTGAACATCAATGTTGGTTCCTGAGCTATCTTTAATGTAATGCATTCCGTTTTGCAACGCTGATTTTTCTACTTTATTGCGTAAGCTTTTATTTTTTGAATCACTAAGTGCTTCATAGGTGTCAAAAATATCTTTTTTTGCCCCAGAACCTTTAAGTGCCCCCTTAGCAAAAAGAGAATTCATAACACTGTGCATATTAGCGCTAATTATATGAATAGGTCGTTCTAATAATCCGTTTTTATGCAGTAATGACTTAATCGAATCGGCCCATATTTCTCCATGTATATGATGCCCTAACCTCTCTCTTAGAACCGGACTAAAAGTTATTGTCCGCTTATTGCTATTCAAGGTTTCTTCGATGGCAAGTTTGCCCAACCAGTAAACAATATGCAGTAGACGTTCAGGTTGATCTTCAGTCGCAAATTTTGGATACGCCTGTGTTAGCTCATTAAATGTTCTTCCTAAAATATTTGCCGTATGTGTTATGGCAATTTCTCGCTCTTTTTGAGTGAGCTTTTTAGTTGATTTAACTGCATTTTCCAACTTCTGCCAATCCCTTACTGTTGTGCCTTCCTCATCTATAATTACGCGTTTGCTTATCTTATGTGATTCTACAAACAAAAACGTGAGATGCGTCAATATATCATAAATCTCAGAGCGTCCTCTGGTAATTTCAATATTCATTTGCTCATTATCTATGCGATAACAATTACGTCTTCTTTTAGGTGGAATTATAGGCTTAAAATGTGAATTGGCATAACCTTCATCACTTGTAAGATTAATAAAAGTACACTCTTCAATGCCTTGGGGTAAACGATCTACAACATAGAGTAATCCTTCTAACTCAGCTTTTTCTTCTCCAATCGAGCCATAAATTTCTGGACGTAATAAAAGCAGCGCCTCTCTTAAAGTTTCTCCTGAAACTCCCATTGGTTTATAAAACCCACGATTAAAAAGGTGCCTCATGGTAATATACATGCGTTCTATGGCACTAGAACTCTCTTGAGCCCTTGTTCTTTTATGTCTTTTTTTGGTTGTACTCATACTGTATTTTAACGCTCAAATATAGCGTTATTTCGTTAAATTTAATTGATACAATATGTCAGCAATTTTTCTGTCGTTAGATAGTCTTGGGATTTTATTTTGTCCTCCCAACTTTCCTATACATTTCATATAGGTCTGAAATCCATCTTTTTTAACTTTAGTGACTTTTAATGGCCTTAATACTTTTCCTTTAATCAAATCAAAATAATAACTGTTTTGTTCCTGCAATGAATGTTCTAAAGCCTCGATAAAATCATGTTCGTTATTAGGTTCATTTTCAAACTCGATAAACCATTCGTGATATGGTAACCCTTCGTTTGGATTTATTTGAGGAGCTACAGTAAATTCATTTACAGAAACTGAAGTATTCTCACTAGCCACTCTAAGTGCTTGTTCAACTTCCTTTCCTATAACATGTTCACCAAATGCTGAAATAAAATGCTTTATTCTTCCGCTTACAATGACTCGGTAAGGTTTTAGTGAAGTGAATTCTACTGTATCACCAATGTTATAGCACCAAAGACCTGCTGTTGTTGAAATTAGCATTACGTAGTTCACTCCTAATTTTACATCAGCAATTGTTATACGTAAAGGGTTTTCTTCATAGAAATGTTCAGCTTCTACAAACTCATAAAAAATCCCTGAATTAAGCTGAAGCAACATTCCCTTTTCGTTTTGTTTATCTTGAAAGGCAAAAAATCCTTCACTGGCAGGATACAATTCAATACTGTCTACTTTTCTACCGATTAAATTTTCAAATTTGGCCTTGTATGGCTCGTAATTAACACCTCCAAAAATGAAAAGATTAAAGTTTTTGAAAATGTCCCCGACTTTTTTATTTGATTTTTCAATGAGTTTTTCAAAATACATTTGAACCCAAGAAGGAATTCCTGAAATTATAGACATGTCCTCATTTATTGTTTCCTCAACAATAGCCTCCACTTTAGTTTCCCAATCATCTATGCAATTAGTTTCTAAGCTTGGCATTCTGTTTTTTTGAAGATATTTTGGGACATAGTGTGCCACAATACCAGATAATCTTCCTAGCTTAATTCCATTTTTTTCTTCAAGAATAGGACTTCCTTGAAGAAAAATCATTTTACCATCAACAAATTTCGAATTTCCTGTTTCGTTGATATACATCAAAATTGCATTTCTCGCGGCTTCAACATGGGTCGGCATGCTCTCTTTTGTGATTGGAATATATTTTGCACCTGAAGTCGTCCCTGACGTCTTCGCAAAATAAATAGGTTTTCCTTTCCAAAGCACGTCTTCTTCGCCATTAACTACACGCTCTACATAGGGTTTTAATTCTTCATAATCTCTAATAGGAATGGCGGTTTTGAAATCTTCGTAAGTTTTAATTGCAGTGAAATTATGGTCTTTCCCAAAACTCGTATGCTTAGCTTCAGCAATGAGGTGGTTAAACACTTTTTGCTGAGTTTCAATCGGTTTTGACGCCCATTTTTTTATGCGCTTAGCAATATATTTTGCAAAGGGTTTTGAAAGTGCTGCTTTAACTGATGGCATTATTGAAAATCAATAAAGTTAGTTGGGTTTACTGGGTAGCCTTTGCTCCAAAGTTCGAAATGTAAATGTGGTCCTGTGGTTAACTCACCTGTATTTCCAGACATGGCAATAACCTCACCTGCTTTCACCAAATCACCTTGTCCTTTTGTAATCGTGGAATTGTGCTTATAAACAGAAATTAACTCACGGTTATGTTCTATGATAACAACGTAACCTGTTTCTACGGTCCACTCTGCAAAGATTACAGTGCCATCTGCAGTTGCTTTTACTGGTGTATTCGCAGCGACAACGACGTCTACTGCGAAGTGTTTTTCTTCTAAATTATAGCCTTCAGAAATAGTGCCATTAACCGGAGGAAATAAGACATAATTTGATTGGTCTCCAGAAGATTCAAATAAATTGTATTTATCCTCTTTATCTACTTTTTCTCTAAGTAACGAATCCTCTTTATTTGTAGTAACCTGCAAAACGCCAATATCGTTCTTTGTGGCTTGTAAAATAGAATCCCTATTAAATTCTAACGAAGCAACATCTCCTGTCAAAACCTTTCTTATTGAGGCATAATAGCGCTTGTTAAGTTCTAATTCGTTAACAAGAGAATCTGTTTTATAATTTAAGGTGGTTGCTTGTTTCTTCAGTCTCGCTGAAGAATAACCTGGTATATATTCTCTTAAAGGTGTGAAAGCTATCAGCAAAATAGTAAAGAAAACAAGCGATATGGCTGAAAGGGAGGTTAAAATGAAAACGTTAAGTCGTGTAAGCTTAATAGCAAAACGCTCCTCAAAAGTATCTTCATTTAGAATAACTAAACGATACTTGTGAAGTAGCTTTTTGGTAAATTTCCTTTCTTTATTTTTCTTTTTTGCCATCATAACAAAATTAGTTAAAATACTGAAATAGCACTATGATAAAGTCTTAAAGTTGCCTAAACTAGGCTATTATTAAACTATAATGATTAACTTTACATCCTAAATATAATATTATGATATCTAGCAGTATATTTTTAGCAATAGGCCCTTGGCAAATTGTCCTTATAGTGGTTGCTATTCTATTACTTTTCGGTGGTAAAAAGATTCCTGAATTAATGAGAGGATTAGGTAGCGGAATTAAAGAATTTAAAGACGCAAGTAAAGAAGATTCGGTAGATAGTAAAGAAAAAGAATAAACTCTTTTTTTAAAGACACATAAAAAAAGCCAACTTTTAAAAGTTGGCTTTTTTGTTATTTGATTTTTATCGACTTAATCATAGATTCAAGTTCAAATATATAATCTCTTTTTTCTAATGAAGGTGCATATACATAGCCGTCTGCTATTAGATAGCGATTGTTAATCTTATCTTCAATGGCGTAGGTTATAAATGGTCCTCCCATTGTAAACCCCTTCATTTCCCATAAGCCTCGAACTTCATAGGCTGGTTTGTTATCTACAATAGTTTTAAACATAGAGGGAGCGTAGGCATCTTCAACCGCCATATAAATATCATCTTCACCAGGAATTTTAGTTTTAGTTATCCCGTCTCGCATTTTTACAATGTCTACAATTGTACTGTCTCCTTTAGAAATAGTGGTAATTGGCACTTCATACAACATCAAATCCATGGTCTTAGTATTGGTGAGGCTTTTTCTAATCCAGAAAAAATCATCTTCGGCCTTCCCTATTTTATAAGCCGTTGGAATATCAATAGTTATACCCAGTTTATTTTCCATTTCTTCATCAGCCAACAATGATTTATTTATTCGTCTCAGTTTTTCCTTAATCTCTTCCTTGTTAAAGGCATCAATAATCTTGTCTTTGCTTTCTTTTAGCTGAGCAATAATTTCTTGATTTGTTTTACCCGTAATCACGGCAACTGTTTGTGGTTTTGCTAAGACATCATTTAAAATCTTAGTAGAAGGTGCTTCACTTCCTTTTTCAATTTTAACCACTATTCTGCTTCGTGCCGCAAAACCGTCGAAAACCTGAGGAGGAATCTGTTTCATGTTAAACATCGGCTCGTCTGTTGCCAGACCATTTAATGGAGATGCAAAAATGTTTCGGATATTTTCACCAACATTGTCTTCCCATAAAATATTATCAACCACAACTGATAGGGTGTTTAAATTTCCGTTTGATGCTGGTAGATATAACTTACTATCATCTTTCTTTTTCTCTCCGCACGCTAATAATACTACACACAATAATAAAGAATATAAAGCTCTCATAAGTCTAATTTTTTGCTGAGTTAACTATTCAGAAACAATTAATGTTGTTCCTATTTTTAGTTTGTTACTACTAATATCGTTCCAATCTTTGATATTTTGAACAGAAACTCCAGAAAATTTTTGTGCAATAGTCCAAAGTGAATCTCCAGATTCTACTTTATAGGTTTGTTTTCCCTCTGTATTAACTACTTTTTTCACTGGTTTTGGAGCAGATGAAGATCTATTTTTTCTGGGATAAATAGTTAATCGTTGTCCTATTTTTAAATTGTTACTTCGTAAACCATTCCATTGTTTAAGCTGACTTACCCTTACTCCATATTTGCGTGCAATTTTACCAAGATAGTCTCCGTTCTTAACGCGATAACGAATTTTAGTATCGTTTTTAAAAAGTTGAGGTAATGGTTTTTCGCGTTGATTAAATTCTGCATTTGCAAAAGCATAAATTTTATCTTCATTTGTAACAAAAGCACCTATAGCTTCTCTTGGTAATCTTAATACGTAAGTTTTACCTTCAACCTTTGGAATAATATCTAGTTTGTAGGCTGGATTCAAAAATTGTAATTCTTCAATCTTTACACCAGTGGTTTCAGAAACATGGTCTAACGAAATCATTTGTTTTACATGAACAGTATCGGTTTCAATATGTTGAAAAGGCGGTCGTTCTGGTTTAAACCCATGTTCTTCTGCATATTCGAAAATGTACATAGTTGCCAAAAATGCTGGCACATAGCCAGCAGTTTCTCGCGGTAAATTCTGTCTAATATTCCAATAATTCTTATAACCACCAGAACGTCTAATGGCTTTGTTTACATTTCCTGGGCCAGAATTATATGCGGCTAAGGCCAAATCCCAATCTCCAAATATGCGATATAAACGCCCTAAATATTGTGCTGCTGCAGTAGTGGATCTTATTGGGTCACTGCGATCATCTACATAACTGCTTACCTGTAAATCGTGTTCTTTTCCTGTTCCATACATAAACTGCCACAAACCTGTTGCTCCTACTCGAGAACGCGCTCTTGGTTTTAACGCCGATTCTACAATGGCAAGATATTTCATCTCTAAAGGAATATTGTAATTGTCGAACTCTTGCTCAAACATTGGGAAATAAAAATGACTTAATCCCATTAACCGTTCTAAAGAATTTCTTCTGTGTTTTAGGTAGCTTTTAATAACACTTTCTAAAGATGAATTGTACTCTACATTAAAAGGGGTTCTTGCATTAAGGCGCGCTAACCTTGCTTTTAAGGTGTCTGTTGGAAGTTCAGGATAATAAACGGGTTCATATTGTAGCTCAGTAACCGATTTATAAATAGTGTCAAAAAGTGAATTACTATAAAGCTCTTCTAGCCATTTCTTATCTAATTCAGCCGCTTCTGGTAAATCATTGAGTTTTGTAACCTTTAGGGAATCAACAACAGGAGGAATCTTTTTCTTTGAATCGAAAAGTTTACCGTCCATAACCGAGTCTTTGGTAATTACAACTATTGGTTGTTTTACGATACTATCTGTTTTAGTTTGGGAAAACCCACTAAATACTGATAAGTATAGACAAGTCGATAAAAATGTCTTTAAGGTCATAGGTCTCAAAATTGATTCTTAATATGCAACGCAATTAGAACGTTGGAGACGCTAAAAATAGTATTTTTTTGCTATTTACCTAATATGGCGGCAATTCCTGGTAAAGTTTTACCCTCTAAGCTCTCTAACATAGCCCCACCTCCAGTACTCACATAGCTTACCTTATTTTCAAAACCAAATTGTTTTACTGCTGCAACAGAATCTCCTCCTCCAACTAGAGAAAAAGCACCGTTTTCAGTTGAGTTTGCAATAGAGTCTCCCAAAGCAATTGTCCCTTTAGCAAAACTTTCCATTTCAAATACTCCAAGTGGACCATTCCAAAGAATGGTTTTACACTCGTTTACAACGGTATCAAAAATTTCTAGCGATTTAGGACCAGCATCAAGACCTTGCCATCCATCTGCGATATGTTTTACATCTACTACTTGTGTATTGGCATCGTTACTAAAAGCATCTGCTGCAATCACATCTACTGGCAAATGAATCTTAACACCTTTAGCTTCGGCTTGTTTTAAAATATCTAAAGCCAATTCCATTTTATCATCTTCGCAAATAGAATCTCCTATACGACCTCCTTGAGCTTTAATAAAGGTAAATGTCATTCCTCCGCCAATAATTAAATGGTCAACTTTATCTAAAATATTTTCAATAACCGTTATTTTTGAAGACACTTTTGCCCCACCAAGTACTGCTAGGACTGGTTTCTCCCCATCTTCCATCACCTTTTTAATACTTTCAATTTCTTTAGCCAAAAGATTGCCGAAGCATTTGTTTTCTGGGAAAAATTCAGCTACAATAGTTGTTGAGGCATGCGCTCTGTGTGCTGTACCAAAAGCATCGTTCACATAAATATCGCCTAGTTTAGATAACTGCTCTGCAAAGTCTTTGATTCCTTGTTTTTCCTCTTCATGAAAACGTAGGTTTTCAAGTAATAATATTTCTCCCGATTGTAATGCTGCTGCTTTTTCTTCAGCTTCAGCTCCAACACAATTACTTGCAAACTTTACTTCCACTCCTAGAATATCTTCGATTTTTGGAATAATATGCCTTAAAGAAAATTCATCTTGCACACCTTTTGGTCGTCCCAAATGTGACATTAAAACACAACTACCACCATCTTCTAAAATTTTAATAATAGTTGGTTTTGCCGATACAATTCTTGTTGCGTCTGTTACTTCGAAATTATCATTTAATGGTACATTGAAATCTACTCGGATTAGTGCTTTTTTATCTTGGAAGTTAAAATCGTTTAATGTCTTCATGAGTGAAAAATAAGGTGTGAAAAATTTTTATTTTGATGAACAAATATAAAGATTAGAAACATAAATTTTTTATATAGTTTTGCTTTATGCAATTTTCTGAAGTTTTAGGCCAAAAACACATCAAAAATCACCTTACAACAAGTGTTGATAAAGGCAGAATTGCACATGCTCAATTATTTGTAGGTCCAGAAGGGTCTGGGACGCTTCCAATGGCATTGGCTTATGCTCAATATATACTTTGCGGCAATAAAAATGGAGAGAATACAGACGGAAATGCCTATTGTAACATAAAGTTTAAGAATTTTTCGCATCCAGATCTTCATTTTGCATTTCCGGTTACAACAAGTGATAAGGTGAAAAGCAAACCCGTTTCTAATTTTTATCTAGAAGAATGGCGACAACTTTTGGATCAACAACCTTACGGAAATCTATTTGATTGGTATAAATTACTTGGTGTAGATAATAAACAAGGGCAAATTGGTGTGGATGAGGCCTTAGAAATTGTAAAATCTTTATCTCTTAAATCTTACGAAGGTGGCTATAAGATAATGTTGATATGGATGGCCGAAAAAATGAATACTCCATCTGCTAATAAGCTACTGAAGCTAATTGAAGAGCCGCCAGAAAAGACAATCTTTATCCTTATTGCAGAAGATGAAGAGCAAATTATTAATACGATACGTTCACGGTGTCAGGTTTTACATTTTCCACCATTGGCTGAAGATGTTATTGCACAAGCATTAGTTAAAAACTATCATATTGAACAATCCGTAGCTACTAAAATTGCGCATCAGGCTAATGGCAATTACAACAAAGCTTGTGATTTAATTTATCAAGACAGTGAGGATATTCAGTTTGAAAAATGGTTTGTGATTTGGGTACGCTCTGCTTTTAAGGCAAAAGGAAATAAAAGTGCCATTCGCGATTTAATGTCTTGGTCTGAGGAAATTGCTAAGACTGGGCGCGAAACTCAGAAGAAGTTCTTAGCCTTTTGTTTGAATTATTTTAGACAAGCATTACTTTTAAATTATAAAGCAAGCGAGTTGGTTTATTTAGAACCTAAATCTGAAAGTTTTAAACTTGAAAAATTTGCGCCTTTTGTTCACGATTCTAATATTTTAGAAATCTCCGATGAATTACAAGATGCTATTTATCATATTGAGCGCAATGGTAATTCTAAGATTATTCTTACAGATTTATCTATAAAACTTACAAGATTGTTGCATAAAAAAAGCCAAGCATAAAGAGCTTGGCTTGTAAATAAATGGTAATTTAATTATTATTTATCTTCTTCCTTTTCAGTTGTTTCAGTTGCATCTTCTTTTGAATCTTTGCCATTGTAATCATCATTGATAGCTTTGGTTACTGCTTCAGAAATATCTTTTTCTTCTTTTCCGAACATAACGCTACCAGCAGCATTTTTACCTAAAATGAATGTATAACCGTTCTTTTCACCATAGCCTTCGACAAATTTATTGACACTTTTAATTACTGAATCCATTTCTTTACTAAATGCCTGTTCCATTTGTTGCTGCTCGTATTGTAATTGTTGCTGAATAAGTTGCCATTTTTGGCTGAACTGCTGTGAACCTTCTTGCTGCTTTTTTTGTGACAGACTACTTAATTTTAATTGTGTCTGTTGAGCATCTAGTTGATAAGCTTGTCCAATACTATCCGTTTTTCTTTTGTAAGCTTCATCTTGTTTCTTGAATTTAGCCTCCATATCAATTTTCATTTGGTAATCTTCAATTACCTGACCATTATCTACAAAAGCAATTTTTTGCTGTTCTTGGCAAGATGCCGCTAAAACTAAAACCAATAGACTTAAAATTATTTTCTTCATTTTATATTTCAATTTAATTTTTGCAAATGTATAAAACTTAGGTTGTGTTTCTCTCAATTTTTTTGGTATTGATGTTTTCTATAGAAACACTTACTACGTATTATTGTTTTCTATAGAAAAAGACATTAAATAAAGCCTTTTAAGCGCACTTAAATTTTTTCTGTTGTCTTAGGTGTTTAGACTCACAATTTAAAAACAGAGTTCTTTATATTACGTATTATCATTTCTTAAGACATATATATGAGACGAATACTCTTTGGAGCGTTTTGCTCTTTGGTTAGATCTAAATCCAATCCAAAATGCTTTAATAGGATTCATGAATCCAGATTTGTATTTTTCAGAAAGTAAGCTCACATAATAAGCATCAAATTTCATTGGTAAAACACTTACCAATTTTAAATTTTTCTTTTTAAATAATTCTGAAATTGAGGTTTTAGAAAAATGCCAAAGGTGTCTTGGCGCATCGTAAGCTGCCCAATAATTTTTATAATATTTAGCATCATAACTTTTAAAATTGGGAACTGCAATTACCAAAGTTCCGTTTGGTTTTAACAGATGCTTAAACAATGCTGTGTGCATTTCTAAATTTGGCAAATGCTCAAGGACATGCCACAGTGTGATCACATCAAAACTTTGAGCTTGTAGTTTTGATAAATATTCTATTTCAAAAACCGAGTTGCTGGTTTTAGAATTTGCAATTTGTCTTGCTTTTTCATTGGGCTCAATTCCAATAATATTCCAATTAGCTTTTAAAGCAGTTTGTAAAAAGTCGCCTGTACCACATCCTATATCTAAGAGGTTTTTGGTTTCCGAGCTGAATGAGTTGATTAATTTCAATTTTCTTTTTAAAGAAATTTCTCTCACGGTGTGATAAACATATTCAAGTAAATTTCGTTTCGTGTCAGTGTGCGAAATGTAGTCTTCGCTTTTATAATAATCTGAAAGTTTTTCTCCTTCTGGATGCGGATATGTTTCTAGCATATCTAATTCCTTATTATGTAATAATTGAAATTCTTCTCCTGAAACAGAATGGTCTTTTACAATTAGATGTTTTGGTTTATTACTCATACAAATAGATTCTGAATAGGGTTCAGAATGAAAAAGGCATTAAATATAGCATCGTTGTTCCACGTGGAACATTGAGATTTATCTCCCCAAATAAACCAGCAATACTGAAACATCGTTAGGCGAAACACCGCTAATTCGAGAGGCCTGAGAAATAGTAACCGGTTTAATTTCGGTTAATTTCAGCCTAGCCTCCATGCTCATTGATTTTAACTTATGGTAATCGAAATCAATAGGGATTTTTAAATTTTCAAGCCGATTTAATTTATCCGCATTGTTCTTTTCTTTCTCAATATACCCAGCATACTTTACCTGAATTTCAGTTTGCTCTATGACTTCCGAATCCAATTCATTTACCTGAATATAATTTTCAACAGCTTTAAATTTACGAACATCTTCGGTTGTAATATTAGGTCTTGCAAACAACTTAAACATCTTGTCTTGTTGCTTTACAGGAGACGAATTCTTAGATTCTAAAACTGGATTTGCCTCTTCTGGTTTTACACTAGTATCCTTAAAAAACTGTACAAAAGCATCAGACTTAGATTGTTTTTCTTCCATCCGTCTTAGGCGCTTTTCTGAAGCTAGACCTATTTCATATCCTTTTGGTGTTAGTCTAAAATCAGCATTATCTTGCCTTAACAAAGTTCTGTATTCTGCGCGAGACGTGAACATTCTGTACGGCTCCTCCGTTCCCTTAGTGATTAGATCATCAATCAAAACACCTATATAAGCTTCGTCTCTTTGTAGTGTGAAAGCTTCTTTTTCTTGAACCTGTAAACTTGCATTTATACCCGCCATGAGCCCTTGAGATGCAGCTTCTTCATAACCTGTTGTTCCGTTAATCTGGCCAGCAAAAAATAAACCATCCACCAACTTAGTTTCCAGTGTATGCTTTAATTGCGTTGGCGGAAAATAATCATATTCTATAGCATAACCCGGTCTAAAGAATTTTACGTTTTCAAAACCAACAACAGAACGCAATGCCTTAAACTGAACATCCTCTGGTAACGATGTCGAGAACCCATTAACATAAACCTCAACAGTATTCCAACCTTCAGGTTCAACAAATAATTGATGTCTGTCCTTGTCGGCAAAACGATTAATCTTGTCTTCAATGGAGGGACAATATCTCGGTCCAACACTTTTAATCCTACCATTAAACATTGGTGAACGATCAAAACCTTCTCTTAGTAAATCATGAACCTCTTCACTAGTATAAGTCATGTGACAAGACCGCTGCTCTTTAAGTACACTTGTAGTGTCTAAATATGAAAACTTTTCTGGATTAGCATCTCCTGGCTGTTCAATCATTTTAGAATAATCTAATGACCTCCCATCAACTCTTGGAGGTGTTCCGGTTTTCATTCTTCCAGAATCGAAACCAAGATTTACTAGTTGTTCTGTTATTCCGGTTGCTGCTCTTTCACCAGCTCTTCCTCCACCAAAATTTTTATCACCTATGTGAATTAAGCCATTCAAAAATGTTCCATTGGTTAGCACAACCGTTTTTGCTTTAACCTTAATTCCTAGTGACGTTTTTACTCCAACAACTTTATCGTTTTCAACAATTAGACCCGAAACCATTTCTTGATAGAAATCAAGATTTGGTGTTCCCTCTAAAAGCAATCTCCAGTCTTCAGCGAAACGCATTCTATCGGATTGCACCCTTGGACTCCACATCGCAGGTCCTTTTGATTTGTTGAGCATTTTAAATTGAATAGCAGATGTATCTGAAACTATTCCGCTATAACCACCAAGTGCATCAATCTCTCTTACAATTTGACCCTTGGCAATTCCACCCATAGCCGGATTGCAAGACATCTGTGCAATGTTCTGAAGGTTCATTGTAATTAACAATGTTTTGCTCCCCATATTTGCAGCTGCTGCTGCAGCCTCGCTTCCTGCATGACCAGCACCTACAACAATAACATCATAAACATCATTAAACATAATTCGATTTTCTTTTGTTCCACGTGGAACAATTTAGGTTTTAAAATTTTCAGTCCGCAAAGATACGTTGAAATGATGATATTCTCTAACGCTTGGCTAAGTGGTAATCTTCTTTAGAGCGCATAAGCAATTCGTCGTCTTTGGATTTGTCTTTATAACCACAGTAATGCAATACTCCGTGAATCATAACTCTTGCAATTTCGTCTTCGAATACGACCTCAAAATCCTGTGCATTTTCCTTTACGCGATCCACTGAAATATAAATATCGCCATGTAGTTCTTTTCCTACCGAATAATCGAAACTAATAATATCGGTTAAAGTGTCGTGATCTAAAAAATCCACATTAAGTTTATGCAAATAATCATCCGAACAAAAGATGTAACTGATCTCGCCCTCTTTGCAATTTTCTTCTATAATGGTTTTTGAAATCCAATTTGAAAACTGTGCTTCGTTTTCTAAAATAAAATCGATTTCGTAATTAAAACTAATCATTGTTTTTTTTGAAATACTCCTGAATCTTTTTCTTGAAATGATTCTGCAAAGGTAGTGCTTGACGATTTAATATTTCTGTAGTATTAAAATATTGCTTAGCCGTTGGTATTTGACTTTGATTCGTCTGATTAAAATTCTTTTTATTCGTCTGAGATTTACGCTTGGTGTCTTGGCCCTGCATAAAAGTTGCATTTTCTAATTTTAATAATTGATGTTGTACATCCATCATTTTTTGAAGTGTTTGATTGGTAAAACCCGAGTTTAATAAATCAAGCTCAATCTCTTCCATCTGTTTAATTAGTTGTCCAGCAGATTCAATCTTTCCATCTTTAGCTAAACGGTCTTCTAACGCTTGCCGTAATTGTTGTTGCTGTTGATAAATTTTAAACAATTCACCATTCTGCTCTTCACTTCCACCTTCTCCATAACCATCATTTTTTTCACCTTCTCCGTCAGATCCATTACCTCCATTTTTACCATTCTTTCCTCCCTTGCCTTCCTTTCCATTCTTGCCTTGTTCTCCTCCTTGATTCCCTTCTCCGTTCTGGCTTCCATTCTCACCGCTTTGTCCTCCTTCTCCATCTTTTCCTTGTTGTTGACCACTTTTTCCGTTCTGTCCGCTTTGTCCTTCTTTGCCAGATTGCCCTTGTTCACCAGGTTTTTTCCCTTCACCCTCTTTACCACTTTCGCCTTCTTCACCTGGTTTTTCTCCCTCACCAGACTTCTCTCCTTCTTTACCTTGTTCGCTCTTCTTAACCCCTTCTTCCATTTGTTTATTAAGTTCTTCCTGGCTCATAATAATATCTGGAAGTTGTTCTCCGCCTTCACCGCCTTGACCTGAAGATGGGTTCATAGACATTTCCATATTATCTAGCACATCACTCAAAAAACTCGCTAATTCATTACTGGCTGTAATCGCATATTGCTGTGAAGACACACCTTGATATAATCTGTTTTCTGTTAGTTGGCTAAGCGCCTTGTCTATGTTAAAATAAACATCTGTGATTTGTGAATTTACCTTTTCTGAAATTTTAGGCTGTCTAAGCGATAAGGAAAATAAGCTATCGTCTATATGCTCAAAGTGTTCCCTAAGATTACTTTGCTCAATAATATACTTTCCGTATTTATTATTATTAATGTCAATATCATCAAATATATTCATAAGAGCCTCTTGGTCAAATGAATACAGCAATAGGTTTTCCAAAATCTGTCTTAGCGAATCTATATCTTCAGCAGTTTGGTTTCCACTACCTCCGCCTCCGGACATCTTCTTCATCATCTCGCTCATTTGCTTCATCTTCTTAGCAGCTTTCTTTTGATTTTTCTTAGCTTTTTGCTCTTGTTCTTTTGCTTCCTGTGGTTTCTGTTCTCCTTCATTTTCTTCCTTCTTCTCTAATGCTTCCTTTGCTTCTTTTTGATCAAATTTAATTTCGTCCTCTAGAAACTTATCTGTCGGAACCTTCGTTGGTTTCTGAAGCTTTCTGTCATCACTTCTTAATTCCTCTATATCCTTTTGAAGCTTTTCAAAATCCTTATTTAATTTTTCTTGAGCTTCTTTTGTGTTTTCTTTTCCCTTTTCAGATTGCTTTTCTTGTTCTTCTGATAAGTCCCCTAGTTGCTTCGAAATCTTTTCAGCTTTCTTCATCACATAAAAACGCTTGGTCAACTCTAAGAGCTGCTTCATGCTGCGCTTCTTATTTTTGTTTTGCTTAGCTAATTCTTCGAGTTTTTGTGTAAACTCTTCTTTGTTGATTTTGTCTTTTAACTCCTCAAGCTCTTTTAAAAGTTTCTCGTCTTTTTTAAGCTGCTCTTCGTTTTCTTTTAAACGTTCTTTTAAATCTTCTTTAAATTGGTCATCTTTCTTTTCGTCCTTTTGAAATTCTTCCAAATTTTCTTGAAGTTTTTTGTTGAAATTTTTCATCAATTGCTCCTGATTCTTTTGGCGTTTTAGAAAATCTTCAAACTTCTTTTTATCATTAAAATTAAGCTGTTCTTTTTCCTTCTGTGTTTTAGAGAATTCTTCAAGCTTCTTATCTTGTTCTTGAAGCTTGTCAAAAGTTTTACTAATATCTTTTATGGTTTCATTCTGTTCATTGAGTTGTTTCTGTTCTTCCTCTTCCTTAGTGCGTTTGCGGTAACTGAAAACAGAACTTTTAGTGCGTTTATAATTGTGAAGCGCATCATTATCAAAGACCTCAAAATACAATTCATAACTTACTCCTTCTTCCAGGTTCAACTGATTGGGAAATGCACTTACAAATTCACTAAAATTAGATTTAGAAATAGGTATTGGCTCAACCACCTTTTTAGATTCATCTTCAGAAGGGTAATATACTAATTGAAGCTTGCTCAAGCCATAATCGTCACTGGCTTGACCATAGAAATATAGGCTTTGGTTGTCTATTGAATCTTTTTGAACCTTAATACTTAATTCTGGATAAATATCTCTAACCACATTGATGTTGTATGCCAAATTCTCATAATCCCTTAAGTTTTTATTGCTAGTGGTAATGCTGTAATTGTAATTCTTATACAATCGCTTTGAAGCTTCAAAATTATCTGCTTCACTACGTATAAAACTTAGGGTGTCTTCAGCATAAATATGAACTCCTGTTGTAGATTTTGTTTTGGCTCTCCATGTCACTTTTGTGCCTTCTGGAATCACAGCAGAACCCGTACTTTTTAAAACCTCATCTTGTTTTTTAGTGTGTGATGGATAATCTAAAACCATTTCAAAATTCACAAGATTAGGTGTGTTAACAACTTCTAAAACGTACGGCTTAGATACGACATCGTTTGCTGATAGCGTAAACTCAACCGGCTCTTTCGGAAGGCTAAATGTATATTGGAATTCGCCAGGCGCTAATTGCTGTAAAAAGTAAGATTGACCATTAAATTTAATCTGAGCATTATCAGGAATCACATCTCCAATTGTAGAAACGTTTAACTTAAAGTCTTTGTTTTCAATTGCTTGAAGTGATTCGTTAACTACAAAAAATTGAAATGGCGCAGGTGGTTCATATGCTGTTTGATAATTTACTACACGTTCATAGCTATCGCTAAACCAGTTTATTTTCCCTGTTAAAACCGATAACAAAATAATTGCAATCGGAATTGCTGCGTATTTTAAGTATTTAGTGTTTGATTTAAAGTTTATTGCCGATTTAAAAGGAATTGGTTGCAGTTCTTGTGACTTCTGCTCTATGCTGGCAATCAATAAATCGGATTGCACCGAATTTTGGTTCAGCTGCAGCACATTTAAAAGTTTATCATTAACTTCTGGAAAATGATTACCTATTAATTTAGAGGCGGTTTCATAGTTAATTCCCTTTCTGAGTTTAAATAAGTGTGCCAACGGAATTGCTACAAACTTTATAAATAAACCGATTTCTACCGCAATAAATGTCCAAAACAAAATTGTTCGTGCGGTTGGGTTGAGCCAAAGCATATATTCCACAAAAAGTGTTACAATAAGATATAATAAGCCAATGGCAAAAAATAAGATGGCCCCTTTTAGTAGTTCATTGGTATAATACCGTTTAATAAACTGTTCTAATTTGCTTTTTATGGTTTCGAAATTGCTCATATACTATTCTAACTGACTAATCTACAATTTTATTTTAATAGCTATTTTGTAAAATGTGGTAAGATTCTGTTAATTTAGAAGTTTTGAGTGTTAAATTGGGCTCAAATTATTAAAAGATTCCTGTTTTCATAGGAATGAAAAAGAAATTTTCGATGAAAGACCAAAGTGTCTTGTGGTTATCCTGCCTCAATGGTTTTGGCTATGATTCCGCCGTTATGGATTGAAATTATGAATAAGCGCGTTCCAAAAACTATGATTGTAGATTAGTTTCTAATATGAATTCTATTTTCTTTGTTCTCAATCCTTATCAAACTATCTTTGCATCTTAATTTACGATTATGTCTAAAAACGTACGCGTGCGCTTTGCGCCAAGTCCAACTGGACCTTTACATATTGGTGGAGTAAGAACCGCTTTATTTAACTATTTGTTTGCGAAAAAGCATGGTGGTGATTTTGTGCTTCGAATTGAAGATACCGATCAAAACCGCTATGTTGAACGCGCTGAAGACTATATTGTAAACTCCTTGAATTGGTGTGGAATTCCCTTTGACGAAGGGCCTGGAAAGAACGAAAAATTTGGTCCCTACAAACAAAGCGAGCGTAAACATTTATACAAGCAATATGCAGATCAGTTAATTGATTCTGGAAATGCGTATTACGCTTTTGATACTTCTGAACAACTCAATGCTCACAGAAAAGGGCATGAAGCTGAAGGTAAAACCTTTATTTACAATTGGCATAATCGTGAAAAAGGGCGTTTGGTAAACTCTTTAATACTTACAGAAGCAGAAACACAAGCAAAAATAGAAGCTGGCGAACATTATGTAGTGCGTTTTAAGTCACCACAAGATGAAACTTTACATTTAAAGGATATTATCCGTGGTGATATTTCTATTGACACCAATGTACTTGACGATAAAATCTTATTTAAAAGTGATGGTATGCCAACTTATCACTTAGCCAATATTGTTGATGACCACTTAATGGAAATTACGCATGTAATTCGTGGCGAGGAATGGTTACCCTCTTTGGCATTACACCAACTTTTATATGATGCTTTTGGCTGGGAAGCACCAGAATTTGCACATTTACCATTGATTCTTAAGCCAACAGGAAAAGGAAAATTAAGTAAACGTGACGGAGATAAATTAGGCTTTCCTGTTTTTCCATTAGAATATACTGCGCCAGACGGAACCGTTTCTAGAGGCTACAAAGAAGATGGCTATTTCCCTGAGGCTGTGGTTAATTTCTTAGCCTTTTTAGGTTGGAATCCTGGAACAGAACAGGAAATATTTAGTTTAGAGGAATTAGTTAAAGATTTTGATTTAGTGAGAGTAAATAAGGCTGGTGCAAGATTTGATCCGGATAAAACCAAATGGTTTAATCATCACTACATGCAACAACAGTTGGACATAGGTTTAGCTGAAAAATTTAAATCATCACAACCAGAATTAGCTGAAATAGATATAAACTACATTGCTTTAGTGGTCGGTTTAATTAAAGAGCGCGCCACTTTTGTTAGTGACTTCTGGAACTTGAGTCATTTCTTTTTTACAGCACCTACAAATTATGATGAAAAAGCAGCTAAAAAAGCCTGGAAAGACAACACAGACAACCTAATGAATGAGTTGGTTGTTGTAATTCAAAAAACCGAAGCTGATTCTGCAGAAACCTTAAGAACTTCTATAAAAGAATGGATTACATTTAAGGAAATTGGTTTTGGTAAGGTAATGATGCCTTTGCGTCTAGCTTTGGTTGGTGCATTGCAAGGGCCAGACGTCTTTGATATTATGTTTATGATCGGAAAAGACGAAAGTATAAAGCGTATAGAAATTGCCGTCAATTCATTTTAGAAGGTAATAATAGCCGTAAAGGCCATTAATGATTGGTTCCCTTTAAACTTATCGTTATTTCCAACATTTAGATCTTGGTCATTTAATTTGCCCAAAATATTTGTAAAACCATAAATGTATTGTGCTCGGAGCTTTAATCTTCTTAACCCTAAAGACAAACCAACGGCTCCATTAGCATTAAAATTAGAAATTTCTCTTATATCTTCAGTTAATAGGTTATCATAACCTGTAATTATATAGCCCTCTTTAGAATCATCTTTAAGCTCTAATCCACTGTTATATTGCAACATTGGACCAGCGTCTAGTGTCAAATTATTTCCAAGTAATTTTATATGAAACAAAAATGCAATATTTGCTGTAAGCATTTTATATTCCACAAATTCGTTAGTTAGGCTCCCAAGAGATGCGGCGTTAATATCAACATGGTTTTGAGATAATTGAATATTGTAACTCACATTATACCATCTGTGCGGAATATCTACTGAAGCTGCCATTCCTCCAATAAAACCAGAATTACTTTTAGTTTCAAAATTATCAGTAGTGATGTCAAATAGTGTAATTCCACCTTGAAGACCAATACCGTTTTTTATATTATAGTTTTTATGCTGAGTGTAACCAATTGTAACAAAACTTATACATATAGCTACGAATAGGAAGTGTTTTGTGTTTTTCATGCGATTTTAGAGCTGATTACAACAAACCTAAGTAAAATAATTTAATATTACTTACTTTTAGTGTTTTGTAATATTTAACTTTAAAAAAACGTGTTATGGGTCAATTTATTCTAGTTCCAATTATATTTTTTGGATTAATCATTTTAATCTCATCATTTTTTGTGGTGAAACAACAAACTGCTGCCATTATAGAGCGCTTTGGTAGATTCCAGAGTATTAGACATTCTGGATTACAATTAAAAATTCCACTCGTAGACCGTATTGCTGGTAAACTAACTTTAAAAATTCAACAATTAGACGTTATCATTGAAACCAAGACTTTGGATGATGTTTTTGTAAAGTTAAAGGTCTCTGTTCAGTATAAAGTAATTAGAGAGAAAGTATATGAGGCCTTTTATAAGTTAGATTATCCGCATGATCAAATTACATCTTTTGTTTTTGACGTTGTTAGAGCTGAAGTTCCTAAAATGAAATTAGATGATGTTTTTGTTAAAAAGGATGATATTGCTATCGCCGTAAAAAGAGAGTTACAAGAATATATGTCTGAGTACGGTTATGACATCATTAAAACCTTAGTAACAGATATTGATCCGGATGCTCAAGTAAAGGCAGCAATGAACAGAATTAATGCTGCTGATAGAGAAAAAACAGCTGCTCAATTTGAGGGTGATGCACAGCGTATTTTAATAGTTGAAAGAGCTAAGGCTGAAGCAGAAAGTAAGCGTCTACAAGGGCAAGGTATTGCTGACCAGAGAAGAGAAATTGCTCGTGGTTTAGAGGAATCTGTTGAAGTATTGAACAAGGTTGGTATCAACTCTCAAGAAGCCTCTGCACTGATTGTTGTGACACAACATTATGATACTTTACAGTCTATTGGACAAGAGACCAATAGTAATCTAATATTATTACCTAACTCACCTCAAGCAGGTAGTCAAATGCTTAATGATATGGTTGCAAGTTTTACTGCTAGCAACCAAATTGGAGAAGCAATGAAGAACGCTAAAAACAATAAAAAAGATGAATAGATTAAAAAAAATAATGCTTGTAGTATTACTAGTATCAAGTGCAAGTGTGTTTTCTCAAAATAAAGAAGATGCTTTAAGTGATGCACAAATTACGTCTAAGGCAACCTTGGAAATGGATTTTAAAACCGTTTTAAAACATACACTTCCAAAAGTAGTGGACATGATGGGCGGAGAGGACGCTGCGCTTACCTTGCTTGAAAGTACTTTTGACACTATGAAAGCTCAGGGTTTTAAATTTGAGAAAGCTGATATTATAAGTGTTTCAGAAATTGTTGAAGAACAGGGTCAATACCGCTGTGTAATTGAGGGCTATAACCAAATGAAAATGGCTAATCAGCGTATTAAATCTAAAAGTTATCTTTTAGGTATTTACAATGAAACTGATGGTTTTTGGTGGTTTTTAGAGGCGAAACAGCTTAAAAACAAAGCGATGCTAGATATGGTTCTTCCTGAATTTAAAACCAGTCTAGATATACCTGACGATGATGTTGAAGTAGAACAAATTGAAGATTAAAAAAAAGCCTGAGTATAAAACTCAGGCTTTTTTTAATTGTGTTTATTTTTTAAACCCATCCACAAACAATAGCACCCATAATCGTTAAGGTTAACGTCCAGTAGCCAACATTTATTAAAATATATTTCCAGGATCTACGTTCAAACAGACCGTTCATTCCAAATAATGGTAGAACAAAAAATATCCCTGCCATCGCGCCATGTATAGCTCCATGACCAAAAGATCTATGCGCATTTCCATAATCTGCCATAAATGCTCCATAAGATGGTAAGGCTTTTTCAACTTCAGCACCAACCATTCCTAATGCTCCCATTTGATGAATTACCAAAAACTGAGTAAAGAATGAAAGTAAAATAGCAAGGAGTAGTGACACACCAAAAATAACGGCCATATTTCCACCTTTTATTTTCTCTTCCGTCATACCCGCTTCTCTCATCCATGCGTTACCGAAAAGTATAGGATTATACCACAAAAATCCGAGTGCTGTTGGCACAAGCGCAGCAACTAAAACTGCTAAAAAATTAATTTCCATATGATTTGATTTATTGGTTAGTATAATACAATGTACAAAAAAACCTCTAAGTCGACTTTTTAGAGGTTTCAGTTTATTTATAATATAACCCGTTATAACAGATCATTTAGCGTCAATTATTCTGCCCAATATTCAAAGCTTCAGCAACCAATAATTCATTTTTATCGTCTTTTGCCTTATCAATAAAATTATTAATAGCATCATTTCGATCTAAGCCATTTTTAAGCAATATTTTCAATGCAATCAATACGGCGATACGAGTACCTGATTTTTTTACAGCTGTACCAAACAGAGGTTCTAGTTCTTCATATGTGACATTTTTAGCTAGTTCTTGTATCTCTGCTTTTACTTTTATTTGTTTTTCTTCAGGTAGGTTGGTGTACTTTTTACCAAGTTGCTGAATTACACTTAGTGCAGATCTCTGTTGCTGTGGCTTGGGTTTATTATTGTTTTGTGATTTGGGTTTCTGCTTTGCCCAACTATCTCTTAAACCAACTGTTTTATTAAATACTAGTTTGTCAGGTTTAGAATCATCGTCTACATTAAAGTAACCTATACGCTGAAATTGAAACTGCTCACCCACCTCAACGTCTGCTAAACTTGGCTCTAAAAATCCTTTTTTAATGGTTAAAGAATTTGGGTTTATAAACTCCATAAAATCTTTGTCTGCATGACCATCTGGTGATTCATCACTAAATAAACGATCGTATTCTCTTATTTCTGCAGTGATGGCATGTTTAACTGATACCCAGTGCAAAGTTCCCTTTACTCTTTTTGATGTATCAGTATCATAAGTACAGTGTATTTCTGTTATTTCTCCTTTATCATTTTTTACAACGTCATTTGCTTTAATGATATAGGCATTTTTTAATCGAACTTCTCCGCCTAGTTTTAGCCTAAAAAACTTTTTTCCAGCCTCCTCTCTAAAGTCCTCTTTCTCAATGTAAATTTCTCTAGAGAATGGTACTTTTCTATATCCCGCAGATTCATCTTCTTGATTATTTTCTGCTTCTAACCACTCTTCCTTACCTTCAGGGTAATTAGTAATAACCACTTTTACAGGATTTAACACAGCCATAACTCTATTTGCTGTTTTATTTAAATCTTCACGAATACAAAATTCTAAAAGCGAAACATCAATTATATTTTCGCGCTTAGCAACACCAACTTTTTCTATGAATTTTCGAATAGAATTCGGTGTATAGCCTCTACGACGCAAACCCGAAATTGTTGGCATCCGCGGATCGTCCCATCCTGAAACTACACCTTCTTCGACCAAACGTAATAACTTACGCTTGCTCATTATTGTATAACTAAGGTTTAGACGTGCAAATTCACGCTGTTTTGGTGGTAAAGGGTATTTATCCTTGCTGTATTCGTAAACATGGTCTCTGAACCAATTATAAAGTTTTCTGTGTGGCTTAAATTCAAGAGAACATAAGGAGTGTGAGATTTGTTCGAGATAATCACTTTCGCCATGGGTCCAATCATACATTGGGTAAATACACCAATCATCTCCTGTTCTGTGATGATGTGCATGTAAAATACGGTACATAATTGGATCTCGCATCAACATGTTTGGGTCTTCCATATCAATTTTGGCGCGAAGAACGTGTGTACCGGCTTCAAATTCCCCAGCTTTCATACGTTGAAATAAGTCTAAATTTTCATCAACACTTCTATTTCTAAAAGGACTATTTGCACCAACTTGTGTCGGAGTTCCTTTTTGCTCTGCCATAGCTTCAGAAGATTGGCTATCTACGTATGCTTTGCCATCTTTTATCATTTTAACGGCCCAATCGTATAACTTTTGAAAATAATCTGAAGAATATAATTCATTTTCCCATTGATAACCTAACCAAGCGATATCGCGCTTTATTGCATCTACGTACTCTTGTTCCTCCTTGATGGGATTGGTGTCATCAAAACGAAGATTTACAGGTGCATTATACTTCTCTCCTAGACCAAAACTAATACCAATAGCTTTTGTGTGACCAATATGTAAATAACCATTTGGTTCTGGTGGAAAACGAAAACGAAGCTTATCTTTTGCTAAGCCATTTTCTATATCTTCTTCTATGATATGCTCAATAAAGTTGAGTGATTTTGTTTCTTCTGACATATTATTAAAATAGGCAACAAAGTTATTAAATATTAGTGTAATATATTTGCTTAAAATTAAATGCTTTGGGAGTCATAAAAGTTAAAAATATACGTGTGTTTGCACATCATGGTTGTTTAAAAGAAGAAACGGCAATTGGTAGTGATTATAGAGTAGATTTAGAGATTAAAGCCGATTTAAGTGCTTCTGCTGAATCCGATAATCTTGGAGACACGGTGGATTATGTTTTTTTAAATAAAGTGGTTAGAGAAGAAATGCTGAGACCTTCAAAATTACTTGAAACTGTTGCGCAGCGCATACTGAACAGAATTTTCAACGAAGATAAATTAGTCTCTAAAGCTGTTGTTGCTGTTAGTAAAATTAATCCTCCTATTGGTGGTGATGTTGAAATGGTGACTATTAAACTCTCTCAAAAGCGAAAAAGCATTAGTAACTAGTGTAAAAAGCTAAATATTTATATATTTGCCCTCTCGATAAGGTGTCGTGGCCGAGTGGCTAGGCAGTGGTCTGCAACACCATCTACAGCGGTTCGAATCCGCTCGACACCTCTAAAAACCTTCAACAGATGTTGAAGGTTTTTTACTTTAAATTTTAGAAAAATTTAGAGTAATGTGTATGCGGTTCGAATCCGCTCGAAATCTCTAGAATAAAAAAGACATTAAAAAGTGTCTCTTTTATATTTAAAATCATCAAAATATTCGTTCAATTACAAAATAATCTATGACTAGAATTAGGCATAACGTTAATGTTCCTAACACAAATAGTAGAGAATCATAAGGCCAATGTTGTATTTTAAAAAGCAAACCAAATAGAAACGTGGTCAATCCAATTACTAGTAGAATGTAGTACATCACTCTTACTAACCCTTTTTTCTTAAATTTTCTATTCTTAAAATAGGTAAAACCTTCTTCTGCATACCACCATATAAACAAAATAATTAAACAAACTTCTATGACGTAAGGGATATTATAAAGGTGGAAAACATTTATAAAATAACTAAACACCCATATTATTACTAAAGCTAATTTTACATAGTCCAATCTTAATTTTGGCTTCTTGTTAAAAAATCGGATTAGATAGATTACACCAATAGCGATACTTCCAAGGAACATTAATTCTCTAGAATACGGCCAATGCATAATTTTAAACAACGCTCCAATAATTAAAATAACAAGAGCTAATCTTATTGGAAGAGTTAATATTTTCTTACTTAATTCTTTCAAATAACCCTTAATCTAATGGATTTTATAAGCTCTCTAGATGTTCTACAAACTTTTTAACCGTTAAAGGGGATTCAACTTTAACTTTATTATTTTTCCTATATTTTTTAATCTCTTTTTTATTGTCTGTATAAACTTTTTTGAACTGGTTTACGGTTTTTATTCTTGTGAGTGTATCATCTTTTTTTATTAAGTATTCTATATCTAAGGTTACTTTATAAAGCTTTGGAAGCTCCAAGTTATAAAGATTACCCTGATTTCTTATTGCGGTTAGAGCTCCAGAAGAAGATGTTTGTGAAGAACTACCATAACCATTTCTTCCTTCAGTAGATGTTGATAAATTACAGTTATATTCTACATATAATTCGACATCGGATTTTAATAAAAGTTCATAAAACTTATCATCTTTTCTAAAAAACTTTTTGTTAGCTACATAAACTGTATCTATTTGAGCAATTACTGCTGTAGAAAGCGCCAACACTTCATCATCTTTTTTTAAGGCAAAATTATCAGCAAGAGCATTATAATTTAAAACACCCGTTTGCTTTGAACCATCTTTCATTAGAATAGATCCAGGTGTAAACTCGCTTAAAACATAATGTTTTGATTGAGCTGATTCATCTTGCGAATAACCAGAATAAACTAACGTAATAAATACAATAATACTTATGTGAAATTTCATAATATCTAGTTTAAAAGTTAAAAAAATTAATCTAATGGGTTTACTTTATCAATTTGTTGTTTACTCTTTTCATATAACTCAGGAAATAACCCTTGAGTAAGCAGAATAATACCAAAACCAAGGATGACCAATGCTACAATCTTTTTAGTTTTAAAAATACGTCTTGGAGTAAGTTTACTTCTTAAACGCTTGGCTGCGGCAATTTTAAAAATATCAGTTACCAAATATGAAATTAACATGGTAGTAATAAAAATAACATCACCGTTCTCTGAAGTTGTAATTGAAGTACCAATAACAATAAATCCTAGCCAGCCTAAAAGTACACCAATGTTGATAAAATTCAGTAAAAAACCCTTTATAAAAAGTTTGCCGTAGTCTTTTTTTGGAAGCTCAATTCTATGATGTTCTCTTAAGATAGATCTGAAAGATTTTGAGGTTTTAATGAAACTTATAAGTCCATAAATAACTAGTAAAACACCACCAAAAACTAACAGTTTAGGATCATCCTTTATTTTATCTAGAAGTGTATCGGTACTTTTAAAAATTACTAAAATGAAAACGATATCAGCTAGGATTACTCCTAAGTCAAAAACAAAAGCACTTGTAAAACCTTTTGTTACACTGGTCTCTAATAGCACAAAAAAAACAGGACCTATAGTGAAGGCTAATATTATTCCAAAAGGAATGGCTGTTAAGATATCATCAAACATGTAAACTCAAGGTTTACACAAATGTAATAAATCCAAATAAGAATTTACTGATGTGTTAGATAGCAACTTTTACTGCAGTTCCTGTTACAGAAACAATAGGATAGTTGCTAGTTGTAAACTCTACCTCTACTTTAATTCCTACAACTGCGTTAGCTTTAAGTTTTGAGGCATTATCTCTTAAATTCTGAAATGCTTCTTCTTTTATAGTTTCTATACTGTTCTGTATTTTATTATAATACTTAGATACACTAAATCCCATAGCTAAAGTCTCTTTATTGATAGCTACTCCTGTTACGATACCTAAGTAGTCTATTATTTTATAACCTTCTATTGAGTTTGTTGTGGTTAGAATCATTATGAATTTATTTTGATACGAATTTCACTAATTTTCACCAATTATTCAAGATTGTAAACTGAAAACTGTGACTGTTAACTTATTTTGGTTTACCAACCATATAAAAATCGAGATGTTTTTTCACGAGATCAGTGTTTTTTACTTTAACCACGACCTCATCTCCAAGTTGATAAACTATACCAGAATTTCTTCCAACCATAGCGTATTGATCTTGATCAAACTGATAATGATCATCCTTCATATCCCTTACACTCACCATACCTTCACATTTGTTGGAAATTATTTCTACATAAATTCCCCAATCTGTTACACCTGAAATCACTCCTTTAAACTCTTCATCTTGATGATCTTGCATAAAACGAATTTGCATGTACTTTATAGAATCACGCTCTGCTTTGGTGGCAAGGTATTCCATGTTACTACTGTGCTTACATTTATCTTCGTAAACATCTTCGTTAGCAGATTTTTCACCATCTAGATACTGTTGTAGTAAACGATGCGCCATCACATCTGGATAACGACGAATAGGTGAAGTAAAGTGACTATAATAATCGAAAGCTAATCCGTAATGTCCAATATTATGAGTCGTATATTCTGCTTTAGACATTGTTCTAATCGTTAGTGTATCCACTAGATTCTGTTCTTTCTTTCCTACAACATCTTTAAGTAAATTATTTAAAGATGATGCAATACTTCCTTTGTCTCTAAAATTTAGTTTATGCCCAAAACGACTCACCACATTTTGTAACTGTGCTAGCTTTGACTCATCTGGTTCGTCATGTACACGATATACAAATGTTTTTTGTGGTTTTTGTTTTCCAACAAATTCAGATACTTTTCGGTTAGCTAATAACATAAATTCTTCAATTAATTTATTAGCATCTTTACTAGTTTTAAAGAACACTCCAACTGGATTTGCTTCCTCGTCTAAATTGAATTTTACCTCAACCTTATCAAAAGAAATTGCTCCTTCTCGCATACGCTGTGAACGCATTTTTTTGGCTAATTCATCTAGTTTTAAAATAGCATCTGCAATAGCTTGGTCTGTTTTATAAGTTTTACCAGTTAATGAGACTTCTTGTGGGATTTCATTAGTTTTAGATTCTATAACAGCTTGTGCTTCTTCGTAAGCAAAACGGGCGTCAGAATAAGTTACTGTTCTACCAAACCATTCGTTTTTAATTTCACATTTATCATTCATCTGAAATACCGCAGAGAAGGTATACTTTTCTTCATGTGGTCGTAATGAACAAGCACCATTAGATAAACGTTCCGGTAACATTGGTACCACTCGATCTACTAAATAAATCGAGGTTGCACGTTCATAAGCTTCATCATCTAAAACCGTTCCTGGTATAACGTAGTGAGATACATCTGCAATATGGATTCCGACTTCATATAAGCCATTATCCAATACTGTAAACGATAAGGCATCATCAAAATCTTTAGCATCTTTAGGATCTATAGTAAAGGTTAAATCTTTACGCATATCGCGACGCTTTGCGATTTCTTCAGGTTTAATAGAAATATCTAGGTTATTAGCATAAGCTTCTACCTCGTGAGGAAATTCTAATGGTAAACCATACTCTGCCATAATAGAATTAATCTCAGTACTATGTTCTCCGGGTTTTCCTAGAACCTCTATAACTTTTCCATAAGGAGAATCCGCTTTTTCTGGCCAATCGGTAAGTGATACCAATACCTTATCACCATCTTCTGCTTTTTTAGTTTTATTTATAGGTACAAAAATGTCTTTATACATCTTAGAGCTATCGGCTACTACAAAAGCAAAGTTCTTTTTATCTTGAATTTGAATGGTGCCAACATATTCACTTTTAGCACGTTTTATAATATTAGTAATTTCTCCTTCTTGTTTTCCTCTTCGTTTACGTCTATAAGCGTAGAATTCTACTTCATCACCATCTAAAGCTTTGTTTATATTATTTGATGCAATAAATACATCTTCTTCAAATTCATCTGAAATGATATAACCATTTCCTTTAGAGGCTAGATCTAAAATACCTGTGTGATATTCTGTATTAACTATGGCTTTAAATTTACCACGTTCTACTTCTTCTATCTCTTGCTTAGCTTTAAGTTGCTGAAGTTTCTTTATAATCTGATTGCGGCTACTAGCGTCATTAACGCCGAGTTTAGCAGCAATTTGTTTATAGTTAAAGGATTTGTTTCTCTCTTTTTTTAAAATACTTAAGATTGTATTTGTAAGGTTGGAAATCTTATTTTTTGATGATTTCCTTTTTTTCTTTCTTGTCATTTAATTTTGTAATCATATTCTTTTCCTAAAAGTGTTAGGAATTCTTCATTTTAAACTTAATATAGGTGGAAGTGAAGTTATTAAGTTTATGCAAAGCTACGGTTTAATTATTTAATAGTGTTTAGTAACCGTTAAATAAATGGAAAAGTACTGTAAAATTTTTATACTTTTTATAAAAAAAGTCTTAGTTAAATGGAACTACAAAGATTATTTAAACCAAAGTTATTTCTTGATTATCTTTTTAAAGGTTTCAGTATTACCAGACTTTATTTTTAAAATATAAATACCTGATGATAACGAAGACATATTAATTTTATCTGAGTTTATAACCGTTACTTTCTTTCCCTGAAAGTTGAGTATTTCAATTCTATCGATTGAATTTTTACTCTTTATAAATAGAATGTTATTCACAGGGTTTGGATATATTTCTAAACTAAATCTTTCAACATCAACTATCCCTAAATTTGTACAATCATTACTGTACATAGCTCCAATATCTTTATTCGGCCAATTAGTATTACTATAATCTTCATCATCTACTTCTATACATGTCAAATTTGGATTATTAGTTGCATTAAAAAGTGTCACATTAGTATTATTACCATTTTTAATATTTAAATTACTTAGATTAGGATTATCAGCACAATATAGTTGGTCTAAACTAGTATTAGCACTAAGATCTAAACTACCTATATTAGTGTTTTGACAATACAATCTCGTTAGAGCTATATTAGTACTAAGGTTTAAACTAGTTAGGTTAGTAGTATTACAATCTAAATAATTTAAAGCCGTATTGGTACTTACATCTATTGCACTAATATTAGTTTCATTAATAAATAAAATTCCTAAGTCTGTATTATTACTGATATCTAAATTTGTTAAATTAGAGTTTCCATTACACGATAATTGTTGTAATAAAATTAAGTTGCTTATATCTAAACTACTAATACTAGTATAACTTGTATGTAGCTGTAATAAAGCTGTATTATTTGCAATGTTTAAAGCATTGAGATTAGGATTATTAGCACAATTTAATATAGTTAATGCATTGAAGTCTTCAATACCAGTTAAATCTTGAATATTCTTATTACTAACATTTAATTGGGTAACCGAATTAATACTAGAAGTATCAACATAATCATCTAAGACCGTATCATAACCTAAATCAATTAGTGCTTGTTCAAAATTATTATCTGGTACATAAGTTTGAGCATTTAAATTTAAATTTATAAAAATTAGTAATAATAAGGTAAATGGAAGTATGTTTTTCATGCTAAAGGAAATTGTAAGACGAATTTATTAGTATCTTATTTAATTGAAGCTTTTATTCGTTTAAAGAATGAAAAATAACGTTATCAACACATATATACATATTATCATTTTTCTTTTAAAATTTAAAAAATAAAATGGTGGTTATTATAGTCTGTTAATAGTTGCTATAACTTTTTTAGGTTTTGTTTTGATAAGTAACTTATCATATTTACTTAATAGGTAGTTAACATTAAATTTATTTCTAACTACTTCATTTTAAAAGGTATTTAAAATTATATACACAGTTGTTAATATCTGTTGTTAATAGAAACTACTCATATGTTTTTTATAAAACAGTGTTCATTTCCTCTATAAGAGTTATTAATAACTCACTCGAAAAAAATAGCTAACTAATTAGGTTATTTCAACAGTGTTTTGGTTTGTAAAAAATATTAGATAAACCTAATTTTAGTTTTAAAGACTTGTAAACAGTTATTAACAAGTACTCATCATTTTTAGTTCTACTTATGAACAGAGATTATAAATGCTTATAAAAAACAAAGTTTGTAAACTTAAAACTTATGGATAAGTAAGCGGTTATAAGTTATACATACTTATACGTAATTATTAACTTTGTAATAAGTATAATTAAACAGATTGCCGCGCTTTGCTCGCAATGACACTAAAATTAGATTATGAAAATCTCAATAGGAAACGATCACGCAGGACCAGATTATAAAACTGCTATTGTAAAACATTTAGAAGCTAAAGGACACACCATTACTAATTATGGTACAGATACTTTAGATAGTGTAGATTACCCAGATTTTGTACACCCTGTTGCTAAAGATGTTAATAATAATAAAGTAGATTTAGGTATTTTAATTTGTGGTAGTGCAAATGGTGTTGCTATGACTGCAAATAAATACCAAAATGTTAGAGCTGGCGTTTGTTGGACGAGTGAAATCACAGAATTAACGCGTCTTCATAATAATGCAAATATTATTTGTATTCCAGCACGTTTTACGTCTATACCACAAGCCATAAAAATGGTGGATACGTTTTTAGAAACTGAGTTTGAAGGAGGCCGTCATCAAAACCGTGTGGATAAGATTCCGGTATCATGTTAGATTCAATCTGTTATCTCGAGTGTAGTCGAGAGGATTATTAAGTAAAATATATGAATAAGGTCTCGACTACGCTCGATCAGACAGGGATTTAAAAAAATGGGTCATTCGCATAATCATAATCACTCCCATTCTCACGATCTAAATGGTCGAAATCTTTTAATCTCCATACTTTTAAATATTGCTATTACAGCTGCTCAAGTTATAGGTGGTTTAATATCTGGTAGTTTAGCTTTACTTAGTGATGCACTTCATAATTTTAGTGATGTTATATCTTTAATTATCAGTTATATAGCTAATAAATTAGTAAAACAAAAGGCATCTTTACGTCGTACTTTTGGTTATAAACGTGCTGAGATTTTAGCAGCTTTTATTAATGCATCTACTTTAATTATTGTTGCTATACTTCTTATTATTGAAGCTGTAGAACGTTTTAAAGATCCGCAAGAAATAGAATCTAATTTAGTGATTTGGCTATCTGTAATCGCGATATTAGGAAATGGTTTCAGTGTTTTATTATTAAAGCAAAATGCTGAAGATAATATGAATATGAAAAGCGCCTATCTTCATTTACTTACTGATATGATGGCAAGTGTGGCTGTTTTGATTGGTGGTTTATTAATGAAGTTTTATCAGATATGGTGGATAGATAGTGTACTGACTTTTGCAATAGCAATTTATCTCATATGGATGGGTTTTGATTTACTAAAAGAGTCCACAAAAGTATTGATGTTGTTTACACCAGACGATATTCCTGTTGATGAAATTGTAAAAGAAATAAATAACATTAAAGCCATTAAAAATGTACATCATATACATGTTTGGCAATTAAATGAAGCTGAAATTCATTTTGAAGCACATGTAGATTTTGAAACAGATATTACGCTTTCAGAATTTGACACTATCTTAAACGAAATAGAAGAACTTCTTTATCATAAATTTGAAATTAACCATATAAATATTCAACCAGAATTTGGTAAGTGTGATGCTAAAGATGTAATAGTACAAGATTAAATATGTTGAAAATAGAAGTAAAAACATTTAAAGAATTAAGTACGCAACAACTCTATGATTTGCTTCAACTAAGAAGTGAAGTTTTTGTGGTAGAGCAAGATTGTGTCTATCAGGATATTGATAGAAAAGATCAAAAAGCACTTCATATTTTAGGATATAAAGAGCTAGAATTAGTGGCTTATACCCGAGTATTTCAACCAGGTGATTATTTTAAAGAAGCTAGTATTGGTAGAGTGGTGGTAAAAGAGAATCAAAGACAGCACAAATATGGATACGATATAATGAAAGCATCAATAGAGGCTGTTAAAAATCATTATAATCAATCAAAAATTAAGATTTCTGCGCAAACATATTTAAAACGTTTTTACAATAATTTAGAATTTAAAGAAGTAGGTGAGGAGTACTTAGAAGATGGTATTCCGCATGTGGCAATGTTAAAGTCTTAGTCAGATTTTTTATAAACTTTAGTAACTAAAATCTCCACTCGTCTATCTAATTCTGGTGCACCGCCTAAGGGTTCTTTACGACGCATACCTACAAATTTCATTCTGTAAGGTCTTACACCTTTTTTAACAAGGTAATCGTAGATATATTTTGCGCGCGCTACTGATAAGTTTCTTTTTTTTGTTTTACGATCTATAGCATCTCTTTCTCCTTGAGTACAGCATACATGCCCTTCTATAGTAAAGTAAATATTTGTGCGTTCTGCTAATATATTTGCAATTTTATCAAGAACAGGTTTAGAATCTTTGGTTAAGTAACTATATCCTGTTCTAAACAATAAATTATCTAGTAAAACCTTATCTCCTTCTTCTAAATCTCCTTTTAATAAGCTTTCAGTTTTATTTTCCTTAACCTCTTTTGGTTTAGGAGGAAACACTGGCTTTACTATAATTTCAACTTTTCGGTTTAAGCCTCTAATTTTGTTTAAATTTTCTTCATGTACAATATTTAACAAGATTTCACCTTTACCATCAACGTTAGTAATTACAGACTCGTCAAATTCATTGTTAGAAAATACAGATTTAATAGCATCCGCACGTTGTTGAGAAAGTACTAGATTATAGTTATCGCTTCCTCTATCATCACAAAATCCATATATAGAAATTTTTTCAATATCCATATTTTCTATTTCAGATAAAAAGAGCAATAATCTACTGTGTTCTGTTTCGGGAATGTCGTGTTTATCAGTATCAAAATACACTTCGTGTTTCAACTCTTCCTGAGAAAAAGCGAATTGGAAACTAAAGCATAAAAAAAGAAGTAGGGCTTTCATGTGTAATTTTATATCAATTTTCTTGCCAATAGAAAATTTATGTGGTGATAAATATAAAAAAAAATAATTCTTATCTCAAAATACTTGCATATTGCGATGGATTATTGAGGATATTCAATGCTTTTTTAATCTCAGCATTATTAACTGTGTAATACGTATACAGGCCTTCACCGTAAAAGTAACGCTTAATGATCTCGTCAGTAATTAATGATTTTAGTAGTGCTTTATTTTCATTTATAGCATTAGACTTATAATTTTTTAAAGCTGTAATTAGATTATTGTATTCTGAATTTACAATTCCGTCCAATTCTTCTTCCTTTGCAACGTCTATGGCTTCTTGTAGGGCTTTTTCTGTTTTTGTTTCAAAATTAAAACCAGTCGTCTTTAGATAAGTTTTAAACTTTTTAAAGTCTGAATCACTAAGTTCAAAACCCTTCAAGTCCTCAACCTTATTGTTATAATAATAATTTGTTGCAAAGTTGAACACTAAATTTTCGTTTAAAATAGCTTTTGATATAGGTGTTTGCTTAGAAAATTGGACTTCAACATCTGGTTGTACGCCACCACCATCAAATACATCTCTTCCGTTTCTAGTTTTGAAAGCTGTGTAATTTTCTTGTTTTGTTCTTGTTGCTTTTCCGTTTTCATCTCTATTCCAATAATCTAATGCTTGAATACAGCGACCAGAAGGAGTATAATATCTTGAAATCGTAATTTTCATTTGTGTACCATAAGTCAAAGGCTTTGGTCTTTGTACTAAGCCTTTACCAAAACTACGTGTACCAACCACAACAGCTCTATCCACATCTTGTAATGCACCAGAAACAATTTCGCTAGCAGAAGCACTGCTTCCATCCACCAATACCACTAAAGGTATTTCAGTATCTATTGGGTCGCGTTTCGTATAATAGGTTTTATTGTATTTTTTAACTTTAGATTTAGTAGTTACTACTAATTGGTTTTGAGGTACAAAAATATTAGTGACATTAACCGCTTCATTTAGCAAACCACCAGGATTACCTCTAAGATCTAAAATTAATTGCGTTGCTCCTTGGTTTTTTAATGCTCTAAGGGCACTTATAGTTTCTGAAGATGCTTTATTATTAAATTTTCTTAGGACTATGTAACCCGTTTTATCGTCCACCATGGAATAATGTGGCACAGCTTTTATGTCGAGCGACTCTCTTGTTATTTTAACCGTATTGGTTTTTCCTTGTCTCTTATACGTTACGGTAACTTCAGTACCTGCAGCACCTTGTAATAAATTTGCCGCATCATCTTTAAAATCAGCTACGGTTACTTTATCTACTTTTATAATTTCGTCACCTGCTTTTAACCCAGCTTTATCTGCAGCATAATTCTTGTAAGGTTCTACAATGACTAATTTATCTTTTAAAGTTAAGACCTTTGCTCCAATTCCTGTGTAGTCTCCAGCATTATTAATTCTAGCGGCTTCAACATCTTGTTCATTATAAAACTGGGTGTAAGGATCTAAATCGTCTAGCATACTTTTTATAGCTGTATCCATTAAATCACCTGGATTTGTGTCATCAACATAGTTCATGTTTATTTCTTTGAACAGTGTTGTAAAGATTTCTATTTGCTTAGCTATTTCAAAGAAATCATTTTTAAAAGCTGTAGTGCTAAAGAATATAAGAATTGCTATAGCAGGAATAGCAATCTTTTTATGTAATAGTTTTTTCATTTTTCAGAAGTTTTGTGGATAAATTTCTCAAACAACAATTTTATACTGGTGTTTATTTTATCAAAAGTTGTTCCATCTTTACTAAGGTACAAAATCATAAACGCATAAGATGTAGAACTATTGTTAAAGTATAGGGGTTTATTGAGCCTATAAGCTTCTCTTAATATGCGCTTTATTCTATTTCTTGAAACTGCAGTTTTATGAAGTCGTTTGCTTACAGAAACACCAGTTTTTAAGTTACTATCATCTTTAAATTCAGTTTTAAGGTAAATGAGCCGCAAAGGATACACTGTAATCGCTTTCCCCTCATTAAACAGTTGTTCAATGTGTTTTTTACTTTTTAACTTATCTTTTTTACCGTATTTAAATGACATTTTATGTTCTTAGAAGGTGTAAATTTAGAATAGTATTTTACTTTATCAAAACACCATTAGATAATCATTATGATAAAAGTCATACTTTAAATCTTTAACAAATAGTACCTTACATAGATTAACCATTACTTTATAGTAAATATGGGACATTTAGACGTTAAACAACTTAAAAGCCCTAAAGATAAAGCATTATATATACATCATCTTATAAAAGATCTTGAAGCCCTAGACACGATGCTAAAAAGAGGGTTAATTGAAAAAGAACCAATTAGAATTGGTGCAGAGCAAGAGTTTTGCGTTACTAAAAAAGACTTTTTTCCAAATAACAATAGCATTGAGGTTTTAGAAGCTATAAATGACGACCATTTTACGACCGAAATTGGAAAATATAATCTCGAAATTAATTCCGATCCTTTAGAATTAAGAGGCAACTGTTTTTCTCAATTACACCTTCAATTTAAAGAACTTCTAGAAAAAGCATTAGAAGCCGCAAAAAATAAGAATTCAAAAATTGTACTAACAGGCATTTTACCTACTTTGAGATTGAAGCATATTAAGGATGATTATATGACAGATAAGGCAAGATATCATGTACTTAACAATGCGTTAAAATCATCGAGAAGAGAGGATTTTAATATTCACATAAAAGGGGTTGATGAATTAAATCTTATACATGATTGCGTAATGTTAGAAGCTTGTAATACAAGTTTTCAAACACACTTGCAGATTAACCCGGATGAGTTTGTAGATAAATATAATTGGGCACAAGCTATTTCTGGTCCCGTTTTAAGTAGTTGTGCAAATTCACCCATTTTATTTGGAAGAGAATTATGGGCTGAAACAAGAATAGCACTTTTTACGCAAAGCATTGATACCCGAAGAAATTCTTTCATACATAACGAAAAACAGTCGCGCGTAAGTTTTGGTGCGGACTGGGAAAAGGGTACTGTAACAGATATTTTTAGAGACCATATTTCAAGATTTAGAAGCCTTTTAACTTCAAATGAGCACGATGATAGTTTAGAAAAATTGGAAAAAGGAGAGATTCCTAAACTTAGAGCACTGCAATTGCATAATGGCACGGTTTATAAGTGGAATCGTGTTTGTTATGGTGTCGGCGCAGGAAAGCCACACCTGAGAATTGAATGTCGTTATATTCCTTCCGGACCAACACTTACCGATGAAATTGCCAATATGGTTTTTTGGGTAGGTTTAATGCTTGGTCAACCAAAGAAATACAAAAAGATTCATGAGCAAATGGACTTTAAGGATATAAAGAACAATTTTTTTAAGGCAGCAAGAAATGGAATGGAAACTCAATTTAAATGGAATAACCAACTTATATCTCCGAAAACATTGATTATCGATGAATTTTTACCAATTGCAGAAAAAGGATTGATAAATGCTAACATAGACAAAGGTGATATCGATAAATATCTCTCAATAATTAGAAAACGAGTTAACTCTAAAAATGGGTCTCAGTGGATGGTTGATAATTATAGGAATCTTCAAAAAACAAAAACAAATTTTGAAGCTTTGCAAAATATTTCCGCTTATATGTATAAGCATCAATTTAAAGATAAAACGGTTGATGAATGGGAATTATTTAATCCTGATGAAAATTTAAAGATAGACGTCAGTCGCATTGTTAAACACAATATGAATACAAAAATGCTTTTAGTAGACCAAAAGGATAGTTTAGAATTGGTGAGTAATATTATGAAATGGAAAAACATCCATCATTTACCAGTCATAAACAAACATAAAGAATTAACAGGCCTATTGACATGGACAGATTTAATAAAACTTGGTGATAAGGAATTACATTTATGTGTGAAAGATGTAATGACAAGGAAGTTAATTACAATATCACAAGAAGCTCCATTAAAAGAGGCAGAACGAATTATGAAGACCAATAAAATTAACTGTTTACCTGTGGTTAGAAACAATGAACTATTGGGTATTTTAACTTCTCGAGATCTACTAAAGTAATGCAAACCAGCCTTAAACTACATAAGCAACGGATTGACACACCAAATCGGGTTTTCCATCATATAAAAGGTATAAAGCCAGGTGTAACCATGGTGTTTTTCGCAGGCATTCATGGTAATGAGCATGCAGGCGTTAAGGCTTTAAATAATGTTTTAAAAACAATAAGCCCAAAGGACGTTAATGGTGAAATTTATGGTGTTTACGGAAACATAAAGGCGCTTAAAGAAAACAAACGCTTTTTAGCGTCTGATCTTAATAGGATGTGGACATTAAGACAATTAAAAACAATAAAATGTATAGTAGAACTTAAAGATGAAGACCTAGAGCAGGAAGAGTTATTTGAATTCATTACACAGCTAATAGACAGGGTCAAAACACCTTTATATTTTATAGACTTACACACCACATCCAGCAAGTCTCTTCCTTTTATTACCATTAATGACGCTCTAATTAATAGAAAGTTTTCAAGCTGTTTTCCAGTGCCAATTGTATTAGGTATTGAAGAATATTTAGACGGCCCTTTATTAAGTTATCTCAACACCTTAGGTTATGTATCTTTAGGATTTGAATCTGGTCAACACACAGATCCAAGTGCAGTTACAAACTGTGAAGCCTTTATACATTTAGCGCTTAAATATGCAGGAAATCTTAAAACCAATAACACAGGGAGTCATGAAAAGAAACTTGCAAAAGCCTCTAATAATGTGTCTTCAATATTCGAGGTTATTTACAAATACCATATAAAACCCAAAGAAGATTTTGTAATGAAAAATGGCTTTGAGAGTTTTCAAAATATTAAAAAAGGCACATTGCTTGCTATAACTGATGGGAATAAAATTTATTCAGATTATACAGCCAAATTGTTTATGCCATTGTATCAAAAATCTGGGAATGACGGCTTTTTTATCATAAGACCTATACCACGCTTTTTTCTAAAACTCTCGGAATTGCTCAGAAATACCGGAGCAGATGTTTTGCTAACTTTATTACCAGGAATTAGCTGGTATAATAAGGAGAAGGGCATTTTAAAAGCCAATTTAAATGTTACGCGTTTTATGGCTAAATCTATTTTTCATTTGTTTGGTTATAGAAACAAGCAAATAGACAAAACACACTTACTATTATACAATAGGGAGCGTGTTTCTAAAAATGAGATGTATAAAAATGAAGGGTGGTATTAGATATTATTTTAGAGCTTGGAAAGACAGACCCTTTTAATTCATTCTATTATAGTTAGTTACCAGATCACCATATACTTTTCTAAGTTTTAATGGCGAACCATTAGCAGGAATGTTTGGATGCACAATGCCATAATCAAAGTCATTTTTTTCTATACGCTCTTGCAAATTTCTACACTCTCGTATAAAAGAATTTCCTTCCCTTATAAAACTTGGCAATGTGCTTTTTGCCATGCTAACCTCTCCAAATTCTTTAGTTTTTTGAGCTTCATCACCGTTTAGTTTTTCCAAGTCGTCATGTACAGCTCTAAACGCAGATAATTTTGTTTTAAATTCTTCTAGATCTATTTTCTTTAAGCCTTCACTATCTAAATTTCCAATAAGCATAAAAATGTCATCTGCCTTGTTAAGTTCCATCATAAGATTATATCTTATTAATTCACCGTTTTCTTTATATTTATTGGCTTCAAACTCTTTAAGACTACTTTGTAACACTCTAAAATTCGCATACATAGCATCGTAACTGTTAAAGTAGTTGTCATAAGCTACAACAAGTTCCTTGTGTAAATCTTTTCCTTTAGCAAAATCATCATCTTTGTAATCTTGTTTTTGATAATAAGAATCTGCTTTTGCAATGACGTCATGGAGAGCATTAGCATCTTTTAAAACAACTTTCATTAGGTCGTCTACTTCTTCAATTTCAGGGTCTTGTTCAATAGCTTTTTCTAATTTTTTTAATTCTCCATCATATAGTTTTGAAACACCACCAATTCTTTTACTTTTTGATGAAGGTCCTTCCTCCCTATCTGCCCATTTGAAATAACGATCGTAAGAGCTAACAACATTTTTATCAAATCGGTTTCCAAAGCCTATGTATGCATTGTATTTATCTACAAACTCTTTAGTTTCAAACTTATCTAAGGTCTCAGAACTAAGCTCTCCAGATCCATTATTTAAATTAGATTTTTTATCATCTCCACATCCCAACATTAATGTAAATATTATTAAAACTGATAATTGAATTATTTTTTTCATTTTTTTATGGTTTAGATTATGGTGTAAAATTAATTTAATTTCGATAGGGTGTTTAGGCTGTTTGCAGTAAAGTTTATTACCCGTAATTCAGGGATAAAAAAACGCTTCTGATTCAGAAGCGTTTTTTATGTTAAGGAGCTATATTTTATTCTGTAACTAAGAAGGTGTTATTTTCACGTTTAACATCGGCCATCATCTGAGAACTATCAATTTCTATAGATTTTACAGTTTTATTAGCTTCAAAAGTATAGGTAGGCATTGCCCAAGCCCAATCATTAATTATAGTTGCTGAGGTTGGTTTTTCGCCACGTATCATTTGTAGAGGAATATAAAATTCTTCGGTAGAACCATCTGCATATGTTACAGAAAGATCTATAGGCATTGGCATTAAGCCAATGCGTTCTAAGGTTATAGTTTTCCCCTCAACCGCTTTTACACCATAATCGATGGTATTTGTGGTTTGTGCAAAATCTATAAGATACCAATCTAGTTCTAAGTCCGTAATACGTTCTGCAGTACGAACAATATCCATAGGCTTAGGATGCTTAAAAGAAAAGTCATCGTAATATTTTTTAATGGTCTTTTTCAAGTTGTCTTCACCAATAATATAGCCTAATTGTGCTATAAAAACAGCCCCTTTACTATATGCAGCGGCACCATATGCTCGGTTATAAGTGTAACGATCTGCGTGTGTGGTTAAAGGTTGTTCTGCGCCAGAGTTTGCTAAACCAATATAACCTCTATAAGAACCAACCAAAGGATTATCTCTTTTTTCTTCTCTTAGATCATTCATGGCTAAAGCCGAAATATAACTTGTAAACCCTTCGTCCATCCACTCGTGTTTAGCCTCATTGGTCGCCAGTAAAAATTGAAACCAAGTATGAGCCAACTCATGTGCTGTTACACCAACCAAACTACCAAAACTACGCTTACCTGTTATTAAAGTGCTCATCGCATACTCCATTCCTCCATCACCACCTTGAATAACTGAATATTGTTCGTAAGGATACTTACCCACCTGTTCACTAAAAAATTGCATTAGTTTTACTGTTTCTGGCTGTAAATTTTTCCAATTGTCAAGATATTTTTGCTCTAAATCTTTTTTATAATAAAAGTGAAGCATTGGGCCATCTGGGACCTTGATTGTATCATGAATAAAATCTGGATCTGCAGCCCAAGTAAAATCATGAACTTTTGGAGCCTTAAAATGAATGGTTTTCTTTCCAGATTTAACCTTGGGTTCACCCTGTTGGTAACCTGTGCCACCAACCACATAATTTTTATCGATAGTCAGTTTTACATCAAAATCTCCCCAAACACCATGAAACTCTCTAGCTATATAAGGATCAGCATGCCAACCTTCATCATCATACTCAGCTAGTTTTGGGTACCATTGTGTCATTGACAATGCAACGCCTTCTTGGTTGTTCCTCCCAGAACGTCGAATTTGAACAGGAACCTGAGCGTTAAAATCCATATCAAAAGTTACACTTTCACCTGGTTGAATAGGTTGGTCTAATTTCACTTCTAAAATAGTTCCAACGGTTTCGTGAGAAATGGTTTTTCCGTTTTGTTTTAGGGAATTTACCCTTATATAGCCTATTTCATTGGGCTGAAGCTTACTGATACGGTCACCAATTTTAGGACTGGGATCTGCAATGGTGCGTGAGCGCACATCCATTTCACTACCAGGTTGAAACGCATTAAAATACAAGTGGTAATAAACTCTGTTCAATACATCTGGTGAATTATTAGTATAAATCAGCTTTTGTTTTCCTTGATATTGAAAGTTATTGACATCCATATCAATTTCCATACTGTAATCCACGTGCTGTTGCCAGTAAGAATCTTTTGCTTGAGTTTTGGTATTAGTATTTTTGATCGGTTTTTCCGTTGCTCCACAAGAAAAGATTAGAGCAAAAACAGAAAGACTTAAAAGAAAATTTTTCATGTTTATTTTAGTTTTGAAGCCATGATTAAGGCATTGTAAGCATTCGCAATTTTACCGGATTTAGATAATTCTGAAAACGGTTTAACGTTTGAAGCATCTCCACCAACAACAACCTTCGTTGTTAATGGTAGTCCAGAATCTAAAATAACTTGTTTTACTTGCGCTGCTGTTAAATTAGGATATTGCGAGCGAATTAGAGCTGCGATACCAGCAACTCCAGGAGCCGCCATTGAAGTTCCGCTGATAGGCTCGTATTCATTTTCTGGCACTGTAGAATAAATTTCAGATCCTGGTGCAAAAACATCTACGTTTTTATTACCGTAATTAGAAAAACTAGACACCATTTTAGAACCATATTTAGAAGTTAAAGAACCTACTCTTATATAAGTATCAGATACTTCGACATAATTTACATTATCATCAGGAAAATTAGGCTCTGTGTCCACATTTTTACTATCATTTCCAGCTGCATGAACAAAAATCACATCATTATCTGATGCGTATTTAATAGCATCTCTTACCCAATTTGCATGTGGAGAAAAAGATTTCCCAAAACTTCCATTAATCACTTTTGCACCATTATCTACAGCATATCTAATTGCTAAAGCCACATCTTTGTCGTACTCATCTCCATTAGGAACTGTTCTAATGGCCATAATTTCAACATTATTAGCAACACCATTAGCCCCTTTACCATTGTTGCGTTCTGCGGCAATAATACCAGCAACATGCGTTCCATGTGATTCATCTTTCTTTACAGGCTTAACATTTCCGTTGCCATAACCAATATCTGAAAGGTTATTAATGTCATCACCTGTCTTACGACCAGAAAAGTTTTTATTAAGGTTAAAGTTTAAACGTTCATTGATTTGTACCACAATACCATTAATTTCTTTAGTGGCTTCAGCTAAAGTTGAGCCGTTAGCATTTACTTGTTGTGCAATTTGAACAGCCTGAAGCAGTGTCTGATCTTCTGTTTTTATAGCATTAACTTCTTTAATTGTGTAATCTTTTTTACCAAGATGTCCAGCAAGCGTTTCATCTGCGTTTTTTATAACCTGAGCAATTTGGTCATATTGTGTTTTACGACCTGTCCATAATTGATATTCAGAATCATATGTAGATTGGGCCTCAGCATATCGAGGGTTAGAAGTGTCTCCACTCGAAAGAATTCTTACATATTCTAATTGCTCATCATAAGCATCGCCAAGAAAATTCCAGCCGTGTATATCATCTACGTAGCCATTATTATCATCATCTTTTCCGTTGTTAGGAATTTCATCTTTATTAGTCCAGATAACATCATCCAAATCTTCATGATCAATATCAATCCCAGAGTCAATTACCGCAACAATAACTTTACTTCCCTTTTTATTTTTTATAAGTTCAGAGTAAGCTCTGTCCACGGCCATCCCAGGAATAGTGTCTTTTTCAAGATCCAAATGTCCCCAATTATTCTTTTCTGCTTCAGTTAGTTCTGTGACCTTTAGTGGTGACGTATCTATATTTTCAATAGGTGTAGAAAGGATATTTGCTGTTGATCCACAAGCAACAAATAATGTTGCAGCGAAACTTAAGCTTGCTATTGATTTGTAATTAAATTTCATGTGTTTGTATTTTATTCTTTAGTTAAATAGTGTTTTACAAGTATGTGTTTCGTTAAGACGCACACCTTTTTCTGTGTGCTGAACAGTTATAATTTCGTTATGAGCATCATGCTCTAAAAATAAATAATAATTATTATCTGCTGCCAGATTCAAAAATAACTCTTTTTCGTCTAAGGTAAGCAAAGGTCTTGTATCATATCCCATTACAAATGGCAACGGTAAATGACCTGCGGTTGGCAACAAGTCTGCCATAAAACAAATGGTTTTACCCTTGTATTTAATCATAGGGATCATTTGTTTGTCGGTATGACCATTAGCAAAGAAAATATCAAACCCTAATTCAGAGTTTTTTAATATAAGTTTTTCTGGAAGCGATGTAAATTTCAACTGCCCACTGTCTTCCATCGGCAAAATATTTTCTTTTAAAAACGAAGCAACTTCGCGTCTATTAGGCTCTGTTGCCCATTTCCAATGGTCTGAATTGCTCCAGAAGTGAGCATTTCTAAATGCGGGCTCATAACCTGTTCTATCTTTATTCCATTGAATACTTCCTCCACAATGGTCAAAATGAAGATGTGTCATAAATACGTCTGTTATATCATCTCTATGAAAACCGTAAGACGCAAGTGATTTGTCTATGCTATCATTTCCCCAAAGAAAATAATAGCCATAAAATTTATCACTTTGTTTATTGCCCATTCCTGTATCAATTAAAATCAGACGATTGCCATCTTCAATCAACAAACAGCGTGCCGCAATATCAATCATATTGTTGTTGTCTGCAGGATTAGTTCTTGTCCACAATGATTTTGGAACCACACCAAACATGGCTCCACCATCAAGCTTAAAGTTTCCAGAATTAATTGGATATAGTTGCATTAGCAAAGATTTTCAAAGTCTCGCAAATTACTAAAAGCATTAAAACAAAGTGTTGTTAGTCATCATTAATTACAGGATTTTTAACAAATACAAGATATACAGTTTTAAACTCACTATAAAATAATTACATTTATGTAAAGATAAATTGAACTACTGATGAAACAAATAAAAAAATCACCGTTAAAAATCAAGAAAATGAAATTGCTGAGGTTCGGACGTGATTTTAAACCAGATCAAAAAGTTATTTTGAGAGATTACTTAGCAATTGAACGTACGCGACTGGCAAATGAACGCACACTTTTGTCTTATGTAAGATCATCATTATATTTATTGCTTGGAAGTATTGCTTTATATCAACTTAAAGAGTTTGCTAATTTTGAATATTTAGCACTTACTGGAATGGTATTTTGCGTAGTATTTTTCATTATCGGTGTTTATAGGTTTACAATATTAAAAAGAAGTCTAAAGACGCTTTATTATAATGTTGAATCACAGGGAAAGGACAAATAGTTTTAATCGCAATACATTTTAATTTTACCGAAACTGAATGGTACCCAAACTAAATAACAAATGACAATCTTGCTTTTAGTATTTTGTTGTTGTGTTTCGAGAATTAATATGTTTTTAAAAACGAAAACCATAAAACCCTTAACCGTTCTCTAAAAATTATATTTATTTAGTATTTTCACGGAAAAGTAGATAGATGTTAGAATTAGCAGGAATCATAATCTTAGGAATATTAGCACAATGGGTGGCTTGGAAATTAAAAATTCCAGCCATTTTACCTTTAATTTTAATTGGGCTTTTGGTTGGGCCTATTGCTTCAGAGTTTCTAAGCGAAGACGGTACCAAGTGGATAGAGCCCATTTGGAATGAGAAGCTAAAGAAAGGACTTTTTCCAGGTGAAGCTTTATACTATTTTGTTTCATTAGCTATTAGCATCATTCTTTTTGAAGGAGGCTTAACCCTAAAGCGTGCAGAAATAAAAAATGTTGGCCCGGTTATTACAAAACTTATTACTCTAGGTTCTGCTATTACATTTTTTGGTGCAGGCATTGTGGCACACTATATTTTTGAACTTAGTTGGGATTTATCATTTTTGTTTTCAGGACTTATCATTGTTACGGGACCCACTGTAATAACACCAATTTTAAGAAACATTCCGTTAAAAAAAGATATTTCTGCCGTATTAAAATGGGAAGGTATTCTAATTGATCCGATTGGAGCTTTAGTTGCAGTACTGGTATTTGAATTTATTAGCGTTGGTGGAGACAGTGGCTTTACCAAAACAGCACTTATAGAGTTTGGTAAAATTGTGCTTTTCGGAACCACATTCGGATTTACATTTGCACACGCGTTGGCTTTTGCTATTAACAAAAAATTGATTCCTCACTACTTACTAAATGTCGTTTCATTATCGGTTGTTCTTTTGGTTTTCGTTGAGTCAGAAATTTTTGCCCACGAATCTGGTTTATTAGCAGTTGTAGTAATGGGAATGGTTTTAGGAAACAGTAAATTAGACAACCTAAAGGAGTTGCTATATTTCAAAGAATCTTTGAGTGTTTTACTAATTTCTATTTTATTTATTTTACTAGCCGCAAACATAAATATAGAAGATTTAATGTTGCTTTATACATGGAAAACAGCGGTACTTTTTGCGATCGTAGTATTTGTTATTAGACCATTAGCAGTATTTGTAAGTACCAACGGTTCAAAACTGAATCTTAACGAAAAACTTTTTATTAGTTGGGTTGGTCCTAGAGGTATAGTAGCTGCTGGTATTGCTTCACTTTTCGGTAGTAAACTACTAAAACAAGGAGTAGAAGGTGCGGAATATATTACACCTTTGGTTTTTATGATAGTTCTTGGCACCGTTTTACTAAATGCAACAACTGCGCGTTTATTTGCTAAAATGGTTGGCGTGTTTTTAACCAAATCTAACGGCATATTAATAGTGGGAGCTTCTAAAGTATCTCGCTTATTGGGTCATTATCTTGAATCTAATGGCAGACATGTTGTTCTTATAGACAGTAACCAAAATAACATAGATAAAGCTAAAGAGTTAGGTATTGAGGCTTTAAGTACTAATATATATTCTGAAACACTATCAGATAATATAGAATTGAATGATGTTGGCTATTTAATGGCGATGACAGGCAATTCCGATATTAATAAATACGCTATTAATAAGTTTAGCAAGCAATTTGGTGAAAATGGTTCGTTTAGATTGGTTACAACAAGCGAAATGGGTAATCTTGAGGATAACCCAAAGGAAGGTCTGTTTTCTCATACAGATGATTATCAAACGTTAAATGAAGTTACCCGAAAATTTCCTTCAATACAAGAAATAGATGTTGATGATAAAGCACATTACGATAGCCTTATTGAGATTACAAATAAAGATAGAGATATAATTCCTTTATTTTTGAAAGATGATGAGGGCGAACTTCATATTATATCTTCTTACAATACTGATGTTGGAGAAATCGGTGAATCCTTTAAACTCGTTTACTTAGGGAAACCCTTTGATGTTGAAGAGGTTGCTGGTGAAGATTAATCATTCAACTTCAAGACAGCCATAAAGGCTTGTTGAGGTATTTCAACATTACCGACCTGTCGCATACGTTTTTTCCCTTTTTTCTGCTTTTCGAGTAGTTTACGTTTTCGCGAAATATCGCCACCATAACATTTTGCCGTAACGTCTTTACGAAGCGCTTTTACGGTTTCTCTAGAAATTATCTTTGCACCAATTGCGGCTTGGATAGGAATATCAAATTGCTGACGAGGAATTAACTCTTTCAATTTTTCGCACATTTTTTTACCAATGTGTTGTGCGTTATCTGCATGAATTAAAGCCGAAAGCGCATCTACAGGTTGTGAATTTAGTAGTACGTCTAAGCGCACTAACTTAGAGACTTTCATACCGATTGGCGAGTAATCAAAAGAAGCATATCCTTTCGAAACTGTTTTTAAGCGATCATAAAAATCGAAAACAATTTCCGCTAATGGCATTTCAAAGATTAACTCCACACGTTCTGTTGTTAAATACGTCTGGTTAATAATCATACCACGTTTTTCAATACACAAACTCATTACGTTACCGACAAAATCAGCTTTTGTAATAATAGTAGCTTTTATATAAGGTTCTTCAACACGATTGACAGTTGTGGGTTCAGGTAAATCACTAGGATTATTAACTTCAAAAGCTACATCTGGTTCCTTATTAGTATAGGCATGATATGATACGTTGGGAACAGTTGTGATAACGGTCATATCAAATTCGCGCTCTAAGCGTTCTTGTATAATTTCCATATGTAGCATTCCTAAAAAGCCACAGCGAAAACCAAAACCTAAAGCCGCAGAGCTTTCGGGTTGAAAGACCAAAGACGCATCATTTAGTTGTAGTTTTTCCATGGATGCACGGAGCTCCTCATAATCTTCAGTGTCTACAGGGTAAATACCCGCAAATACCATAGGTTTTACATCTTCAAAGCCTTCGACAATATTTGTGGTAGGATTAGAAAAATCAGTAATAGTATCACCAACTTTGACTTCCTTAGCTGTTTTTATACCAGTAATTAAATACCCAACATCGCCAGCTTTTACGCTTTGTTTAGGAACTTGATTCAATTTTAATGTGCCAACTTCGTCCGCATAATATTCCTTGTCAGTAGCAACAAATTTAATTTTTTGTCCTTTTTTAATTTCACCATTAAAGACTCTAAAATAAGTTTCAATCCCTCTGAAGGTATTGTAAACAGAATCGAATATTAAAGCTTGTAATGGTTCATCTACATTACCTTCTGGAGCAGGAATACGTTCAATAATTGCTTTTAAGATATTGTCAACACCAAAACCTGTTTTTCCGCTAGCATGAATCACTTCTTCAGGATCACAACCTAATAGATCTACAATATCATCTGTAACTTCTTCCGGATTTGCACTTGGTAAATCTACCTTATTCAATACGGGAATAATCTCTAAATCATTTTCTAAAGCTAGATACAAATTAGAAATGGTTTGTGCCTGTATACTTTGAGCGGCATCAACAATCAACAAAGCACCTTCGCAAGCCGCAATAGATCGTGAAACTTCATAGGAGAAATCTACGTGACCAGGAGTATCAATAAGGTTGAGTACATATTTTTCACCCTCAAACTCATAATCCATTTGAATGGCATGGGATTTTATGGTAATGCCACGCTCACGCTCCAAGTCCATACTATCTAAAAGTTGATCTTGTTTTTCACGCGCTGTAACAGAACCTGTGTAATCTAATAAGCGATCTGCTAGAGTACTTTTTCCGTGGTCTATATGTGCAATAATGCAAAAATTGCGAATATTCTTCATTTATCTTTTTCTAAGGCTACATTTAAGATTGCAAATATAGTCGATTTCTTGTGCTTTGTGGTATCAAAAACCATAATAAAACCTATATGAATTACGGTAAAACCGCACCATAAAGTAAAAAACAATCTTTATATTGCGATACAAACCAAACTAATGATTGTTCGCCTACGATACTACTTAAGTGTATTTTTTTTTATGCTTTGTCTTACTGTATTTGCTCAAGATTTCTCCATTTCAGGAAAAGTAGTTGATGGAAACGGTAGCCCAATAGAATTTGCGAATGTGATTATCTCAGCTGAAAATGAAGAAGCGTTTTTTAAAGGTACCTCAACAGATGAAAAGGGCATATTTAAACTAGAGGTCTTGACTTCTACCACCTATTTTATTAGAATAAGTTTTATTGGGTATGAGGAATTTGAACAAAAAGTTGTGTTGAGTGGAAATTTAGATCTAAGAACGATTCAGCTTAAAGAGATACCTGAAAGTTTAAGTGAAGTTACCGTTATTGCTAAAAAACCTACAACAACACGTAAACCAGACCGATTAATTTTCAATGTAGAAAACACAGCTTTGATTGAGGGTTCTACACTTAGTGTTTTAAAAAGCACTCCCGGAGTTATAGTTTCCGATGGAAGTATAAATATTAAAAGCGCACCAGCAGCTGTTTATATAAATAATCGCAGAGTGCAATTAACTAGTGATGAGTTAATGCAGCTCCTAGAAAATTCACCTGCCAATAGTATAAAGTCTATTGAAGTCATTACAAACCCTCCGGCAAGTTATGATGCAGATAGTGGTTCAGTGATTAATATTATAATGAGTAAAAATCTGATAACTGGTTATCGCGGAAGCATACAAACAAATTATACGCAAGGTGTTTTTCCTAGGTATAATGCCGCGACGAGTCATTATTTTAAGAATGATAAGGTTAATCTGAATGTAAATTACAGTTACACCAATCAAAAAATTAACAAAGATCAAGATGACACGGTTAACTTTTTAGATAACTCAAATGAAATTGAAGAGATTTGGCAGTCTAACGTTAATAGAAATAGATGGTCAGAAACCCATAACCTTAACCTTAATTTCGATTATTATATAGATGACAACAATACATTAAGCCTTACCAGTACAGGTTTATACACGCCATACTTTAAGTATCAAATTAGAAACAAAACTAATATTGCTGACGAAAATCAGAATTTTTTATCAAGTTTTACAGCAAATAATTTATCGAGGGATAACAAATATAATATTGGTACAAATCTTATCTATAAGCACGATTTTGAAAATAAAGCCAGCCTTTCTTTTAACGCACATTATACAATTTACGATTATGAGCGCGACCAAAACGTGTTTCAGGATGAACCAGGAGTCATTAATGATTCAGAATTTAAGACCTTGGCTAATCTGAATACCAATATTATTAGCGGAAAGGTAGATTACAGCTGGCCTGTAGATGAAACTTCTAATTTTGATATGGGCCTGAAATATTCAAACGTAAAAACAGATAGTGATATCACAAGATTAGATATTATTGATGGCGCAGAAGTATTGAATACGGATAATACAGACGTTTTTAAATATGATGAAAACGTATTTGCGGCATACACCAATTACAGTAAGACTTGGGACAAATGGGATTTAAATCTTGGGCTGAGAGTCGAGCAAACCAATATTGAAGGGGAATCTTTAACATTGAGCGAAACTAACACGCAAGATTATCTCAACTGGTTTCCGAATGCAAGTTTATCACATCAAATATCGGAAGGTGTAAGTTTATACGGAAGCTACAAACGAAGCATCACAAGACCGAGCTATACGGATTTAAACCCATTTACGTTTTTCTTAAATGAAAATATGGTTATTCTTGGTAACCCTAATTTAGTTCCATCATATAGAGATCATTATAAAATAGGAACTAATTTTATGGAACACTTTACGGTTGAGGCTTATTATATGAATTATGATGGTGATATTGTAGAATTGCCAAGACAGAATAATCAGACTAATATTGTGGCTATTACACCAACGAATTTAGACAAAAAAGTAGATTACGGTTTTGATTTTGCTTTTGATTATTACCTTACAGATAATTGGAATATTTATGCAGTCACTTCTTTTTTTAATATCACCGAAGAGTCAAAATTCGATGATGATTTTGTTAAATTAATCCAATGGTCAAATTACAGCGAGTTAAGTAATAACGTATCACTATTAAAGGATAATAGCCTTGATATGAGTCTATCACTTGTTTGGGTTGGTAAAAGTGTTTTAGATCTTGTGACGGTTGAAGATAGATTGTTTTCCTCATTTAGTGTCACTAAAACATTTTTTAATAAAAAAATGAATGTTTTTTTATCAGTAGAAGATATTTTTAATTTTCAAAATGAGGACTATAGAATCAAATACTTGAATCAGTCAAGCAGAAGATATACCGATGTTGACAATCGTTTTATAAAATTTGGTTTACGTTACAAATTTGGTAACACAAAACTAAATACTAATGAGCGTTCTACAGATGTTGAAGAGCGTGAGAGACTTAAAGACCTAAACTAGAGATTCCTTTTTGCAAAGGAATTTGTCAATCTTGCCACTCAGCAATAAAGAGGTTCGTATCTCGTCCGCCACCATTATTTCGGTTCGATGAAAATGCTAAATACTTTCCGTCGTTAGAGAAAACAGGAAAGGCATCAAAGGTTTCACCGTGTGTAACTCTGGTTAAATTTCTTCCGTCAATATCTATTAAGTATAAATTAAAAGGAAAACCACGCTCCGCTTCAAAATTAGAAGAGAATAAAATCTTTTCTCCAGAAGGGTGAAAAAATGGACTCCAATTCGCATTACCTAAATCGGTTAACTGTCTTAAATCAGAACCATCTGAATTACAGATATAGAGTTCCATTTCTGTTGGCTCAACCAAACCCTCGGCTAATAAATCTTTATATTCTTTTATTTCTTGTTCTGTTTTTGGACGAGATGAGCGGAAAATTAATTTAGAACCATCTGGCGAAAAGAACGCTCCTCCATCATAACCTAATTCGTTTGTAATTTGTTTTACGTCAGAACCATCAATATTCATGGTGTATAACTCTAAATCACCACTTCTTGTTGAGGTAAATACAATCTTATCACCTCTTGGCGAAACGGTTGGTTCTGCGTCGTAACCCACTTCATTGGTTAATTGCTTCACAATGTTACCTTCTAAATCTGAAACAAAAATATCGTAGCTATCATAAATTGGCCAGATGTATTTTCCGTTTTTTCTTAAAGGAGTTTCAGGGCATTCGTCTTGCTTTAAATGCGTAGACGCATAAATAATGTGTTTATTGTCTGGTAAAAAATAAGCACAAGTAGTTCTGCCTTTTCCTGTACTTATCATTGGTGGAGCGATACTATCAGTAAATGTTTCGTTGGCATTCATTAAAAACATTTGATCACAACCGACATTCCATTTTGCATTATTAGATTGAAATACTAATTGTTTATCATCAAAACTCCAATAAGCTTCTGCATTATCTCCACCAAAAGTAACCTGTCTTATAGATTTGAAATGAGTTTCTTCTGGGTAAATTAAAGAATCACTTGCTTCACTTATGTCTGTTTTTGATTCAGGATTTAAAGTTTCTTTTTTCTCGTTTTTACAAGATGAAAACACAATTAAAAAGGTAAGAGCAAAAGCTAATCTGTTCATATCAAAGAATTATAATAAATGGCATTTAATGCCTAATTTTGTGCAAAAATAAGACTTCAAAATGAAAAAATTAATCTTTTTATTTCTTTTAGTAGGAATAACAGCCTGTAAAAACGAACCTAAAGTTGCCGAGAATAAAATAAAAGAAGACGTGGTCTTTTTAGCCGATGATAAGCTGCAGGGTCGCCAAACAGGAACACAAGGAGAAATTTTAGCTTCAGAATATCTTGTAAAACGATTTGAAACTATTGGTTTAAAACCAAAAGGAACTGAAGGTTATTTACAATCATTTTCTTTTAAACCCAAAACAGATCCTCACAAAGAGGTAGAGTTTACAACTAATGCAGATAGTACTATTACAGGTAATAATGTTATTGGATTTATTGATAATAAGGCAAAAACAACTATAGTCATTGGTGCGCACTATGATCATTTAGGTTTTGGTGGTGAAGGTTCTTTATATCGCGAAGAGGATAAAGCAGTACATAACGGAGCAGATGATAATGCGAGTGGAGTGGCAGTTTTATTAAACCTTGCTAGTCGATTAAAGATAAAGAACGATCAAGCGGAAATTAAAGATAAAAACAACTATTTATTCATGGCATTTTCTGGTGAGGAAATGGGATTACTAGGTTCTAATTATTTTTCAAAGAACCCAACAATTGATGCAGAGTCCATCAATTATATGATAAATATGGATATGGTTGGAAGAATGAAAAAGGATAGTACATTGGCAGTTTATGGCACTGGAACGTCACCAATGTTTAAGCAAACCCTAAAGGCCAATAATGACAAATTTAAACTCATTGAAAACGAAAGCGGAGTTGGACCTAGCGACCACACTTCCTTTTATTTAATTGATATTCCAGTATTGCATTTTTTTACGGGTCAGCATGAAGATTACCACAAACCAGGTGACGATTCTGATAAATTGAATTATGAAGGAATGAACCTTATTTCGGACTACATATTCAACATCATTTCTGATCTCGATGACAATGGAGAATTAGCGTTTAGAAAAACTAAAAACGAAAGCGAAGAAACACCGCGCTTTAAGGTTGGCCTTGGTGTAGTTCCTGATTATTTATTTGATGGAAAAGGTATGCGTATTGATGGAACACGAGAAGACACACCTGCATTTACAGCAGGACTTCAAAAAGGTGATATTGTAATTAAATTGGGCGATAGTACAGTAACTGACATGATGAGTTATATGAGGGCATTATCGGTTTTTGACGAGGGCGATAAGGCGGAAATTATAGTTAAACGAGGTGATATGACCATAGACACCCGAGTACAGTTTTAATGCAAAGTAATTTAAATCGTATCTTTACATTAAAAAATTGTCAGGCTTTAAAATGAAAAAGATAGTCGCTCTTTTCTGTTTATTTAGCGCGTTTATAATATTTACTTGCGATAACGAACCTTATGAAGATGGGCTTGAAGAACTAAACACGAACACAAATTGTGATGCCCAGACAATAACGTCAAATGCAGAAAGTGTTTACAATTTAGACCCTACAATTGTACAAGCATGTATTGCCTATAGAACCGCATTAGAAAATCAAGTTACCGAATGTGGTGATCCTAATGGTGAATTACAAGATATTATTGAAGAGCTAGGCCATTGTGGTCTAATTTCTGCTGAAATATTGAGAGTTACTATTGGAGATTTTAATGCTGTTTTCACCACTCAAATCATAACTTTTGAAAATGGTATTATTACGGTTGAAGGAATCAGTTCTGGTGGAAATTACAGTGTTTTTTTTCAAGTGCCAGAAGGACAGGTCGGTATTGACGAGTTTCAAAATTTCAAAATTAGAATTAACGACACGGACTATTTTCCTTCATATCCTGGAAATAATAATTTTACATCTAACACTTTAATTAGTACTAATAATTCTTTTAATGCCACATTTTACGGAACTGTTGCAAGCCCTACAGGTGCTGAATTATTACTTTCACAAGGTATTGCAGACGTAAACTATCTGTAGTTTTTAATTAAAATATTGTTTTATGACAACTAAAAATAAACGTTTTCTAAAGAAAATACATTTAGTGATTTCGGTTTTGATTGTTGTTCCTGTTGCTTTTATTTATGGATTTAACCCGAGTTCAGAATTCGATATTCAATTACAAACCATAGATGAACACAATCAGTTTAAGGCTATTATGGGTTTGTATTTATCTTTTTCAATTTTGTGGATTTTAGGAATATTGAATTCTAATTATCTAAAATTGGCTTTGGTGACCAATGTCATTTTCATGTTGGGATTAGCAAGTGGGAGATTATTAGGTATTTTCTTGGACGGAATACCAACCGATCCATACATCTACGGAATAATTGGGGAATTCGTTTTAGGTTTTTACGGGCTTTGGGTTTTAAAGCGTTTATACCTTAAAAAGTATTAGCTTTGCATCAAAATTTAAGACTTGGTTAAAATAGGCGACATAGAATTACCAGATTTCCCTTTGCTTTTAGCACCAATGGAAGATGTTAGCGATCCTCCATTTAGGGCATTATGTAAAGAACAAGGAGCAGATGTGGTCTATACTGAGTTTGTGAGTAGTGAAGGTTTAATTCGTAACGCGGCAAAAAGCGTTATGAAGTTAGATATCTATGAAAAGGAACGACCAGTTGGTATTCAAATTTTTGGCGCCAATATGGAAAGTATGTTGCAGACTATTGACATTGTAGAAAAGTCAAATCCAGATATTATAGACATTAATTTTGGTTGCCCCGTTAAGAAAGTCGTTTCTAAAGGTGCGGGAGCGGGAATTCTAAAGGACATCTGTCTTATGGAAAAACTTACGGCCGAAATGGTGAAACGCACTAATTTACCAGTTACTGTGAAAACCAGATTAGGTTGGGACGACAGTTCAATCAGAATTGTTGAAGTGGCAGAACGACTTCAGGATGTAGGTTGTAAAGCTATTGCTATCCATGGTAGAACTAGAGCGCAGATGTATAAAGGCGATGCGGATTGGAAACCTATTGCAGAAGTGAAGAATAATCCACGTATGCATATACCTGTATTTGGAAACGGAGACATCAATACGCCAGAACGCGCTATAGAAATGAGAGATTCTTATGGTTTAGATGGAGCAATGATTGGTAGGGCAACTATAGGTAATCCATGGTTTTTTAAGCAGGTGAAACACTTTTTTGAAACAGGTGAACATTTAACACCAATTTCTTTAGCGGAACGTGTTGAAGCCGCGAGACGACATCTGCAAATGGCTATAGATTGGAAAGGTGAAATTCTTGGAGTTTTTGAAACCAGAAGACATTACACCAATTATTTTAAAGGTATTCCGCATTTTAAGGAGTATAGAATGAAAATGGTAACTAGTGATGATTCTAAAGATGTATTTGCCGCCTTTGATGAAGTGTTAGAGAAGTTTTCTGATTATCAGTTTGTCTAGATTTAGGTTTTAGTTAGAGTTTATGAACATACTATAAGTAGAAAAGCTAAACCAAAAAAACTTTAAATCTAAAACAATTAAAAGTGTTGAAAAAGCTATTATAACTACATCCTTTTTGACTAGAAGAGACTTTATAAATTTAATTACTAGTAAAAGAATCAATAGCCAAATTTGGACTTGAATAATTAAAGTAGCTAAAGTCATGTGTTTTTCAAGCTCGCAAAATTGCCCAGTACTAGAATATGCTGAAATAAAGAGAAAAGTAGAAACAAGACATAAAATTAAATTGTTTATAAAAGAGTGTAGATATTGCTTTAAAACAATAAAAAATAAGCATAAAACCAAGGAAACAAATGCAGGAAATACATGGTAAAACACTTCAAATATGTTTTTATCTAAAAAAAAAAGAATTGAATATTATGTGATTATGTGTAGCCCAAAAGAGGGTTAACGTTAGAATTGTTAACCCTAAGATCTGAGCAATATAAGATAGAGGATTTTTCAAAAATTATTCAATAAGAATTAATGATTTTTTTATTTGACTTATATTCTTTCCTATAAACATTTCTAAATTTTTAACTAAATTAATCATAAAATCTTTATAGACCTTGTCTTTTGACTTGGAAACAGATAAATTAATAACACCAGTAAGTTCATCAAAAATATCTTCAGTTAGAACATAATTAGAATCATCTTGAAGAAAAGCATCAACTAATTCACTTAATTTTGGTGAATTGACTAGAATCTCTAAAAGAAGCTCTACATCAATAGTTTCGTCAAACTGCTTAGCAACAGAATAATAGGATTCTACTAAAAATCCACCGATAACGTAGAGCTCTAAATCATCTTTAAGTGAGTAGAGTGTCTTGTTATGCAATAATGAATCAAATAAGTCTTGTTCACTATTCATATTATTTTCATTTAATTTCTCCGAAACAGTAATTTTCGGACAGATTGTTAGTACACCACCACGCACTCTGCAGCCTGAAGCAAACGGCGCACAATAAGTATTGTTACCTCCATTGCGACATAAAGGTACTTGACCACAAGGTTTTCCACTTTTAAAACCTTCTGAGATATTTTGAAGATTAAAATTATCATAACGATTGTCGTGTCCTAACCTTGAAACAACCTCTAGTATTGAGAAGTCGTCAGGTTGGAATTCAGAAGAAAAGTCATTTACAGTATTTATAGCTAGTGATTCAATATCCTTACCCGGAAAAAATTCCTTAGATATATATAATATATGATCATATTTAAAATCATCTACTTTTTCCGCATCCATTTCTATTTTTTTAAATACTGAGTTTTCGAGAGAATATACATTGAGTTTCATTTTGTTACCGCTATCAACGTGATATATAGCAAATCCCGAAACTGAGCCGCTTACGCCGTCCTTGAATAGAGTTGCGACAACCACTGAAGTTGATTGTATATTGAAAAGCGTATTCAGATTTTCTAAATTAACAAGTGATGATGATATGTTTAGGGTTTCAATCTCACTAGTGTTATTATTTGAAGTTGTTAAATCCGCTGTTGTAAACTGTCTTTTGCTTTTGGAGAAAGCAAGTTCAGAAGTGATGAAATCTGTTGCAAATTCATCTTTAATAGAATTATATAAATCATTATCAAGCTTTAAACTATTTGATAAATGATCTGTATCTGTTATATTATTTTCATCACATGAATTGTATAGAACCATTGACAAAAAAACAGTCATTATTGTTATAAAAAATTTAATGTATTTCATTTTTCTAATTTTTAAGATTTACCTACTCTAACTTTGACTTTTCGGTTTACGCCAGAAAATGTTATAACTAATTTCCTAGTAAATTTGTCAATTATATTTTTATAATCAAAATGAAGGTACTCGCTATTTATAAATATCGAGTCTGTATTCATAAATGTTGGTTGAATCTTTTTTAATATATTGTAAATGCGAAACCGTTGGAGTTTTTGAAACCAGAAGGCATTATACTAATTATTTTAAAGGTATTCCGCATTTTAAGGAATATAGAATGAAAATGGTGACTAGTGATGATTCTGCAGCTGTGTTTGCTGCCTTTGATGAGGTTTTAGAAAAATTTTCTGACCACCAGTTTACAGTTTAAAACTGAATTAATTGTTTTGTAATACGTTGCGACGCAATTCTAGAAGCTATAATCCCTAAAGCAAAGATAGTCACCAAAACTATAAGCACATTTATAAATTTTAATCGTACAGGATAAGCTAAATCGGGAGTTAACATAACCAAATCGAAAGATTGCTGTAAGAAAACAATCAATAACCCAATAGTGACACCAATAAGACCACTTACAATAGTCATTAAGCTGCCTTGCAAAAAGAAAATAGCTTTTATTGATTTAGTCTCAGTACCTAAATTGAAAAGCGTATTTAGAGACTTTTTCTTGTCTAAAATCATCATAATAATAGCACCAATAACATTGAATAATGCTATGATAATAACTAAAGTGAAAATGAGATAGATGGCAAGGTTTTCGGTATTTAACATTTTGAATAAAGCATCATTTAGCTGTTCTCTATTTTTAATTGTAAACCTATTAGGGAAAGTAGTTTCTAGGACTGCTCTGATTTCTGATTCATCATTGTCAGAAAGTAGCTTTAACTCTAAAGCACTCAGCTGATTTTCTTTATAATTCAATAATGATTTTGCTAAGTTAATATCTGCATAAACATACTCATTGTTTAATTCTTCATTAATATTGAAAAGTCCAACATTATTAACATAAGCTGAATTGTAATAACCTTTTGGTGAACTTGCTTGGCCTTTTCCGGGTTTAGGAACATAAATAGATAGCGGTTTTAAATAATCTAAAATTCCGAAGGATAGATTGTACGAAATTCCAGAACCAGAAACCACATCATTACTGTTTGGGCTTATCCAATTCCCTTGTCTTACCATGGAATCGATATTGGTAACTTTTAAATAATTTGAATCAACACCTTTTAGAGTGGCGAGAAGATTTTTATTTTCTGTTTTTAGAATAACACGCTCTTCAATTATCTTAGAGTAAGAGGCAATCCCGGGTGTTGCACTCAACTTAGATAGATCATCTGCAGAAAACAGAAAAGACTTCCCCTCTTTTGGTATTAATTTTAAATCGGGATCCACAAAAGACGAAAACTGAAGACTATAATCTTTTAAACCAGCAAAAACAGATAAAACAATAAATAGCGCTGCTGATGCAATAATTACTCCACCAGAAGCAATAAGAGTCATTATATTTATAGCATTATTACTGCTTTTAGAAAACAGGTAGCGTTTTGCTATATATAAAGGAAAATTCACTTATGATTTTTTACGCTTACCAAGTAAATCAGGGTTTTCGAGAGGATTTTCTTCACCTTTAAGAGAACGTTCAATACCATCGATATATTCTAAAGAGTCATCAATAAAAAACTCTAGTTGAGGCATTCTCCTTAATTGATGACGTGTGCGTTGTGCTAATTCGTGTCTTATTAAAGGCTTGTTAGATTTAATACCTTCGAGTAAAGGTTCTGCCTCTTTATTCGGAAATATACTTAAGTAAACCTTAGCCATAGATAAATCTACAGTAACACTAACTTTAGAGACTGAAATTATAATGCCCTTAAGTCCACCTTCAGAAGCGGCACGCTGCAAGACATCTACTAAATCTTGTTGTAGAATACCTGCTATTTTTTTCTGTCTATTACTTTCCATTTTGCAAAAGTAGAGGATATTTAAGGATTATAGTATTTTTATCCAACAAAAATCATGTTTTATAACCACAGGAATTCCGATATTACGGATACAAAATAGAAAAATTTATGAGAAAAATAGAACACATAGGTATCGCTGTAAAAGATATTGAGAATTCTAATCAGCTTTTTGCGAGTTTATTTGGAAAAAAGCATTATAAATTAGAGGAGGTAGAAAGTGAAGGTGTAAAAACCTCTTTTTTTAAATGCGGACCAAATAAAATAGAACTACTCCAGGCTACAAATAAAAATAGCCCGATTGCTAAGTTTATTGAAAAAAAAGGAGAAGGTATTCATCATATCGCTTTTGCTGTGGATAATATCGAAAAGGAAATTAAACGATTAACAGAAGAAGGTTTTGAAATGATTCATAAAGCACCTAAGAAAGGGGCTGATAATAAGATGATCGCCTTTTTACATCCAAAATCTACAAATGGTGTTTTAGTAGAATTATGCCAAGAGATTGACGAGTAAATTGAATTAATTTTCTTGTGGAGTTTTAAAATATGTAGTAATATTGCACTCGCTTTAGCAATAAAGTGATTGGTATTAACCAATAGGTCCTATAGCTCAGTTGGTTAGAGCACCTGACTCATAATCAGGTGGTCCATGGTTCGAGTCCATGTGGGACCACTTTTTAAAGCACTTAAAGCCTTGATTATCAAATAGATATTCGAGGCTTTTTTTATTGAGCTAAATTATATGCTAAAACTTATCTCGGAAGCCTTGCTGTCATTGACCTGCGAGAAATCGAGTTTATACTATAAAATAAAAACAAAGTGATTTTGTGATTTTGTTTTATTAAAAATCAAGCTATACCATAAATTATTATATCCTTTTGTCTAATAAGCTTTCATAATTACTGTTTTTTTAAACTTTTTCAATCGTTTATTAATTTATCTTTCCAATTAATTATTTCAAAGAATAATTCAGCATGATTCAGTTCTATTAATATTGGCTTATAAAAACCATTTTTAGAAATAGTCTCATTACCTTTAATTATTGCTTCCGAAACCCATGTACCTCGAGTGAATTTTATTTGTGCTGGATAATGTAAATCCAAAGTTATTTCCCTCTCGTAATCAGATATTTTCTTCATTTTTATCAATGAAGTCCAGTTTGTTAAATTTCTTTGGTTACCTGTAATATGTACTACATCATTTTTATCTGGTGTTTTAACTCTTATGGTAGTTTCATAAACTTCACTTGTCATATTAACAACTGACTGATGCGTTCTAAATGGTTTTGAACCAGGAAAAACAGGATTATATATAGTATTAATGGGTGTTTTACTATCTAAGACTTGTTTTCCATCTACAATAAAAGAATAATTATATATTCCATCATAAAGCCTGAACTTACCAATCCACTTACCATCTCGCTTGAATAGAAAATTACCGACATCATTAGAGAGTCCTTTTATAAAGACAAATTTTGCATCTTGATATCCATTCAATTCAAAAGTAGCATTAGGTTCTTCATCGAAGTTACCGTTAAGTCTATTGACAATTCTTTTGACTTCCATACCAGTATCTGGTACTTTTTCTTTGTAATTATTAATAACCTTTATTGCATCATTCTTTCCACTATTATGCAATTTCCAAATAGCATCTTTAATTTGTAAGTACCTATTAAGTGAATCAATTTTAACGTACTCTTTTAAAAAAGGATAAGCTTCAAGATTGTGCCTGTCATTGACTATTCTATTAGAGAAGATTGCCAATATACCTTGCCTTTGTTTATCTGTTATTTTTGAATTATTAAACTCTGTATAGGCTGATAAACCGCCTTTAAAAATAAAAGATTTGTAAATATTTGAGAGAGCATTGTTTTCATACAAATCTCTAATTTGATAAGACTTTTTTCCTTTTTGAAGAAGTTCACTTATTGAAGTTTTAAACGGTGCTTCATAATCGAGAGCATAATAAAACCAAATTTCGCCTGTATTTAAATTTGAAACACTTGAATATAAAGTAGTAACATTATCATATCTAGCTGTACTTTCACATATATCCACAAAAGTCTCTAGACCAATTTTTTGTTCCTCTAATTTTTGTTTGGCTATAGGATATCTCCAACACCCAAAAGTTGGATCATTGCTACAAATACTAAAATTAGTAGAAATTTGATACTTTTTGTTTTTTAAGATTCTGCTACCTGAAGGTCCTATCATCGCAAACCCGCCATATCTATCCGCAAAGTGCATTTGAACTGCATTAAATCCAAAATCAAACCAATATTCTTGAAAAAATTTAACAACTTCTTCAACTTTATCAAAATTACCGAGGATATGCTTGTAGATTCCTTTGTCTCCTTCTGGAAAACTTTTCTTTCTTTCTAAATCTTTAATTGGGTATTCATTACCTGAGGCATCTAATGAATTCATGTCAAAAAATAAGCCTGCTTCATTCATACCTCCTTGTGCGTTTGAATTCGAGCCGTTTTCTATATTTCCAACAGATAAAGTGTAATACCCATATTTAAGACCAATTTGCTTTGGGAAAACATTGATATAAGTATTAAAATTGAATAAATCATCTTCATTATTACCCGCCCAAATATGACCATTATCGTCAACTGCACAAAATATAGTACAAGCAAAGATTTGATTAGAAATTAAAAAAGTATAAATTAAAAATGAAAGAATTTTTCGATTTTTCATAGGAATATTTTTTGAAATTGGTTGTTGAATTTTGTCCTTCTAAAATGTAAATTAATTATTATTAATAAGATTACTTTTTTCTAATCTTTGAAAAATAAGCAAATATAATACCCCCTAGATTCCATATTATAAAACCAATGCATATACTTCTTACAGTAATTTTATCACCAGTGATTAATGGGTAAAATACACTCATAATTACAAACATAAACAGACCAATACCTATGCCATTCTTAAAAACATTTGTTTTCTTCATTATCAAAATTTACTAGTAAAGTACTTTTTTTGCTTTTCATTAGACAAGTCTATGTTGCGCAAAAATTTAATTGAGTAAAAAAACTATTGTCAACGCATAATCAGCTAATTTGGTTTATTTTAAATTTGTAATCTATGAACTATGCTTGTTGGTTTAATATATATAAGGTTATTATTATTTTAATAACTATATCTGCGCCAAATTACAGCCAGGCTCAATCATATAATTTCAAAAATTTCACTGTGGAAGATGGCTTGCCATCTACAGAATTCTATGATCTATATCAAGATTCCAGAGGTTATATTTGGTTTACTTCTGATAGAGGAATTGTAAGGTATAATAGTTATGAATTTGAGACATTTTCATTGGAAAATGGTTTGTCTAATATGGTTAACTTCACTTTTTATAAAGAGTCAGAAAACACATTTTGGATAAATGGTTTTGATGGATCATTTACTTTTTGGGACGGAACGAATTTTCAACCATTTAAATTTAATAATCAATTAAAAAAATATAGACAAAACAAAAACGAATGGTATGAGATAATTAATATTGACTCAAATAATATTTATTTTATTAATGGAAATAGCCCAAAGACTCAGCAGTTCTCAATAAATAGACAATCAGGGAAGATCACCACTTTAAAAAAGAAAAAACTTGAGTGTTCAAAAAATTGCAGCAATAAAACCAAAAGGTTAGTTAATTATAAAAATGCTTACGAACAAGATACAGAAAGGGTTAAAGCTATTTTATTAGAGCGCGGCTACATCTATTCTACAGGTAAGCCCATTAGAATTAGTTCAGAAATAGAAAAATCATTTATATATAATGAATTTACTGCTGAGAACGATAGATTATTTATTATGTCAGATGAAGGTCTTTTTCAATATAATTCAAGTGACATATATCAAGACCCTAGTCATTTAATAAAAAACGCAAGTATAACTTCTGCTCTTTTAACAGCATCAAATGAGATTTGGGCGACAAGTTTATCTAAAGGAGTATTCAAGATTTCCCCATTATTAGTAGAAAATATTACTTTCCCAAAAAAGAAAAACCAGAACATTGAGGGCTTACATAATTATAAAGATTTACTCTACGCAAAATCTATTTTAGGTGAAGTTTTTATTATAGATAAAGAAAATAAATCCACCAGCATATCGCTGCAGGGTAAAAGGGGTTTTTATAGAGGTCATAATGACCTCATGAACCCTAATGTTTTCTATTTTGGAGGTGTGACATACAAAAATGGCAATCCCATTTTGAATACAGATTTTAATAATTATATCTCTATTAATAGTACTAGATATATTGAATATAACTATTCAGATCTATCATACTATCTAACAGAAAATGATAACAAATATTTGTTATTTAAATTGTCTAAAAGAGCTCTGTGTTTACTTTTCGAGAATGAGAATAATATGCATATTGGCACATATGATGGTATTTACAGTTTATCATATAATCCAATGGATAAAAATAAAATAAAAGTGGAAAAAAGTGATTTCTCTAACGGGATGAGAGTTACGGATTTAGCTATTGTTGATGGTGTGTTATGGGCTTCTACCATTGGTGATGGATTAATTTATAAAATTAATGGAACTTGGAAAAAACTGCATCAAAACATACTCTCTTCAATGTCAATTAACTCTATTTTTTCTTCAGAAAACAATACTCTTTGGGTTGCAACAAATAAAGGGCTAAATAAACTTAAATACAGTCTAACTGATTCAAAATTAGTAATAGAATCTATTAGTGTTTATGATACTTCTAAAGGCTTAAATTCAAACTATATTAAGGATGTAAGCACTTTAAATAATAAAATTTATATAGCAACAGACAAAGGCATATGTCATTTTGATATTAATGATGTTAATTACCCAAAGCCAGTGATGCACATAGATGGTTTTCAAACAGGAAAAGAAAAGCATGATGGTTCAAGTCCAATAATAAAACTCAACTATAATCAAAATGACATTAAAATTAGTTATACAGGAATTTCGGATTATAAGCCTAATAACAAAAGTGATAATTTTTATAGATATAAATTAACACAAGAAGATCTTTACCTAGATAATAAAACTGAATGGAAAGAAACTAATAATAGAGTACTTGAATATTTAAATCTTGAAGCTGGTAGGTATAGTTTTTCTGTTCAATGCATCGATACTAATAATGGCTATAGTGATATTAAATCCTTAAATTTTGAAATAACACCGCATTTTTCACAAACAACTATATTTAGATTACTTCTAGGTATAATTTTATTAATTTCTCTTATGAGTATTTGGAAACTAAGATCAAATATTTTAAAAAAACAACTTTCTTTTGATTTAAGGTTAAAAAATGCAGAGCTGAAAACATTAAGAAATCAAATGAATCCTCATTTTGTTTTCAACTCAATAAACACTATTCAAAATTATATATTTACTAATAAAAAAACTGAAGCCAACTCGTACATTCACACTCTATCCAAATTAATTAGAAAAAGTCTAAATTTTTCTGCAAGAGATGATATAAGTCTAACAGAAGAAATTCAATTTGTTACTGACTATTTGAGTCTAGAAAAAATGCGATTTAGAGATAAGTTCAATTTTAAAATAAAAATTGATAATACAATTGTTACGGATAGAATTAAAATACCTTCTCTTATTTCTCAACCAATAATTGAGAATGCAGTCAAGCACGCTTTTAAGAATATAGACTATGTTGGCATGATTATTATAAATTATGAAATTCATTATAATCAAATTATTATTACAATATTAGATAACGGCATTGGTTTCAAAAGAAGAGAAAACAATACTTCAAAGCATAAATCTTTTGGTATTGATATCGTCAAACAAAGATTAGAATTATTAAATGAAAAGAACAATAATGATATGGCTAAAATTATAATAGCTAAAAAGTTACCAAAAGGAACAAGTGTCATTATTAAAATGCCAATTAAAAAATCATGAATTTAAAAGCTCTAATTGTAGAAGACGAAGAAAACAGTCAAGAATTATTGAGCTTGTTTTTATCAGATTATTGCCCAGATATTAGTATAGTTGGTTTTAGTAAAACTATTACTAAAGCAATCAAACTTATAGCTAAAGAGAAGCCTGATATAGTTTTTCTTGATATAGAATTAGAAGATGGAAATGGTTTTGAACTTTTAAATCAATTCTCTCCTTTTGAGTTTTTAACAATATTTATTACTGGTTATGAAAATTTCACCCTAGATGCCTTAAGGCATTCGGCATGCGACTATATACTAAAACCCTTCTCAATTGTCGAGTTGAAGAATGCTGTTGCAAGGGCAAAGTCTAGAGTTAAAATATGGGAAACAATAAATGTTATAGTTAAGAGTGAGAACAATCTAATTCAAGAAGAAGGTAAATTAATATTAAGAACTGCAAAAAAAACTAAAGTAATCACTCTTAATGAGATACTTTATATTGATTCAGATGATCCTTACAGCAGAATTTATTTAACAAATGGAAATTCGTTATATATACAAGAACGTTTAAAAAAATTAAACGATTTTTTGCCAGATTACTTTTTTAGAATTCATAAAAGTTACTTAGTAAATTTAAAGATGGTAAAAGAATGGGATCATGGTAGAGGTGGTAATTTACTATTAAATGATAATACTGAATTAACTATTTCATATAGAAATAAGAAAGAATTCAAAGAAAGAATTGAGTCTTTAAAATTAAATCAGTGAGATTATAAAAAACTAAAGTCTAATTATAATAAGTTACAATAAGTCGAAAATATTATCATTAGTAGTAATTAGACATGATGAGAAATCTAAACTTATCTTTTATATTCTACCTATTAGTTAACGTTCTATTAGGACAAACAGAAAAGGTATCTAAATCTTTAACGTTGACCAAATTATCGGAATCCATTTATATTCATACTTATAAAAACAATAATGGATTAATTTATATAGATAATAAAGAAGCAATAATTATTTCCACACCCAATTCCGATTTAGAAACTCAAAACTTAATTAATTGGGTTAAAAAGAAAGCATCCATTGTTGGTTTTGTAATTGACAGATGGCATCCTGATGCAATGGAAGGTATCGATATTGTCCATAATAATGATATTAAAACATACTCAAATGAGCTAACAAGACTAATTGCAAAAGAAAAAGGTTTACCTATACCAGATTTTGGATTTAATAAAAAGCTGGAACTAAAGGTTGGAAATAATATATTAGTTTGCCACTATCTTGGTGAAGCACACACAACTGACGGTATTGTGGCATGGATTCCAAAAGAAAAAACATTATTCGCTGGTAATGAAATAAGAAATAAAAATGGTTGGATCGGAAATATTGCAGATGCTAACCTTAGTGAGTGGTCAAATACAGCTAAAAGAATAAGAAATAATTATGGTGATGCAAAAATTGTAATACCTGGACATGGTAACTATGGAGGATCAGAGCTAATTGATTATACTATTGATCTTTATTCATTTTCTAAAAGTGTAAAATGTAATTATAACTTTTTATCTTCTGATTCTTTAGTAAAAGACAGTTTAGATATTTTTCAATTCATTTCAGATGAAAAAAAACAAAATTTAGATAAAATAACTTATTTGAATGGTAAAGCATCTTTCACTAAAAATGATAAAGAAATAGAAATTTATTCTGATTTTATTGAATATAGTCCTTCAAAAAAAAGCTTATATATACCTAATGGGTGGATAAGTATTAAGGAGGAAAATCAAACAGAAAGCTTTTCTTTTAATAAACTGTATGTAAATCTAAGAGATGATGAAGTAGGATTAACATTAGTGATTAAAGAAATAAAATAATCCTAAAAATGTATAGTAAATTATAGTGCTCTAGCTTATTTAGCAACAACTCCTTCCCTGTTACAACATTTTTACAACTCTTTCAACTTACCCTTCCCAAGTTTTGCTTTTTTTCAAAACGTAAAAAAGTATTTTTAGATTAATTATTGATAATAATTCAAACTCACAAGATTTAATCTATAATTAAATGATCTAAATCATGAAAAACTTAGTATTTCTATCAATATTTCTTCTATTCAGGTTTTCATATACTCAAAATACATGGAAAGAGTTTACACACGACATATACGCAACTAGTTTAGAATTTAATGGCAACGATTTATGGGTTGGTACTTATACAGGTGGTGTTTATAAATGGGATATAACAACAAACACCTATACAAAATTCACGCGTGTAAATAATGGTCTGGCAAATAATCAAATAACAGATATTGCTATTGATAATAATGGTGATGTATGGGCATCAAGCTATTATGGTATTTCAAGATTCAATGGAACAGAATGGATTACTTATAATGAAACAAATAGTGGGTTGCCCGCTAATGGCTTTTTTTTAGCAATAGACGTCGACCCAATTACTAATAATATATGGATAGGTAGCTATCTATCTGGACTCTATAAATTTGATGGATATAATTGGGAAAATATAAATTCGCAAAACAGCGGACTTTCAGATAATCTTGTTACATCAGTTAAAATTACAGAGAGTGAGACATTATGGATAGGTCACTCAGGTTTCACAACTCAAAGCTTCAACGGTTTTAACTGGTTGAATCATCAACCCTTTGGAAGTGTAATACAAATTAAAACTTCAAAGCTTAATAATGGAGTCTATTTTATTAAACTAAATATAAAAGGAGATATCTATACAGAAAAATTCATCAAATCAAATTCTTAATCAAATGAAAAATCAAGCATTTTTAAAACTAGGTATTTTGCTAATTACCATTAACTGTTTTGCTCAAAAAAACAAACAAGGAAATGTCATTTACAAAGTAATACCCAAAATGATAGATAATAAAATTTATACAAAAACAACAGATTCAAGTGTTATTAATAAATACATAAGGGATTACGAAAAGGCACTTACTACAACACTTTTATTAAGTTTCAATGACTATGAGTCAATATACATAAGTGCAAAAGGGTTAAAGCAAAATGAAGAAAAACAAATTATATTTAGTGGTGGAGATCTCGAAGCAAATGTTAAAATAAATCCGATTTATGCAAATGACACATATGTGAATTTAAAAACCAATGAGCGTTTTAAATATATAGATGACAGTTTAGGTATAGTTTATCCTATAGACACACTTAAGAAAAAATGGAATTTCACTAAAGAGACCAAATTAATACATGGTTTTTTATGTCATAAAGCTTTTTCAATCTATAAAAGTAAAATTACGAGAACTAGTGATAGATTTGTAGGAGAAAAAATTGAAGAAACTGAATTTACTACAACTGTTTGGTTTACAAAAGAAATACCCTCAAAATTTGGGCCTGCAAGTTTTATAGGTTTTCCTGGGCTAGTATTAGAGGTAGATTTAAGCGTATGTAAAATTGAAGCTACCGAGATTCTATTTGATGATGGTCAAACCTATAAAATAGAAAAACTTAAAGCAGCTAGGTATATTACTAGTGAAGAACATAAAGAAATATTAAAAAATAGGAGTTAAAATTAAATTCATTAAGTATTCCAGTTAAAGAACTATTCTTTTAATATATGAATAGATTAGAAAATAAAACAGTATTAATAACTGGAGCTTCACGAGGAATAGGCGAATCAATCGCCAAGTTATTTCACAAAGAAGGAGCAACAGTTATTCTTGCCGACATTTTAGATTTAGAAGGTAAAATGGTGGTTGAGGAGTTGAAGAATAGAGCTGATTATTATCATTTAGATGTTAAGCAAGAAGATGATTGGCTCGAGTTAAGTAATCACATAGTTAATAATTATGGAACATTAGATATACTCATAAATAATGCAGGAATAACAGGATTTATAGAAACCGACGGTCCTTTTGATGCTGAGAATGTCAACTTAAACTCTTGGAATGAAGTACACAACGTTAATTTAAATGGCGTTATGTTAGGTTGCAAATATGGAATAAAAATGATGAAGAAAACAGGAGGCTCAATTGTAAATATTTCATCAAGAAGTGGAATTGTAGGTATTCCGACTGCGGTTGCTTATGCTTCTAGTAAAGCAGCGGTTAGAAATCATACTAAAAGTGTGGCGTTATACTGTGCAGAAAAAGGGTATAATATTAGGTGTAATAGTATCCATCCAGCAGCAATAATGACACCTATGTGGGATATGATGCTAGGAAAAGGTAAAAAACGTGAGGATATGATAAATTCTATTGAATCTGAAATTCCCCTTGGTGCTTTTGGAAAAGCAATTGATGTTGCCTATGGAGCTTTGTATTTAGCATCTGATGAATCAAGTTATGTCACAGGAATAGAATTAAATATTGATGGAGGCATTTTGGCCGGAAGTAAATCAAAACCACAATAAAACTATGAATTTAAAAACCAATATTGTTTTTATAACAACACTTCTTTTTATCATTTCTTTATACAGTTGCTCAAATAAATACGAGACTCTTGATAAAGAGTTAAACGATATTAGCAAGCAAAATAAATTACCAGGTTTTGCTGTTTCGATAGTTAATGAAAAAGGAATAGTATACCAAAATGCATTTGGCCATGCTGATTTAGAACATAATATCCTTTACACAACAAACACTGTCCAATCGGTAGCATCTGTATCTAAAACAACCATTGGCTTAGCAATAATGAGATTAGTTCAAGAGGGGAAACTAACACTTGACACCCCTATTAATGACATTCTACCATTTGAAGTTACAAACCCTAATTTCCCCAATAAAAATATCACCATTCAACATCTAGCAACACATACCTCTAGTATTATTGATACAGAAAATAATTATGATTTAAGGAATAAGTATTTTATTGAAAAAACTAAAATTGATTCAAATGAACTTCCTGAAGATTGGTTAGCCTTTTTCGATAATTATAGAGTGAATAGTAAATTGAGTTTATCTCAATATTGTAATAACGTTTTAAATTCCAAAGGAGCTTGGTACGGACTAGACACTTTTTCGAACAACGAACCTGGTAGTAATTATCAATACTCTAATCTAGGTGCAAATCTCGCTGCTTACATTGTTGAATTGATATCTGGCAAAAGTTTCGCAGACTATACAGAGGAGATTCTTTTTAAACCTTTAAAAATGAATAACTCTAGTTGGTATGTTCAAAATGTATCAGACAGCGATTTAGCCAAAACTTATTTGACTCAAGACTTCACGAAAACACCAGTTTTTGGGAATAGCACCTATGCCGATGGTGGCTTACACACTAATTGTAAAGATTTAAGTAACTATCTACATGAGATCCTAAAAGGATATGCTGGGGATGGAATTTTAATTGATGAAAGTGCATATAGAACAATGTTTACAGCCAAACTTCCTGAAGGACTTACAAAACAAAGCAATCAAAAGAAAATAAAAAATAGTGGCGTGTTTTGGATGTTTTCAGAAAATGGAGAAATATTTCATAACGGCGGTGATCCTCTTGGCAGTATGGTATACATGTGGTTTAACCCAAAAACTAAAATAGGAAGAATTTTAATGACAAATTATATGGTTGAAGAAAAAGAATCTTATATACAATTTATAGAAATATGGAATACATTAGAAGAGTATACAAAAAAAGACTAGTTGTCATGAAAAATAAAATAAAACTGAATGCCTTTATTGTTATATTACTTATATGTTTTAATAAAGTATATGCATGCAGCATATTCTGTGCTGCAAAACATGGCGAAGTCTTAGCAGCTGGTAACGAAGATTGGTCAGACCCTTTTACAAAGTTATGGACAAGCCCATCCACAGAGGATCGTTATGGGAGTATTAATATAGGGCATTCTAACTATCAAATACAAACAGCTATTAATGAACATGGTTTGTTTTTTGACTTTGCATATATACCCGAAGTTGAAGGGAAAAACATGGCTGGCAAAGCAAAGCTTGATGCTAATTTATTTTCATCTATTCTTGCTAAATGTAAGACCGTCGATGAAGCTTTAAATTATTTAGAAAAGTATCAATATGAATCTTCTACAAATCAAATATTATTAGCGGATGCTACTGGTAATTCTGTCGTAGTAAATCGAGACGCAATTCTCAAAAGAGGCAATGAAGACTACCAATTAATTACAAATTTTAATGCTTGCGATATTAGCTCTAGTAATTATGATTGCAGACGATTTGAAATTATAAATGAAGGGCTTTCAAGTTCTAGTCATATATCTAAAGATTTATTTAAAAGCTTATTGAGTAGAACGCATCAAGAAGGAACGCACCCAACACAATACTCTTATGTTTTCGATTTAAAGCGCGGCATTATTCATCTATACTCTTTCCATAATTATCAAAATGAAATCACAATTAATGTGAGTAAAGAGTTAACTAAAGGGTTTAGTATGAAAAATTTAAAAGAGCTTTTCCCAATTGCATTTGAAGAAGAATATTTTAGAACTCATCATAAAGATTCTTTAAAGCAAAGTGTAATCAAAAAAATAAATACAAATGGCACTCAACAAGGAATTGAATATTATAGTAGTTACGCAAATAAAAACCCCAAAGCAGCCTTTTATCCTTTTGTTTTATGGGACATTGGAGCAGATTTAGTAATGAATGCTTGGATTGAAGAATCTGGCGGAAAACCATTTGATTATTGGTGGCACCCTAAAAAATATTTGGATTGGAAAACCAATAACTCATCAATTGATGATGCACTAGAAGTGTTTAATAAACTAGAAAATGATATTACTGGAGAGGACCCAAGACAATACATTGGCGTTTATGAGATGAAGTCTTTCATTTACATGATTAAAAACGATATAAAGAATGCAAAAAAGTATCTTAAAAAAACACTTGAAGTTTCCACTGAAGAAACAGGAAATTATCAGAGAGCGAAAAATTTATTAGATAATTTTAATTCAAAAAATGATGATATGGAAATTAAAGAAAAAATAAAGGTCATTGGAATATCTGTTAATACGACTAATGAAAATGAAAAATCAAATCAAGGTATAGGTCTGCTTTGGCAGCGTTTTTTCGTCGAAAATGTAGGAACTAAAATCACTAATAAATTAAGTGAAGATATATACTCTATCTACACAAATTATGAAACAGACTATAGAGGGAAATACACTTCAATATTAGGTTACAAAGTAAGTTCCTTGGATAATATACCAAAAGGTCTGATAGGATTCGAAATACCTAAAGGAACCTATAAAAAAATTGTTGCTCAAGGAAATATGCCAGAAGCTTTAATTAAAACTTGGAAAGACATCTGGAACAATGAAACCATAAATAGAAGCTATACAACCGATTTCGAAATACATAGTTCTAAATCACAAAAAGATGATGATTCAGAAGTGGAAGTTTTTATTTCGGTTAAGTAAGAAAAAAAGTATATCCAAAATAGAGTATTCTAAGAATTCATTCATTACATGAATTAATAATAGCTAATCCCTTATAAACAGCAATTTAACATCACAAAATTAACTCATAAATACTAATACTTTTTAGTTAACACTGATTAACACTAATTAAAAATCGTTAACTGCTTTATTTTCATAAAATTACTACTTTCAATTAGTGAAATATAAACACTTAATTTTTTTGAAAAAATCTACTTCTTTGCTACAATTTTTTCATAGGGTTATCTGATTAATTTTTACTCAAAAATTTCAAGCTAATGCAAATAACAAATTTTAAAAGGTTCAGCAAATCGCTGGCCTTAATTACTAACAATAAATTAAATAATCATGAAAATAACAAAACACCTTATGCTAATAGTATTCCTTTTTACTGGGATAATATCTTTTGGACAAGACAATAATGCTTATAAAGTTATCTATGAAGCAGACAGAGAAGGCAATGCTATTTCAGGAAGTTTAGAAGAATTAATTAAACATGCAAATAATGGCAACCCAATTAGAGTTGGCTGGGGTTTAAAAATGCAAACGCCAGATAAAGAAGTAATAGAAATGTGGCATTGGACTGATGCCAATTTTATCACCATACTAAAAGGAAACCTATTTGCACAAGTAGATGGTATTTTTCAACAAGGGCCAGCTTTTTCATCTGAAAATGAAGCACCTTCAGTTTATTTAGTGTCTGATGTAGATGCCAATAGCTGGGTAGGTATTATTGGCACAACTGGTAAAATGCGCCAAAAGTTTGCTGAAAGTGAAGCAATGACTAAAATGTATAAAGACATGGGCTATTCCGACGAGAAAATTAAAGAAGAATATAAAAAACAAGAAACCCGTAAATTCAATACCAAATGGGCGGTACTAACCAGTAGTAAAAAATAAACCCATGAAGATAACCATACAAATTTTGATACTACTATTTGTTTTTATTGGAAAGGTATGTTATGGACAAAATGGAGGCGAATATCTAGGTTTTATAAAAGAAGCTAGAAAACTTTATCAATCAAAAGAGTACTTAAAATCAGCAGAGAAATATAAAGCTGCGTTTGTTTTAACTGATAGCAAAATATCTACTACTGATAGATATCATGCTGCGGGCTCTTAAGGTCGAATAAATTAATCTTAATTAATTATAAACCTAAAGCATCCATTTTCTCTTTTTCGTATCTACTATCTTCTGCAGGAAATCTTAATTGGTCTTCATAACTACCTAATTCTTTAGCTTTAGACCAAATTAAACTTTCACTTGCATATTTAGAATCAGGTATTTGATAAAATACTATGTCTTCATAAGCTTTTTTAGTATTTATAATTTCCCAACCTTTTCGTTCAAACTCTTCAATAAGATCATTAAGAAATAATGCAGAAGTTAAATTATGATGCAGTAAAAGTGTATGGCTAATATGTCTCTTATTTATATCGTAGGATAGTTTTTCATAATATTCTGCTCTTTCAATGATATGAGAGATATAAAACTTTTTAAACTTTTCAATTTCAGTATTTTCTATATCTTTTTCTCTTATTCTTTTTATTAAGCGTTGATTAACATACCAATCCGATGCATCAATAGTTACATAGCCGTTCGTATAATTATTTTCTTTAAGAATATCCCTAAGACTATCTACTTTATACTTATTCTGCCCTTCTTTTAAATATGGGAATCTAAACAGCTTAATGTGATTGTCAAATTTTGAAATTATAGAATCTGTAGATTTTAATTCTTTTTCAAAAAGATGAGCTGTATTTTTCTATGAACTGAAATTAGAATGAGTAAATGTATGATTTGCTATTCTATGACCATTTTCGTTCCAAGTTCGTAATAAATATTGTCCCTTTTCGTCAAGTTTGTTCTTACCAGTAACAAAAAATATAGCCTTTAAATTTTTACTTTCAAGGTGAGATAAAATCATATTATTCCATTCCTCAAACTTATAATTAACGATATCAGAGGTCGATCCATCATCAAAAGTAAAACTGATGGTTGGTCTATTTATTGATTTTATATCTTTATTTTCTTCTGGTTGAACAGAAGTTGAGTTTTTACACCCAAATAAAATGACTAAATAAATTAAGGCTAATGTTTTATTTATTTTCATAACGTTTTAAAAATTGATTACTCTAAAATAAATCCTTTACCATGAACATTACGAATAGAAATACCACTGTTATTTAACAATTTTCTCAATCGAGAAATATATACATCCATTGAGTTTTTAGAAAACTCATCTTGCTCATCCCAAAATTTCAGAAGCACCTCTTTCCTTTTAATTAACTTATTTGGATTCCTCAATAGCTCATTCATTAATAAATTCTCTTTTTCAGTCAATGTAAAAACATCGTCTTTTATTTTTAATTCTCGTTTATCAATATTCAATGATAAATCTTTCCAAAAAATTATTTTACTTTTTGGTCCAGGTTCAATTTTTCGATTTATGATAGCAGAAATTTTGGCTAATAATATTTCTTCATCGATAGGTTTAGTAATATATTCTTCGGCACCTAATTTATATCCTTTTAATTGATCAATTTTAAGATCTCTAGCGGTAAGAAAAATGAATGGAGTCGTTGGTGCGACTTCCTTTAATTTAATTGCAATATCAAATCCAGAAGATTGCCTAAGATTTAAATCTAATATTACTAAATCAAAAGTTGTTTTAGTAATATCTGTAATAGCTTCATCTGAAGTTTCACGCCAAATCACATCAAAATTCTTCAACTTAATATATTCGCTCAGAACATATCCAAAGCTTTTATCGTCTTCTACTAAAAGAATTTTAGCCATTGCTAGGAAAATTTAAGTTTATAGATGCACCATTAGTAGAGTTATTCATAATTTCTAAACTACCTCCGTGTTGTTTCATAATATTTTTAACGTAAATCAATCCTAAGCCCTTAAAATTATTTGATTTGAAATATTGATCAAAACCTTTCCCATTGTCTATATTTCTAATTTGTATTTTGTCCCCAAATACACTACAAGTTACTTTTAGTTTTATCGGGTATTCATTATGCTTAATTGCATTTTCCCATATATTAAATAAAACTAATTGAATGTGATTCATGTCAGCATTTATCATAATTTGTTCTGATTGGATTTCATACTCAATTTCAGTTTTATTAGAAATAAAAATTGGTTTCATCTGATTTATAGATTCTTTTATCAATTTCTCTAAATCTATTTGTTGTTTGAGAATTTGTAGGCGTTTAGCATCTGACTTTACCCAATGCAAAACAGTTTTTATGTGATTTTCAAGACGCTTACTTTCAGTCTGAATAATTCTAACTAGTTCAGTTTTATCTAGCTTATCTTCATTTAATAATAAATTGGCACTTAGTTTAATGGAGGATAATGGTGTTTGAAACTGATGAGACAAATGATTTACAAATTCATTTTTTTGCTTTATCAATCTACTCTGTATTAAGGTTAGGTATAATAGATAAGAAAGTATAGTAAATAGCGAGACAAGAAATAGTAAAGGCAATATATAAGGTTTTATACCAAGTTTTATTGGATCCATGAAGAAGTGCAAATAATTTAATTTTTTATGAGGATTACCTCTCATTGCACGGATTTGTGCTGGTGAATGCTCTAGCAAGATATTAGTTTTATTCTCTTCAGAATTATCAGCTTTTGGGAAGTCTATTGTTAATAAGCATGATAGGCAGACCTTATATTGCGTCTCAATTAATTTTTGTTTTTGAAGGTCATTATAATCACCTAATAATGGTGTTTTATCATCGTCATAAATCCCCCAAAAAAGAGCAGAGTTAAATTTTTCAAAACTATTTTTAACTAATGAATCAATAGCAATAACCTTTTTATCTTCATCTAAAAATCTAACATCTCCACTAGATTCCTTATTTCTTAATTCTATCGCTACATCCATTAGTGTAGATTGAAGGTCCTGTTCTAGAGTTTCTGATTTTAGTAATTGCATTTCTTGCAAATTTTTGACTTGCCATATCACTAAACCCAAAGCAATAATTGCAGAAAATATACTGATAAAAAGGTTTGTTTTTTTCATAATCTATACAGTTAAAGTTACAAAATTGAGAGGTAAACTTTAAGCTTTTTAAGCTTTCATTCAGGTTTTTAAGTTTTTGTTAAATATGATTCATTTTTTAATCATAAAAATTAAGAGCATTGTAAAATAGATTTGCAGTATTAATCTTTAAAACAAACATTATGAAAAATTTATTTTTACTTATTTGTTCATTAGTATTAGCAACTTCTACAACACCAATTGACTTTGTTAACCATGAACAATTATTATTAGACGCACATCGTGCAAAAGAAAAAAACGAAACTAAAATAGCACTATCGCTCTACGAAAAAGCGTTTCAAATCCACGATGATAATACTACAGGAGAGTATTTAGATGCAGCGGTTTGTGCAGCTGAATTAAACAACAGAATCTCATGTTCCAAATGGATTATCGAAGCTATTATTAAAAATAAGGCTTCAAAAAAATATATAGCAAAGTTTTCTAAAAATAGACTTTATCAAGAATCTGTTACTAAGATTCTTATAGATTATAATCTTTATTTAGAGAAATTCTATGAAAACATTGAAAATCCAATGGTTTACTTTAAAATTCAAAAACTTATAAATAGAGACCAATTCGTACGAAAAGCAAATGATCTTTATTTAGGTATAACAGATGAACAAAAGGCAATTGCCTATGAAAAAGTGCTTGA